>DASZYH010000052.1:0-70680 GCA_035545515.1 Opitutaceae bacterium
ACGATCTCGCTCAAGTTCACGGGTGTCATTCCCGGCTCCGCGTTCAAGAAGAAGGGCGTGCAGCGCCTGCTCGACTGCGTCGTCAATTACCTGCCGAGCCCGATCGACGTTCCGCCGATGACCGGCCAGGACAGCGATGGCAAGGAAGTCTCGGCGGTGGTCGACGACAAGAGCAAGCTGGCGGGCCTCGCGTTCAAGCTCTGGACGGACCCGTTTGTCGGCAAGCTCGTGTTCTACCGCGTCTACACCGGCAAGATCACGAAGGGCATGTCGCTCTACAATCCGCGCACCCGCCGCAGCGAGCGCGTTTCGCGCCTCGTCCTCATGCGCGCGGTCGACCGCGAGGAAATTGACCACGCCTATTCGGGCGACATCTGCGCGCTGGTCGGCGTCAAGGACGTCATCACCGGCGATACGCTGTGCGACGAGGATTACGACATCCGCCTCGAGCCGCCGTCCTTCCCCGAGCCCGTCATCTCGATGTCGATCGAGCCGAATTCGAAGGGCGACCAGGAGAAGATGGGCACCGCGCTCCAGCGTCTCGTGGCCGAGGATCCGACGCTCCGCGTCAAGACCGATCCCGACACCGGCCAGACGATTCTCGCCGGCATGGGCGAACTTCACCTCGACATCATCCGCGACCGCATGAAGCGCGAGTTCAAGGTCGAGGCGACCGCGGGCAAGCCGCAGATCGCCTACCGCGAGACCGTGGTCAAGATGGCCGACGGCGAGGGCAAGTTCATCCGCCAGTCGGGCGGCAAGGGCCAGTACGGCCACGTCCTCGTCAAGATCGAGCCGAACGAGAAGGGCAAGGGCATCGAGGTCATCAACGAGATCGTCGGTGGCACGATTCCGAAGGAATTCATCAAGCCGTCGACCGACGGCATCCTCGAGGGCGCGAACAATGGCGTCGTCGCCGGTTACCCGGTGGTGGACGTCAAGGTCCGGATCGTCGACGGTTCCTTCCACGAGGTCGACTCGTCGGAACTCGCGTTCAAGATGGCCGGCATCTTCGCCTTCAAGGACGCGATGAAGAAGGCCAATCCGATCCTGCTCGAGCCGATCATGGGCGTCGAAGTCACGACCCCGGAGGAATACCAGGGCGACCTGATGGGCGACATCAACCGCCGACGTGGTTCGATCCAGGGAATGGAGAACAAGGCCGGCGCGTGCATCATCAACGCGCACGTCCCGCTCGAGACGCTCTTCGGTTACGTCACGGACATCCGCTCGCTCTCGAAGGGCCGCGCGTCCGCCTCGATCACGCCGTCGCACTTCGAGCAGGTGCCGAATTCGCTCCTCGCCAAGATCGTCGAGACCTCCTCGAAGGCCCCGGCGCGTACCTAACCCCCCGTTCTTTTTTCGCCATGAAAGGCCAACGAATTCGCATCAAACTCCAGGGCTTCGACTATCGCGTGATCGACCAGTCGGCGCAGGACATCGTCGAAACCGCGAAGCGCTCCGGCGCCCGTGTCTCGGGCCCGATTCCGCTGCCGACCCGCATCGAGAAGCTGTCCGTGAACCGCTCGCCGCACGTCGACAAGAAGTCGATGGAGCAGTTCGAGACCCGCACGCACAAGCGGCTCATCGACATCATCGAGCCGACCGCCCAGACGGTCGACGAGTTGAAGAAGCTCAACCTGCCGTCGGGCGTCGACATCACGATCAACGTCTGACCCTCCTCCGTTCGGCCGGGCGTGACCGCCTCTCGCGAAGTGCGCCCTCCGAAATCAATCACCACTCAAAACCTTTAGAACCCGGATTTCGTTCCTCTACAGTTAGCTGTTGCCTGTGTGCCCTCGGGCACCGCCAGGCCTCGCTAAAGTAGGTCCGTTAAACGGAAAACCATCCACCTACCGCTTAGCCTATGATCTCCGAAATTTTAGGTCGGAAACTCGGAATGACGCAGGTGTACGATGCGCAAAACGCGCTCGTTCCCGTCACCGTGGTTGAAGCCGGACCCTGCACCGTGGTCCAGGTCAAGACCGTTGAAACCGACGGCTACAATGCCGTCCAGATCGGTTTCACGACGAAGAAGTCCAAGAACACCTCCGCGGCCGAGCTCGGCCATGCGAAGAAGGCCTCCCTCGAGGCCGCCCCGCGGGTGCTCGCCGAGGTTCGCCTCCAGGATGCCCCGACGCTCAAGGTCGGCGATGTCGTCACCGCCACCTCGTTCACCGAGGGCCAGCTGGTCGACGTGATCGGCGTGACCAAGGGCAAGGGATTCCAGGGCGTGGTGAAGCGCTGGCGCGTGAACGGCGGCCCCGCCGCCCACGGCTCGATGTTCCACCGCCGGATCGGTTCGATCGGCATGCGCCAGACTCCCGGCCGGTCCTGGAAGAACCAGTCGATGCCGGGCCACATGGGCAGCGAGCGCCGCACGGTCCAGAATCTCCGGATCGTGAAGGTCATCGCCGAGAAGAATCTGCTGCTCGTGAAGGGAGCGATCCCCGGCGCCAACGGCGACGACGTGATCGTCCGCACCGCGATCAAGGGCCAGCGCGCCATCCATGCGCCGGCCGCCGCGTCCGCGGCCGCCGAGCAGCCGAAAAAGGCCGCGGCTCCCGCCGCCAAGCCCGCCGCGGCGAAGAAATAACCCGGAGACCCAGCAGACATGAAACTCAAAGTTTTCTCCCCCGACGGCACGACGAGCACCGAAAAGGACTTCGGCCTGCCGACGTTTGAAGGCGACAAGGGCCTCCAGGCGGTCAAGGAAGTCATCGTCGCGATCAACGCGAACAATCGCCAGGGCACGCATTCGACGAAGACCCGTGGCGAGGTCCGCGGCGGCGGCAAGAAGCCGTGGCGCCAGAAGGGCACCGGCCGCGCGCGCGCGGGCTCGACCCGTTCGCCGCTGTGGGGCGGTGGCGGCGTCGTTTTCGGCCCGAAACCCCGCGACTACTCGAAGAAGGTCAACGCGAAGGTGAAGCAACTGGCGTTCAGCCGGGCGCTCTTCGACCGTGCGACGGCCGGCGAACTCGCGGTCATCGAGGCCTTCGACACGAAGGCGGCGAAGACCAAGGCGATGAACCAGGTCGTCGGCCGGATCGCCCCGAAGGGCCGCGTGCTCCTCGTGGACGCGCCGTTCGCCGCCGGGACCACCCGCGCCTCGCGCAATCTCGGACGCGTTTCGCTTCAGGAGGCCGCGAAGCTCAACACCCTCGATCTCGCGCAGCACGCGACGATCATCGTCAGCACCAAGGCGCTCGAGGCGATCCTCAGCCGCGTCAACGGAGGTAAGAACTAATGCAAGCCGACAAGATCCTCAAACTCGTCCGCCTCTCGGAAAAATCCAACAAGCTTTCCTCCGAGCTCGGCCAGTACACCTTCGAGGTCCACGGCCACGCCAACAAGCACCAGATCGCGCAGGCGGTCGAGGACACCTTCAAGGTGACCGTGCGGCGCGTGAACGTGATGAACTACCGGGGCAAGAACAAGCGCAGCCGCCAGGGCCGCCCCAGCGTCGGGTCCGATTACAAGAAGGCGATCGTGACGCTGAAGACCGGCGACAAGATCGAGCTGCTCTGACGCGTCCGCCAACCCGGAGAAACCCAACATGGCCATCAAATCCTTTCGTCCCCTGACCGCCGCCGGTCGCTTCACCCAGCTGAACCGTTCCGAGGGGCTGTCCAAGAAGCGTCCGGAGCGCACGCTCCTCGAGTCGCACGGCAAGAGCGGCGGCCGCAACGTCTACGGTCGCGTCACCACGCGCCATCGCGGCGGCGGCCACAAGCGCCTGTACCGCGTCATCGACTTCAAACGCGACATCCTCGACATCCCCGCCAAGGTGCAGGCGATCGAGTATGATCCGAACCGGACCGCCAACCTGGCGCTGATCGCGTACCAGAACGGCGAGAAGCGGTACATCCTCGCCCCGAAGGGCCTGAAGGTCGGTGA
This sequence comes from Opitutaceae bacterium, assembly GCA_035545515.1. Lineage (GTDB taxonomy): Bacteria > Verrucomicrobiota > Verrucomicrobiia > Opitutales > Opitutaceae > ER46. Next base: position 3,898 of record DASZYH010000052.1, read on the forward strand.
CACGATCTTCGCCTCGAACAAGGCGACGACCAACGACTACACGACCGGCAACAACTTCCCGCTGGAGATCATCCCGCCGTCGACCCGGCTCCACTGCGTGGAGCTCGTCCCCGGACGGGGCGCGCAGATCGCGCGCAGCGCCGGCGCGGGCCTCGAGCTCGTCGCGGTCGAGAACGGCCAGGCGACCCTCAAGATGCCCTCGGGCGAACTGCGGTTCGTCAACCCAAAGTGCCGGGCGACGATCGGCGAAGTCGGCAACGGCGACCACAACCTGCAGTCCCTCGGCAAGGCCGGACGCAAGCGCTGGCTCGGCATCCGTCCGACGGTCCGCGGCATGGCGATGAACCCGGTCGACCACCCGAACGGTGGCGGCCAGGGCAAATCCAAGGGTGGTGGCGGCCGGCAGCAGCTCGTCTCCCCGTGGGGCCAGCTCGCGAAGGGCTTCCCGACGCGCCGCCGTTCGAAGCCCTCGAACGCGCAGATCATCGTCCATCACAACGGTCGCAAGCCCCGCGGCCAGAAGTAACCCTAGCGATTTCGAACCATGGCACGTTCCATCAAAAAAGGTTTCTTTGTCGACTATCACCTGCTCGAGAAGATCGAGAAGGCGGTCAAGTCCGGCACGAAGAAACCCATCCAGACCTGGTCCCGCCGGTCGACCATCACCCCCGACTTCGTCGGCCAGACCTTCAGCGTGCACAACGGCAAGGCTTTCGTCGCCGTGTACGTCACGGAGAACATGGTCGGTCACAAGCTCGGCGAATTTGCGCCGACCCGCACGTTCAAGGCGCACGGCGGCATGACCCGCAAGGAGATCTAAGCTGAAAGGCTGAGACTCGAAAACTGAAACGCTGAAATTTAGACACCGAAACTGAAACCAAAAGGGTAGGGCGGGGCCTCCGGTCCCGCTACTATCGCCGCCGGGAATCCCGCGGCGGAATCCTCACCACCACCATGGAAGTTCAAGCACTCACCCGCTACGCGCGCATGTCACCCAAGAAGGTGCGCGAAGTCGCCCGGACGATCCAGGGCCGCAAGGCTTCGGATGCCGTCGACTATCTCACCCTCATCCCGCGCAAGTCCGCGCGGCTGATCGCCAAGACGCTGAAGAGCGCCATCGCGAACGCGGAGAACAACAACAACCTGTCCGCCGACTCGCTCACGGTGAAGTTTGCGCTGATCGAGAACGGCCCGGTGCTGAAGCGGTTCAAGGCCGCGGCGCGCGGTTCGGCCGCCCCCCGGCGCAAGAAGATGTCCCACATCCGCATCGTCCTCACCGACGGCGAAACCAACTCCTAATTCACTTCCATGGGCCAAAAAACCAATCCGATCGGTTTCCGTCTCGCCGTTCGCCGCAACTGGCAGTCCCGCTGGTACGCGAACAAGAAGGATTTCAGCAAGCTGCTCCACGAGGACCAGGTCATCCGTGAGAAGCTCATGGAGAAGCTCAAGCAGGCCTCCGTGCCGCGCATCTTCATCGAGCGCGCCTCGAACCGCGTCCGCGTCAAGATCTACACCGCGCGTCCCGGCATCGTCATCGGCCGCAAGGGGCAGGAGGTCGAGAACATCAAGGCCGAGCTCGCGAAGATCACGGGCAAGGAGATCCTCCTCGACATCCAGGAGGTCAAGAAGCCCGAGATCGAGGCGCAGCTCGTTTCCGAGAACGTCGCGCTCCAGCTCGAACGCCGCATTGCGTTTCGCCGGGCGATGAAGAAGGCGGTCGAGATGGCCATGGCGCTCGGCGCCGAGGGCATCCGCATCCAGTGCTCGGGCCGCCTCGGCGGCGCCGACATCGCGCGCCGCGAATGGCAGCGCAAGGGCCGCGTTCCGCTGCACACCCTGCGCGAGAACATCGACTACGGCTTCTCCGAGGCCCACACCGTGTACGGCAAGATCGGCGTCAAGTGCTGGATCTGCAAAAAGGAGTCCGACAACAGCTGATGTAATTTTCGATTTTAGATTCTCGATTTTCGATTGGGCGCCGCGCGCCGGAAAATCGGGGATCGGTAATCGAAAATCGAAAATTCAAAATCGAAAATCACCATGGCTCTCGCTCCCGCCCGCACCAAATATCGCAAATCGCAGAAAGGCTCCCGCGCTGGAAATGCGAAGCGCGGCAACACGCTCGCCTTCGGCGAATTTGGGCTCCAATCCCTCACCCGCGGCCCGATGACGGGCCAGCAGATCGAGGCCGCCCGCGTCACGATCTCCCGCCACCTCAAGCGCAAGGGCAAGCTCTGGATCCGCGTCTTCCCGCACAAGCCGGTCACAAAGAAGCCCGCCGAGGTCCGCATGGGCCAGGGCAAGGGCCCGGTCGAGTTCTACGTCGCGGTCGTCAAACCCGGCGCCATCCTCTTCGAACTCGCCGGCGTTCCCGCCACCATCGCCAAGGAGGCCTTCCGCCTCGCCGACGCCAAACTGCCGTTCCACTGCCGTTTCATCACGCGTGACGGCGTCGTGAGCTGAGGTCGCAACCGCCAACCGGACACGTCATGACTTCCAAAGAAATCCGCGAACTCTCGGCCTCCGAGATCGACACGAAGCTCCGCGAGACCCGCGACCAGCTGCTGCATCTCCGCCTGCGCAAGCAGACCGGCCAGGTCGAGAAGACCCACGAGCTGCGCACGCTCCGCAAGGACATCGCGCGCCTCGAAACCCTCCGCAACGAAAAGAAAGCCAAGGCCACCGCCGCTGCTTAACGCGCTTTCGGATCGGCGATGCCGGCTGGCGGATTGAACCGCGGCCGGCGACCAAGCCGCTCCGAACTCCGCAATCCGCAATCCGAAATCCGAAATTCCAATGTCCACCGCCACTCCTGGCCAGCGCAGCGCGCGCAAAACCGTCGTCGGTGTCGTCTCCAGCCGCTCGGGCGACAAGTCGATCAAGGTCGTTGTCCCGTTCAAGACGCCGCATCCCCGTTACCACAAGGTCGTGAACCGCCAGACCGTCCTTCACGTCCACGACGAGAAGAACGAGACGAAGCTCGGCGATACCGTGGAAATCATGGAGACCCGTCCGATCAGCCGCCTGAAGCGCTGGCGCGTCGTCGCCATTGTGCAGAAGGCCGTGACCGCCGAAGGCGCCGCGATCTCCGAGACCGATGTCGCCGCCACCGTCCCGACCAAGACGACCAAGCCCAACGAGGCCCCGGTGCAGACCGAGGGCAAGGCCTGAACCATTAATCCAACCCAACGCACCGGAGGCCTGCCATGATCCAACTGCGCTCCATTCTCGACGTCGCCGACAACACCGGCGCCCGCAAAGCCGCCCTCATCCAACGCATGGGGCAAAACACGCCCTACGCCCACGTCGGCGACATCGTCACCGTGCACATCAAGGAAAGCACGACCGACGCCACCGTGAAGAAGGGCGAGGTCGCCAAGGCGGTCGTCGTCCGCACGAAGGCGCCCATCCGCCGTTCCGACGGCAGCTACCTGCGCTTCGACAGCAACGCGATCGTCATCATCGACGCGACCAACAATCCCAAGGGCACCCGCATCTTTGGTCCGGTGGCCCGCGAACTGCGCGCGAAGAACTTCATGAAGATCATCTCGCTCGCGCCGGAGGTCCTCTAACATGCAGAAGTTTCACATCAAACGCGGCGACACGGTCGTCGTCATCGCCGGCTCCCAGAAGGGAAAGTCGGGCAAGGTGATCGAGCTCCTTCCGGCCAAGCAGCGCGCCCGGATCGAGGGCGTCGGCATGATCAAGCGCCACGAGCGCAAATCGGAGCAGAATCCGCAAGGCGCCATCACCGAGCGCGAAGGTTCGATCCATGTCTCGAACCTGATGCTCAAGGAGACCTTCGACGCGAGTCCGCGGCGGAAGAAGACGGAGGAGAAGTAAAGCGCGGACGGGAATGCAAAGAGCGGACCTGGCGCGGGTTCAACCGGCGCGAACCGCCCCCGCCACTTGCTCCTTGCTCCCCCGCACCTTCGGCCCTCCAATCCACCCTTTTCCCTTTTAACCACCATTCCTCATCCGCCTGCGGTCGGTAATCGCGGGCCCGTTCCATGAGCACCGTTCCATCCCTCAAGAAAGCCTACCTCGAGCAGGTCGTGCCCGAGCTCGTCAAGAGCCGCGGCTACAAGAACAAGCATCAGGTTCCGAAACTCGTGAAGATCTCGATCAACACGGGAATCGATGCCGAGGCGGACAAGAACCAGATCGCGGACATCCAGCGCGACGTGGCCGCGATTGCCGGCCAGAAGCCCGTGCTCGCGAAGTCCCGCAAGGCGATCGCGAATTTCAAGTTGAAGCAGGGTCAGGTCGTGGGCTGCCACGTGACGCTGCGCGGCAACGCGATGTGGGAATTCTTCTACCGGCTCCTCGCCGTGGCGCTGCCGACGATCCGCGACTTCCGCGGCGTCCCGTCGAAGCTCGATGGCCAGGGCAATTACAACCTCGGCATCACCGACCACTCCATCTTCCCGGAAATCACCGTGGAAAACGTCAAGAAGCACATCGGTCTCGACCTGACGATCGTGACCACCGCGCAGTCCGACGACGAGGGGCGCGAGCTCCTGCGCCTGCTCGGGATGCCGTTCCGCCGCACCGACCCCGTCGCCCCGAAAGCCGCCGCCTGATTCCAATTGCGGAATTCGGAATGCGGAGTGCGGATTGAACGATCCGCCCGCCGTCAAACCTCCGGTCCGCTTTCCGATCCGCCATCCGCAATCTACATTCCGCAATGCCAAAAACCTCTGCCATCGAGCGCAACAACAAGCGCATCAAGCTCGCCGCGAAGTACGCCGCCAAGCGGGCCGAGTTGAAGGCGGCCCTCGCCAATCCGGCGACGACCGACGAGCAGTTCTACGCCGCCCAGAAGAAGCTGCAGAAGCTGCCGCGCAACTCGTCGCCGGTGCGCGTCCGCAATCGTTGCTCGCTCAGCGGCCGCCCGCGCGCCTACAACCGCAAATTCGGCGTGTCCCGCATCACGTTCCGTGAGCTCGCGCTCGCGGGCAAGATCCCGGGCGTCGTCAAATCCTCCTGGTAAAACCTTTGGCCCACGGGGGTCGGATATGACCCGCGCGGCCGTCAGCCCAAACATCCACCATGACCGATCCGATCAGTGACTTCCTCACGCGCCTGCGCAACGCCAGCAAGGCGCGCCTCGACGAGTGCATTGCCCCGCACTCCAAACTCAAGGAAAGCGTCGCGGGCATTCTGAAGGCCGAAGGCTACATTGCCGACCACTCCGTGGCGAGCGATGCGCAGGGCCACAAGACCCTCGTCGTGAAGATGAAATATGTCGACGGCGCACCCGCCATCACCGGCCTGAAGCGCGTTTCCACGCCCGGCCGCCGGCTGTATTTCCGCTACACCGAGATTCCGCGCGTCCTCAACGGCCTGGGCATCGGCATCCTGTCGACCTCGAAGGGCCTGATGAAGGACGCCGACTGCCGCCGCAACAAGGCGGGCGGCGAATTGATCTGCAACGTCTGGTAACCCGCGCCACGCACTGGCCACTAGCCATCTTCCGTCATGAGCCGTATCGGCAAACAACCCATTTCCATCCCTGACAAGGTCAAGGTCACCGTCACCGGCGAGACCGTCCTGGTCGAGGGCCCGAAGGGCAAGGTCCAAAAGGCCTTCGCTCCCGTCGTCAAATTCACCATCGCCGACAAGAAGGTCACCGTCGCTCCGGTCGAGGATTCCCGGTTCGCGAAGGCGATGTACGGCACGGCCCGCTCGGTCGTCGCCGGCATGGTCAAGGGCGTGACCGACGGTTACAGCAAGGATCTCGAGATCCAGGGCGTCGGCTTCAAGGCCGCGCTCAAGGGCAAGCAGCTCGACCTGGCGCTCGGCTACTCGCATCCGATCCTGATGGACATCCCCGAGGGGATCAAAGTCACCGTGACCGACGGCACCAAGCTGAAGGTCGAAGGCGCGGACAAGCAGCTCGTCGGAGCCGTGACGGCCGAGATCCGCGGCTACTATCCGCCGGAGCCGTACAAGGGCAAGGGCGTGCGAATCGTCGGCGAGCGCGTCCGCCGCAAGGAAGGCAAGACCGTCGCCTAAGCCCGGGAGCCACACACATGAACACTGTCACGAAAGCCCGTTTGTTGCAGAATCGCCGCTGGCGCATTCGCAAGAAGGTCAATGGCACGGCCGCGCGCCCGCGCCTGAGCGTCCGCTTCACCTCGAAGCACATCTACGCCCAGGCGATCGACGACACCGCGGCGAAGACCCTCGTCTTCCTGTCGAGCCTCGATCCCGAGCTGCGCAAGCAGAAGCTGAAGGCGAACCTCGCGAGCGCGAAGACGCTCGGGGCCGCGTTCGCCGCCAAGGCGAAGGCCGCCGGCATCGAAGCCGTGGTCTTCGACCGCAGCGGCGCGCCGTATCACGGCAAAGTCAAAACGTTCGCCGACGCCGCGCGCGAAGGCGGGCTCAAATTCTAAAAACATCGCATGAGCACCGAACCCACTTCCGAGCCTGTGCCGACTCCGGCCAGCGCTCCCGAAGCCGCCACGACCGCCGAAGCCGGCGCGACCGAACAGCCGACGCCCCGCCGCGAACCCCGTCAGTTCAACCGCGGCGGTCCCCGCCGTGACGGACCGCGTCGCGACGGCCAGCGCCGCGACAACCGCGAGTCGCCGGCGCCCGACGGCCCGACGATGATCGAGAAGGTCGTGTTCATCAACCGTTGCGCCAAGGTCGTGAAGGGCGGCCGCCGGTTCAGCTTCGCTGCGCTCGCGGTCGTCGGCGACGGCAAGGGCAAGGTCGGCATCGGCTACGGCAAGGCCAACGAAGTGCCCGATGCGATCAAGAAGGGCACGGCCAACGCGCACAAGCACCTCGTGTCGGTGAAGCTCAAGGGCGACACCATTCCGCACGACGTGATGGGCGAGTACGACGGCGGCCGCGTGATGCTCAAGCCGGCCTCGCCGGGTACCGGCCTCATCGCCGGTGGCGGCGTGCGTGCCGTCCTCGAGGCCGCGGGCATCAAGAACATCCTCACGAAATCGATGGGTTCCTCGAACCACATCGCGGTCGTGCACGCGACGCTCGAGGGTCTGCGCAAGCTGCGGCTCGCGGACGACATCTCGAACCTGCGGAAGAACGCCTGATCCGCTGCGGGGCCGGTTTGTACCGGCCCTGCTCGTTCCCCGAATTTCATATCCGAGTCCCGGCATCGCGGGTGCGAGCCGGGGCGCCAAAGAGGAAACCAAGACCATGAAGCTCCACGAACTGAAGAATGTCCCCGGTGCGGTGCACCGGAAGAAGCGCGTCGGCTGCGGCGAAGGCGGCGGCCACGGGAAGACCAGCACGAAGGGCGGAAAGGGCCAGACGGCCCGCTCCGGCGGCAGCATCCGCCCCGGTTTCGAAGGCGGCCAGATGCCCCTGTACCGCAAGCTCCCGCATCGCGGCTTCAACAACTACAATTTCCGGACCGAACTGCCGGTCGTGAACATCGGCGCCCTCGCGGGTCTCGATGCCGCTGTCACCGAGGTGAACGCCGGCGTGCTGGCGGCCCACGGGCTGATCCGGGCCGACGAGACGGCGGTCAAGATTCTTGGCGACGGCGAGCTCAGCCGCCCGCTGAAGGTCACCGCGGCCAAGTTCTCCGGCTCGGCCAAGGCCAAGATCGAGAAAGCCGGCGGTCAGGCGATCGTGGCCTGACCGGAGTTGTGGATTGCGGAAGGCGGAATGATCCGGTCTGCTGCCGGACTCCGCGTCTGCCCCGATCCGCAATCCGAAATCCGCAATCCGAAATAATTATCCCGTGTTTTCAGCCTTCACGAATTCCCTGAAGATTCCGGAGCTTCGGTCCCGCATCTTCTACACGCTCTCCCTGCTGTTCGTCGCCCGGGTCGCGGCTTATATCCCGCTGCCCGGCATCGACCCGCATCCGCTGCAGCGGTTCTTTGCCGACCAGTCCACCGCGGGCGCGGCGAGCGCGTTGATGGGATTGTACAACATGTTCACGGGTGGAGCGCTCGTGAAGGGCGCGGTGGCCGCACTCGGCATCATGCCGTACATCAGTGCGCAGATCATCTTCCAGTTGATGACGGCGGTCGTGCCGTCGCTGAGCCGGCTCCAGCAGGAAGGCGACGTCGGCCGGCAGAAGCTGACCCAGTACACGCGGTACGCGACCGTCCTCATCTGCATCATCCAGGGCGGCCTGCTGCTGCTGGCACTCGAGAATCCCCAGCAGCTCTTCCCGGGGTATGAACTGGCGACGTACGGTCCGATCGTGATCGTGCCGAAGGTCAGCTTCATCATCACGTCGATCATCTTCATGACGGCCGGCACGCTGCTCCTGATGTGGCTCGGCGAGCAGATCACGGTCCGTGGCATCGGCAACGGTGTGTCGCTCCTCATCACGATCGGCATTCTCGCCGACGTCCCCGGCGCGACCTACCAGACGTACCGGATGTTCGTTCGCCCGGTGGGCACGGGCGCGAGCCTCGGCCTTCCCCAGGCGGTCATGATGATCGTGCTGTTCCTGGTGGTCACGATGGGCATCATCATGGTGGTCCAAGGCCAGCGAAAGATCCCCGTCCAGTATGCGAAGCGGGTGGTGGGCAACAAGGTGATGGGTGGCCAGAGTTCGTTCCTGCCGCTGAAGGTGAACTACTCCGGCGTCATGCCCGTGATCTTCGCCGCGGCCATCCTCCTGTTCCCGCAGCAGATCTTCTCGTGGCTCGGTGCCTCCATGCACCTCAAATTCCTCAGCGACCTGTCCACCGACCTCCTGCGCGGCAGCACCTGGTACTATGTCCTGTACGGCATGCTGATCCTGTTCTTCAGCTACTTCTGGGTGTCCGTCATGTTCAAGCCGATCCAGGTCGCGGACGACCTGAAGAAGTACGGCGGGTACATTCCCGGCGTCCGTCCCGGCGAGCCGACGGCGCAGTTCCTCGATTTCGTGATGACCCGCCTGACCCTCGCCGGCGCCATCTTCCTGACGATCATCGCGGTTACCCCGGACATCCTCCTCTTCGAGATGAAGGTGCCCGCCCGCATTGCCTATTTCTTCGGCGGCACGGGCATGCTGATCACGGTTGGCGTCATTCTCGACACGATGCGCCAGGTGGAGACCTTCCTCCTCCAGCGGCATTACGACGGCTTCCTGCGCAAGGGCCGGCTCCGGGCGCGCAGCGCGAACCCGCAGCAGGCGATGCTGGGCGACGCCCTGAGCCAGGAGGCGGTCATGAAGATCGCGTTGCCCATGTTGGGCTTGCTGCTCCTCGGCAGCGCGATCGCGGCCTATCGGTATTTCACGAAATAATCCTTTACACCGGCGGCGATGGCTGGCATCTCCGACCCCTTCGCTGGTTTCGGCCCCGCCGCCAAAGCCAAGTTCGTTCTCCTCGGTCCCTCGACCGGACTGGTGGATCGAATCCGTTCTTTGAATCTTGAGCACGTCTCTCCGGCCCAATTGACGGGGCCGGGGATTTCGCGTGAGGCCCGGACCACGTCGTCCGGACGACTCCATGCCGCGATTTCGGCGGCCGAGGAAGCGACCATGCTGGCGCGAATGCGCCGCTGGTTCTTTGCGCGCAAACCTGATGCGGGATTTGTCCTCACGGACTTCCCGGCTACGCTGCTCCAAGCCAAGGTGCTTGACGAATGGCTCGACGCCCGAGACGAGACGCTGAACGGCGTGATCGTCGTCCCCGGCTACACCGGCGATGCCATTCTCGAGCACTACAAAACGCTCGGCCTCCTGATGGAGGCGGGCGACCTCGCTGCATGACGATCCCGATCAAGAACAAGGAAGGTATCGCGAAAATGCGCGAGGCGTGTGCCATCGCCGCGACCGTGCTTGATCAACTCAAGCCGCTGGTCCGGCCCGGCATCACGACCCAGGACTTGGAAGAGGCGGGCCGCGATCTGATTGCGCGCCTCGGCGCGCGCAGCGCGTGTTACGGTTACCAGCACGGTTCGCACCGCTACCCGGCGCATACCTGCATCTCGGTCAACGAGGAGGTCGTCCACGGCATTCCCTCGTTCAAGCGCGTCCTCCGCGAAGGCGACATCGTTTCGCTCGATATCGTAGTCTGGCACGACGGTTACGTCGGCGACAACGCCTGCACCGTCCCGGTCGGGCCGATCGCCCCGGGCCTCGAGAAGCTGCTCCGCGTCACCCGCGAGGCCCTCGACCTTGGGATCCGGCAGGCGACCGTCGGCAACCGCATCGGCGACATCTCGCAGGCGGTCCAGGCCCACGTCGAAGCGAACGGCTTCAGCGTCGTCCGCGACATGGTTGGCCACGGGGTTGGCGTCTCGATGCATGAGCCGCCGGAGATCCCGAACTTCGGGCGCCGGGGCACCGGCGAGAAGATCAAGGCCGGCATGACGTTCGCGATCGAGCCGATGGTCAACGTCGGCTCGTACCGGACCAAGACGCTCTCCGACGGCTGGACGATCGTGACGGCCGACGCATCGCCCTCGGCGCACTTCGAACACACGGTGCTCACGACCGACGACGGTCCCGAAATCCTGACCATCCCTCGCCGGTGAGCCCGGCCCGCGCATCCCATTTTCACTCTCACTCTAATTTTCTAACTAACATCACCCATGCCACGTCTCCTCGGCGTTGAAATTCCCGCGAAGAAGAAAGTCGCGTATTCCCTCCGTTACATCAACGGCATTGGCCCGACGCGGGCCGACCTGCTTGTCAAGGAAGCGGGCCTGAACCCTGACATGCGGGCGCAGGACCTCACCGAGGAGCAGCTGAACAAGATCCTTCACCTGATCACCGAGCACAAGTGGGTGCTCGAGGGCGATCTTCGCCGTGAGATCGCGGCGAATCTGAAGCGCCTGCAGGCGATCAACTGCTACCGCGGCATCCGTCACCGCCGCGGGCTGCCCGTCCGCGGCCAGCGCACCAGCACCAACGCCCGCACCCGGAAGGGTCCGCGCAAGACCGTTGGTGTCAGCAAGGCCAAGGAGGCCGCCGCCTAACCTGATTTCGGACCGCCGCTGGCGGAGTGCGGGTTGCCCGACGCGACTCACGCCCCCTCCCGCCGGTCCGAAGTTCCGCAATCCGCAAACCGCATTCCGACATTTTCGAACATGGCCGAAGAAAAATCCGCTCCGAAGAAAGAGAAGCCGGTGAAGGCTGCCACCGCCCCCGTCGAGGGCGCCCCCGCCCCCGCTGAAAAGAAGGCCAAGGGCCCGAAGGGCGGCGACAAGGCCGCCAAGCCGACCGATGCCGCCGCGACCGCCCCCGCCGGCGCACCCGGTGCCGCGCCCGCCGGCGCCCCCGGGGCCGCTCCCGCCGCCGAGCAGAAGCCCGTCGAGATGGTGCACGGTGTCGCCAAGCAGCCGACCGCCGAGGAGCTGTTGAAGGAGGAGATTGGCGCGATCAAGATCCGCAAGGCGAAGGGATCCAAGAACGTCACCTCGGGCGTCGCCAACGTCCTCGCTTCCTTCAACAACACGATCGTCTCGATCACCGACCAGAAGGGCCAGGTCATCGCCTGGTCCAGCGCGGGGAAGTGCAATTTCCGCGGGTCGCGCAAGTCCACCGCCTACGCCGCCCAGGTCGTCGCGCAGGACGCCGCCCGCAACGCAATGGCGCACGGTCTGAAGGACATCGTCATCCGCGTGTCGGGACCCGGTCTCGGCCGTGATTCCGCCATCCGCGCGCTCCAGGCCATCGGCCTCGAGATCACCTCGATCGTCGACGTGACGCCGATTCCGCACAACGGCTGCCGTCCCCGCAAGCGCCGTCGCGTCTAATCGAAAGGACCGGAAGACCGGGAGGCCGACGGGCGGATGCCCCGAGGCTTTGCGGTTCCGGACCACCCAACCAAACTCCTTCCGCCTTTTAGCCCTTTAGCCTTTTTTCAATCATGGCTCGTTATACCGGCCCAACCACTCGCATCAGCCGCCGTTTCGGTCAGCATCTGCTCGGTTCCGGCAAAGCTCTCGAACGGCGCGGGTATCCGCCCGGCCAGCACGGCCCGAAGCTGCGCCGCAAGCTCTCCGAGTACGCGATCGGCCTGAACGAAAAGCAGAAGCTCCGTTACATCTACGGCCTGCTCGAGCGCCAGTTCCGGCGCGTGTTCGAGATCGCCAAGAAGGAGCGCGGCGTCACCGGCGAGCGCTTCCTCCAGCTCCTCGAGACCCGCCTCGACAGCACTGTTTACCTCCTCGGCCTCGCGAAGAGCCGGGCCGCCGCCCGCCAGATGGTCAATCACGGCCATCTCCGCGTGAACGGCCACAAGGTCGACATCGCCAGCTACAACGTGCAGCCGGGCGATGAGATCGAGGTCAAGAACACGCCGGCCTCCCGGCAGCTCGCCACGCGCAACCTCGAGGAAAACCGGATCCGCAACGTTCCCGGCTGGCTCACGATGAACCCCGAGACGTTCAAGGCCACGGTCGTCCGCCTCCCGACGCGCGAGGAGATGACCCAGGAAATCAACGAGCAGCTCATCGTCGAGTTCTACTCCCGCTTCTAACCGGTCGGACAACCTCAACTCTCAATTCGTCCAACTTCCGCACCATGCCAAAACGTCTCGGAAAGTTCGAACTCCCCAACAAACTCACCAAGGTCGAGGAAGGCGCCACGTCGACCTACGCCAAGTTCATCGCCGAGCCTTTCGAAGCCGGTTACGGTCACACCATTGGCAACTCCCTCCGCCGCGTGCTGCTCAGCTCGATCGAGGGTGCCGCCATCTCGTCGATCAAGATCGACGGCGTGAACCATGAATTCCAGTCCATCGACGGCGTGGTGGAGGACGTGACCGACATCGTCCTGAACCTGAAGAAAATTCTGATCGTTTCGCAGAAACGCGAGCCGATCACCCTTCAGATCAAGGTCAGCAAGCAGGGTCCGGTCACCGCCGCCGACATCCAGCCGGATCCCAACATCCAGATCGTCAATCCGGATCTCGTGATCTGCACGCTCGACTCGAAGCGCAACTTCGAGGCCGAGGTCGAGATCAAGACCGGCCGTGGCTACTACCCGGGCGAGGCGAACAAGAAGGAAGACCAGGCGATCGGCGTCATCCCGATCGACTCGCTCTTCTCGCCGGTAAAGCTCGTCAAGTACGCGGTCGAGGCGACCCGTGTCGGCCAAATCACGGATTACGACAAGCTGATCCTCGAGATCTGGACGGATGGTCGGATCACCCCGGACGACGCCCTCAAGCAGGCGGCTTCGATCCTCAAGCATCACCTCGATGTCTTCGACCGCGTCAGCGAGGAGGCCTACGAATTCGAGAACCAGCAGAGCGAGGTCAGCGAGGAGCAGAACAAGCTCCGCAAGCTGCTCAACATGTCGGTCAACGAAATCGAGCTTTCCGTCCGCGCGGCGAACTGCCTGAACAACGCCAACATCACGACCGTTGGCGAACTGGCGATGAAGACCGAGCAGGAGATGCTCAAGTACCGCAACTTCGGCAAGAAGTCGCTCAACGAAATCAAGGAGAAGCTCGAGGCGCTGGGCCTGTCGCTCGGCATGAAGTTCGACGAGCGCCTCCTCGATACGAAGAAGGAAGTCTGAGTCATGGCGGATGGGGGCTTGCGGACTGCGGATTGGCGTTCGGACGTCAGCCGCAGCCGCTGACTTCAATCCGCCGTCTGCGAACCGAAACCCGCCATTTATCTGGTTCTCGCGCCGTCTGCTGCCGCCCAACGCTGCGGCCGGATTGCCGATCGGGAACCGCCTAAAAACACCACCCAATGCGTCACAATAAACACCACGCTTCCCTGGGCGTGACCCGCGAGCATCGCGCGGCGATGTTGTCCAACCTCGCCGCGTCGCTGATCGAGCACGGTCGCATCCAGACCACGCTCACGAAGGCCAAGGCCCTCCGTCCTTTCATCGAAAAGGCGATCACCAAGGCCAAGCACGCCGCCGGCAAGACCGAGAAGCGCGACCAGATTCATCTGCGCCGCCTCGTCCTCGCCGACATCCGCAACGAGGACGCAGTCACGAAGCTGTTCAACGAGACCCACAAGGAATTCGCGAACCGCAGCGGCGGCTACACCCGCATCTACAAGCTTGGTCCGCAGCGCATCAGCGATGCCGCCGAACTCGCCCTCATCGAGTTCGTCAAGGCCGACGACCAGGGCTACAAGAAGTCCAAGGGAGCGCGGAAAGCCAAGGGCAAGAAGGCCAAGGCCCCGAAGTCCGAAGCCGCCGCGGCGCCCGCCGCCTCCGCTGAGGCTGCTCCGGCATCCGAGGCGCCGAAGTCCGAAACGAAGTGATTTGAGTCAGAATTGACTCGCGACGCGCCGAAGCCCGCTTCGGCGCGTTTTTTTTGCCACGGCGCTGCGGGTGCGGCCGGCACCGGTGCACAGGGTTGGACATTGCACGCGTCCCGACGACGGGCAATGTGCGACCATGCTCAATCTGACCACCGCCGCCGTCGTCTACTGCGTCCTCGTGGGCGCGGTCTTCCTCGGCTTGTGGCTCTGGTACGATCGTCGCGATCACCAGCGGTTCGAACTGGAGCGACGCAAGACCACGTTTCACTGCATCCGGTGCGACGCGTTGTATGCCGCGCCGACCGGAACCGAGTTATGCCGCTGCCCGAAGTGCGGTCACGAAAATGCCCGGCTCCGATTCTAGCGCGGAGGGCGGGCCCTTGCGCGCGGATCGAACCCGCACACCTTCGCTGATGGAGTACATCCAGGAACTGCGCGCCACGATCCGCCGGCTGCATCGGTGCGAAGCGGCACATTCCCGAACCGAGGTCGTCCGACAGGTGGCCAATGGCCGGGTGCTCTGGGAGGGCAAGGTCGAGGTGTTCGCGCTGCTCGGGCATGACAACGCGCTGCGCTGCTACGCCTGGGGCGACCAGGACGACCAGGGACGCTGGTCGGTGACGACGGTGCTCGCGATTCCGCCGGTCGTGTCCGCGGAAGGCGCCGTGTTGGCCGCGGTTGCAGCGAAAATGAAAGAGCTGGAGGACGAGAGCGGCGGTGTCGGTTCCTGACCGGGCCACCGCGGAAGCGCTGGTCGAACCCCGAATCGACCGGGACGCGGATTGGTCGATCCGCAACGGTCCGCGAACCGGCGAGACGCGGCCGCCCGATGAACCGGGCCCGCGGGCGCCGGTCTGTCGCGGCGAATATGAATGCGACGACTGATCTGGCGGGACTCGAGGGGAAGATCGTTCTGGTCTGCTCAGCGCGTGATCACCGCAATCCACCGACCGGGATGCGAGGCACGTTGCGGGTGGGCTCGGAGCCGAGCAGCCGTCGTCCCGTGGTTCAAATCGAGCTCGAGTTTCCGCAGATGTTCAGCACGCGCGCCCATCACCGCGTCATCACATTGGATGACGCCGAGGTTGGGCAACTGCTCCACTCCGCTCACGACGGAGCCTATACGGTCACACTTCCGGGGCGGCTCGATCCGCAGGCGCCCGCCGGCAACGAGTAGCGGCAGGGGCGGGTGACTGGCGATTAATGTCCGAATCCCCGGTTCGCGAGCGGACGTTCCGATTCGGACGTATTCGCAACTGTTTGATTGGAAGTTGGATATTATTGATTCGGACATTATCTCGCGCGGATTTGGACATTATTCGCGAGTTATTTTGACGCTGCCATTTCCCTTGTTTTGACCAACCCGTACTCCCGCAGGCGACAATGACCGAGGGGCGCCGCCGCGGTCCGGGGGGCCTCGCTCGGACGAAGTCGTCGCCGGACGAATCACTCCCCGAGGCGCCGACGTTTCGGAACCGATCCCGGTGCCTGCGCACTATGCCGCCCGTGGTGGCCCAAATGGCGCCGCGCCAGAGACGTGCCGTCCGATACCCCAACCATCAACGAACGCACCGCCACACGCCTGATCCTCATCGGAATCTGCCTGGCGGCGCTCGCCGTCCTGATCTGGCGGGTGTCCGACATCCTCGTGGTGGCATTCGGAGGCGTGGTGCTTGCCGCGATGCTTCGCGCGCTCGCGATGCCCCTGGCGCGGAGGACCGGCTGGCGCGATCGCTGGTGCGTCCTGGCCGTCGTGGCGGCCCTGTTCATCGTGTTTTGCGCCTTGGGGTGGTTGTTTGGCCAGCAGGCGACCAGCCAGGCGCACGAACTCGGGCAACAGCTTCCGGCGGCGGTGCGGAAGGTCATTGGTGTCGTCCAGCAGCACTCGGCCGGAAAGCGGATTGTCACCAGCATCCGCGAGTCGTTGGGCTCGTCGAAGACGCTTGCGAACGTCGGGGTCGCGGCCGGCGCGGTCGCATCCGCGGCCATCGACCTGATCCTGGTGATTTTTCTCAGCATCTATTTCGCGATCGATCCCGAGCTTTATCGCAACGGTGTGCTCCGGCTCCTGCCGCCGCCGCACCGGCGCCGGGTCGGCCGGGCGCTCGATGACGCCGGGCAGGCGCTCCAGCGCTGGCTCCTCGGACAGGTGATCGCGATGGCCACGGTCGGAACGCTGGTCGGGATCGGACTTGCCTTGGTCGGCGTTCCGCTCGCATTCGCGCTGGGCGTCGTGGCGGCGCTGCTGGAATTCGTCCCGGTCGTCGGTCCGATCTTGTTTTCAATTCCGGGACTGCTGCTGGCGTTTGCCAAGGGCCCGGAGACGGTGCTGTACGCCCTGATGGTTTACCTCGTCGTCCAGCAGGTGGAGGGGAACGTCATCATCCCGCTCCTGCAGCGATGGGCCGCCGAGCTTCCGCCCGTTGTCGGCTTGCTGGCGATCGTCGCGGTGGGGCTTTTGCTCGGCCTGCCGGGTGTGGTGTTTGCCACCCCGATGGCCGTGGTCGTGATGCGCCTCGTGCAGCACCTTTACGTCGAGGATACGCTGGAAAACGGGCGGGCCCAGGCGGAGCCGAATAGTCGCGCGATGGCAAAGTAGCACTCGATGCCAAACGGCAGGTATCCGGCGTAGCCGAGCGCCGGCATCTCGAAAACGTGCCAGCGATCGGCGTACGGCACCGTGTAAATCCACTTGGCCGCGCTGTGCACGTTCCACATTTCCCAGCAGAAGCCGCAGGCCAGAGCGGCGGCGGCCCAGGTGGCGGCCGTCCCCCAGTCGCCTCGCGCCACTTCCGAGGCCAGCGGCTCGCGGTGCCCCAGGATCGAATCCCCGAGGACGAGCGCGAGCGGCGCGGCCCACAACGCTGCATAGAATTCCTGCGGCGCCGCGCCGGTGCCCGCCAGGCCCGCCAGGCCGATCAGGATCAGGATCACGCCCGTGAGCGGACGGTTCAGCCAGACCAGGGGAAGGCCCGCGACGCACCCCGAGTTCCATTTCCGGCTCGTTCCGATGAGATCGGCGACCGACGCGACGGCGGGGAGCACCGTCGAAAAACTCACGCTCGCATGAACCGCATACGCGACCGGTCCGAAATCCGCGACGCCGAGATAATGCCAGTTCTGGGAAAACCGGTTGAGCCACTCGAAGGTCCACCAGAAAAACGCGCTGGCCAGGAAAAGGCCCGCGAAACGGCCGGGGGTCCGGATCATCCGGCATCCGCCGCACCGGGCCTGCGTCACCGCGTTGACCACCACGATGAATCCGACCCACAGCGGAACGAACGTGAACCGTTGGACCGGCTCAAACCAGGTGAACCGCGTCCACGCGAGCGCCCACCAGATCCCCATCCATGCCGCCGCAACCCATCCCCAAACCGGGAACCGGGTCCGGTTCATCGCGGCCGGGGCCGGCCTCGCGTTCCCTCGACCACGGGCGGCGTGACGCCACCACGCGGCCCCGAGCCCCACGAACGGCAGCAGCACGGCGGCGGCCGCCACGATGGAAAACCGCGGGTATCCGATGGGAATTCGGAGCAGGGGAGGGAAGGTGAACACCTCCGACAGCGGCCTGCCTGCCAGCGCTGCGGCGGCGAGCGGCAGGCCCGCGGCGCACGCGATGATCGCGGCGCCGGCGAGGCGGGCGTTGGTGCGGCCGTTCACGCTCGCAGCATGCCACGCCGGCTCCGCGTCGCAACGTCGTTGCGGCCGCCGGTATCGGGTTGCTCGTCGTGCGGCAGGTGGGTTGTCCGATCCTCGTGACGTTGGGATGCCTTCTCGTTCATGCCCCACGGTCGTCCGCGTGGCTGCCGGCGTCGTTTGGGGCAGTTTCGCACGGTGGGACGGAAATTCGACGGATGGGCGACGTACGGGCTCCGATCGTGCATTCCGCACGCAGATTTTACATTTCGATTACTTGCCAGCCGGCTCTGAATCGCATCGGCTGAAAGGCCCACCCAACGAACCCATGCCGCGCACCCTGCTCGTCGTCGACGATAACCAATCCGTGCGCGAATCTTTGCGGTTCCTGCTGTTGCGGAGGGGGTACACCGTGCTGGTCGCGGAGGGGGGAGCCGAGGCCCTGTCGCTCGCGGAGCAGACGGCGGTCGATGGGGCAATTATCGATGTCAATATGCCCGGCATGAATGGCATCGAAGTCTGCCGCGCGCTCCGGACCCGGGCGGTCGATGCGGGCCGTGAAATTGCCGTCTGGATGATGACGGGCGCACGGACCCCCGAGACCGTCCGGCTGGCGCGGGAGGCAGGTGCGATCGATCTCTTTGGAAAGCCGTTCGACGTTCCGGCCCTGTACCGCCGGTTCGAGGAGCACTTCGGCATTCGGACCTACAGCAACGCGCCGTTTTCGGCTGGGCCACCGAAACCCTAGCGCGCCGGGCGCACGTCCGCCGCGGGCGGCTGGACGAATCGGATTTCCTGCGCACGGTGGCCAGGCATGCAGCTCACCGGGTTTCACCATCTGACGGCGGTTACGGCCGATGCACGAGGCAATCACGCGTTTTACACCCGTGTTCTCGGGCTTCGCCTCGTCAAGAAGACCGTCAATCAGGACGACGTTTCGGCCTACCACCTGTTCTATGCGGACGGGCGCGCCACGCCGGGCACTGACATCACGTTTTTCGACTGGCCGGTGCCGCGGGAGCGAAGGGGCACGCGAAGCATCGTCCGGACCGGTTTCAGGGTCGACTCCCCCGCCGCGCTCGACTGGTGGAAGCAGCGGTTTGCCGAGCTGGGAGTGAAGCACGACGAACCTGGCGATCGCGACGGTCGTGCCACGCTCGATTTCGAGGATCCCGAAGGACAGCGGCTCTCGTTGGTCGCCGATCCGGGCGGCCCGGCCAACCCGTGGGCCAGAAGTCCGGTCCCGCCGGAATACCAGCTCCGCGGGCTCGGCCCCATCACCCTGAGTGTTCCCGACCTGCGTCCGACGCACGCCGTGCTGACGCAGGTCATGAATATGCGGCACCTGCGCGAATACGGAATCGGGACCGACGGGCAGCGGGCGACAATCCACGTGTACGCCATGGGTGCGGGAGGGAAGTCCGGGAACGCGGCGACCGCCGAGGAACTGCACGTGGCATCCGATCCCGAACTGGCGCCGGCGCGGTCCGGCGCGGGTGGCGTGCACCATGTCGCGTTTCGCACGCCGACATTCGGGGAATATGACCAATGGGTCGCTCGACTGGAGCAGATCGGCGTGCCCTCGAGCGGCCCGGTGAACCGGCACTATTTCCGCAGCCTGTATTTCCGCGAGCCGAACGGGATTCTGTTCGAGATTGCCACGGACGAGCCCGGTTTCGCGACGGACGAGCCGATGGAATCGCTGGGCGAACGGCTTGCGCTTCCTCCATTCCTCGAAGCCCGCCGGGCCGAGATCGAGGCGGGGCTCAAGCCGCTCTGACCGATCGGAGCGGTCGACCCGCGGAAGGCGGGGAATGCCGGGGCTCGGCGCGCCGTCGAAGGTCCGGGGCGGTTGGTCGTCGCCGGTTCCAAGGGTCCGCCGCCACTTGTTACTTGATCCCCCGCGCCTCTCCGGATTCTCCTGATCGTTTTCCTGCCCGCCCATGCCACAAACGATCGCCGTCCTCGATTTCGGCTCGCAGCTCACGCAGGTCATCGCGCGCCGCATTCGCGAGTGCCAGGTCTATTCGAAGATCTTCCACTTCTCGACCTCGGCGGAGGAGTTGCGCCAGGAGAACGTCATCGGAATCATCCTTTCCGGCGGCCCGCAGAGCGTGTACGCCCGCAAGGCGCCGCACCCGGATCCCGCGATCTTCGAACTCGGCGTTCCGGTGCTGGGAATCTGCTATGGCGTGCAGCTGATGGGGCATTTCCTCGGCGGTGAGGTCGAGCACAGCAAGGCGCGTGAATACGGGCATGGGGTTCTCACGGTCCAGCGCCCGGGCAAGCTGTTTGCCGGATTGCCGAAGAAGCTGCGGGTCTGGAACTCGCACGGCGACAAACTGACGCGGCTTCCCCCGGGGTTTCGGGCGATCGGAACCACGGAAAATTCGCCGTATGCGGCGATCGAGGACACGAAGCGGGGCTTCTACGGCATCCAGTTTCATCCCGAGGTATTCCACACCGAGCGCGGCGTGGACATGATCCGGAATTTCCTCATCGGCGTGTGCGGCGCGAAACAGGACTGGACGACGCGCGACTTCATCACCCACGCCGTCGAGCGGATCCGCGCGCAGGTGGGCGGGGGACGCGTCATCCTCGGTCTGTCGGGCGGCGTCGACTCGTCCGTCGCGGCGGCGCTGCTGCACAAGGCGATCGGCAAGCAGCTCACGTGCGTGTTTGTCGACAACGGCCTGCTCCGGAAGGGCGAGCGGCAGTACGTGCAGGAGCTGTATGGACGGCATTTCCATATCGATCTCCGCGTGGTGGACGCGGCGAAGCTGTTCCTTCGCCGCCTGAAAGGCGTCGTCGAACCCGAACAGAAGCGGAAGATCATCGGCCGGACGTTCGTCGAGATTTTCGAAAAGTCCCTGAAGTCGGTCGGCCACGCGGAATTCCTCGGCCAGGGCACGCTTTATCCGGACGTGATTGAGAGCGTTTCGATCGGCAACAATCCCGCGTCGGTCATCAAGACCCACCACAACGTTGGCGGCCTGCCGGAGCGGATGAAACTGAAGCTCGTCGAGCCGCTGCGCGAGCTCTTCAAGGACGAGGTGCGCCAGGTCGGTGCGGTGCTGGGACTGCCGCGCGAAGTGGTCTGGCGCCAGCCGTTCCCGGGACCCGGCCTCGGCGTCCGGGTCATGGGCGAGATCACCGCGCACAATCTCGAGATCCTCCGCAATGCCGACGCCGTGCTGCACGACGAGATGATGCGCTCCGGTTATTACTACAAAGTCTGGCAGTCGTTCTGTGTCTATCTGCCGGTGAAAACCGTCGGTGTGTTCGGCGACGAGCGCACGTACGACGACGTCGTCGCCCTGCGCATCGTGGAGAGCACCGATGCGATGACGGCGGACTGGGCCAAACTCCCGCACGAGCTGCTGCAAAAGATTTCCAGCCGGATCACCAATGAAGTCCGCGGCGTCGGCCGGGTGGTGTATGACATCAGTTCGAAGCCGCCCGCCACGATTGAGTGGGAGTAGACACGATCCGTACTTTTCACGCCCGTAAATCTACCCCAACGTGTCCCCATGACCCAACGGATTCGCGTCTGCCTGTTCGCCACCCTGATCGCTCTGTCCGGCTGCCAGAAGAAACCGGCGACACCGCCGGCCGAACCCGCAGCCGCAAAACCGGCGGCGCCCACCGCCCCGGCGAGCACGGCTGCCTCCGCGCCGGCCGAGGCGACACCCGCGGCAGCTCCGACCACCACCAGCGCGGTCCCAACCGTGGCTCCGACACCGGTCGCCGGGGAGCTTCCGATCATCGCCAAGGCCCGGGCGTATGTGGGGACCGAGGCCGCGTTGAACCGCGTGCAATCGCTGCATTACGTCGGCACGCTCGTCACCACCGATCCGACCGACCCGAAGAAACAGACGCGTGCCACGGTCGAGATCATCATTCAGAAGCCGGAGCAGCAGCGGGTCACGATCAAGTCGGACAAGACGATCGAGACGACGGCCCTGGATGACTACGACGGCTGGACGCGCACGACCGCGGTGTCCGATCCGAAGAAATGGCAGCAGACGATCCTGAATGCCGATGGCGTCCGGCGCCTGCGCGCGAACACGTGGGAAAACGTCGCCTTCTACCGGGGCATCGAGAGCGACGGCGGCGAGGTGCGCGACGACGGCACCAAGACGATCGACGGTGTCACCTGCGAGAAGGTCGCGTTCATTCATGCGCCTTCGATCATCTTCTACCGGTATTTCGACGTGAAGACCGGCCGCTTGGTGTATTCCGAGACCGAGAGCGGCGGAAGCATCCGCCAGCAGGGCGACTACGTGGTCGACGGGCTTCGCCTCCCGAAATCGATCATCACGGTGTCGAAAAGCGCGACCGGCCAGACGCAGAACGTGACCATCACGTTCGACAAGATCACCGTGAACGAGAAGTTTCCGGAGAGCGATTTTGCGGTGCCGTCGCTGGCGAACGAGTAGGACGGTGCCGGTCCGGAATCGGCCCTTCCCGGGCGGAAACGGGACGAAAATCCTCGCCGTTCCCGGCCCGGTTCGGTAGATGCGTTAGTCCCAGCATCATGCGCACGCTCCATCACGGTTCGAAGACCTTCGCCGAGGACCTGGCGGCTTTTTGCCGCGGCGCGCTCGTGCCGAAGGAGATTTCCGACTCGGTTGCCGCGATTCTCGCCGACGTCCGTCTGCGCGGCGATGAAGCGGTCTCGTATTTTGCCGCCAAGTTCGACGGCGCCAAGCTTCGCGCCCGCGAATTTCGCGTCAACCCGAACGATCTCGCCGCCGCCGCCAAGGCGCTGCCGCTGGCTGAGATGCGGGCGCTGATCGCCGCGCGCGACAACATCCTCGCCTACAACCGTCGCGGGCTGCCGGAGGCGTGGACGGCAAAGAACAAACATGGCGCGACGATCGGCGAGAAGTTCGATCCGATTCGCCGGGTGGGCCTCTATGTTCCGGGAGGGGAGGCGCCCCTCGTGTCGACGGTGCTGATGACGGTGACGCTCGCCAAAATCGCCGAATGCCCCGAGATCGTGGTCTTCACGCCCTCGAACGCGAACGGCAAGGTGGCGCCGGCCCTGCTGGCGGCGCTGCATCTGCTGGACGTCGCGGAAGTGTACCGGGTCGGCGGAGTGCATGCGATCGGCGCCATGGCCTACGGCACGACGACCATCGCGCCGGTGGACAAGATCTTCGGTCCGGGAAATGCCTACGTCTGCGAGGCCAAACGCCAGGTGTTCGGCACGGTGGGCGTGGATTCCCTGCCTGGCCCGAGCGAGGTGATGATCATCGCCGATGAGACGGCGAATCTGTCCTTCGTTGCCGCCGACCTGCTCGCCCAGGCCGAGCACGGTTCGGGTCGGGAAAAGATTTATCTCGTTGCGACTTCGAACGAGATCATCACGGGCGTCGCGACCGAGCTGCGGACACAACTGCAATTGATCTCGCGCTCCGAAAAGACGCAGCGGGTCCTGAACGAGGGATTCCTGGCGCTCGAAGTCTCCTCCCTGGGGCAGGCGGCCGGCGTCGCGAATTACGTCGCGCCGGAGCACTTGCAGTTGCTGGTGGCCGAGACTGCGGCCAAGAAATTGACTGCTGCGATCACGACCGCCGGTGCGATCATGATCGGCAATCACACGCCGACAGCCCTGGGCGATTTCACCGCCGGACCGAGCCACGTGTTGCCGACGGCCCGCGCCGGACGGTTTTTCAGCGGGCTGCGCGTGGCGGATTTCATGCGCCGCACCAGCATCGTGCAGTATGATCGCGCGAGTGTGAAGAAGGCCGAACCGACCGTAAGTGCGTTCGCGGCCATGGAGAAGCTCGACGCTCACGGACGCTCCGTCCGGATACGGACCCAGTAGGCGACGCGTGGCGGGTCGAATCGCGCCGACCGCGCGCCGGACAGCCGGTCGGGCGGCGGCGTGCGGCACTGTGCCGGCCGGCGCGACCGCGCTATTGCGCCCGGAGAAAACGCCCGGTTTGCTCTTTTTTCCGTGTCCAAGACGACCAACGCCGATCCCGCCGCCCTGGCCCTTCCGCATGTGGCCAGGTTGCACGCCTACACTCCCGGTCTCCAGCCATCGGAAGCCGGCTGGGTGAAGTTGAACACCAACGAGTGCCCGTACCCGCCGAGCCCGCGGGTCGCCGACGCGTTGCGCCGCGAGATCGGTTCCGACGGCGCATCACTGCGCCTGTATCCGAATCCCCGCAGCACGGCCCTCCGTTCCACGGTGGCGCGCTTGCACGATCTCCGGGAGGAGAATGTATGCATCGGGAACGGATCCGACGACATTCTGAATCTCCTCGTGCGCGCATTCTGCAGCGGCGCCGCTGCGCTCGGCTTCACCGTGCCGAGTTATTCGCTCTATCCCGTGCTCGTCGAAATCCAGGACGGCGCGGCCCGCACCGTGGAGTTCGACCGATCGATGCGACTGCCGGTCGACCGGATTGCCGACTCCGATGCGCGGGCCTTTGTCCTCACCTCGCCGAATGCGCCGACGGGTGTCGGTTTTGCCAACGCGGATTTCGAGCGCATCCTCGCCCGCTACCGGGGCCTGCTGGTGATCGACGAGGCCTACGCGCCGTTTGCGCGGGAGAACGCCGCCGCGCTCGTCGTGCGCCATCCGAACGTCGTCGTCGTGCGGACGCTGTCCAAGGCCTATGCGCTCGCCGGCATCCGCGTCGGCTACGCGCTCGCGCATCCCGACATCATCGATGTCCTCGACCGGGTGCGCGACAGCTACAACGTCAGCCGCCTCTCCCAGGTTGCGGCGGTCGCCGCGCTGGAGGACCAGCCGTACTACGACGGTGTCATCCGCCAGGTCGTCGCGACCCGTGACGCCTTCGTGGCCGACCTGCTGAACCGCCGCCACTGGCGGACCTACGATTCCCAGTCGAACTTCATCTTCACCGAGCCGACGACGGCGCGGGGCGAATCCGGGCCCGCCGTCGCCAAATCGGCGTACGATCACCTCTATGCGCACAAGGTTCTCGTCCGCTACTTTCCGAGCCACGCCTTGACCGCTCCGTTCCTGCGCATCAGCGTCGGCACCGATGCCGAGATGTCGGTTCTCGGCCAACTACTCGACGCATGGCAAAAGGCATAACCAAGGTGAAGGCGGGAGCCCGGGCTTCCAACCCACCCGCACGCACCACCACGGTGCAGCGCAAGACCGCGGAAACGGATATTTCCCTGACGCTGGCGGTCGACGGACGCGGTCGCGCCTCGATCGAGACGGGAGTGCCGTTCTTCGATCACATGCTGACGCTTTTCGCCAAGCACGGGCTGTTTGACCTGACGGTGCGCTGCCACGGCGACGTCGACGTGGATTATCATCATACCGTCGAGGACGTGGGCCTGGTGCTCGGGCAGGCCTTCAAGGAAGCGCTCGGTGACAAGGTCGGAATCAAGCGGTACGGATTTTTCGTGCTGCCCATGGACGAGTCGCTGGCACGCATCGTCGTCGATGTCGGCGGGAGGCCGCACCTCGTGTACGAGGTCAGCGCCCCGACGATGTTCGTGCGCGACTTCAATATCGTGCTGGTGAAGGAATTTTGCCGTGCGTTCAGCAACGCCCTCGGAGCCAACCTCCACGTGACGTTGCTGTACGGCGAGGAACCGCATCACGTCGCCGAGGCGATCTTCAAGTGCCTCGCGCGGGCGCTCGACGTGGCGACCCAGATCGAGCCCCGGGCCGCCGATTTGCTTCCGAGCACAAAGGGCCGATTGTCGTGAATCCCGGCTGCGGCGGAAGCGTTCGCCCCGCCACGGAGCCGCGATCGAGTCCGCCACCCACCGCATGAATTCCAGCGTCGCCGTCATTGACACCGGCATCTGCAATCTCCGCAGCGTCACCAAGGCGCTTGAAGCGGTGAGTGCAACCGTGCGGGTCGTGCGCACCCCCGCGGAAATCGCCGCCGCGAGTCCCGCCGGTCTCGTGCTCCCCGGCGTCGGTGCGCTGCGCGATTGCGTCGCCGCCCTCCGCACGGCCGGCCTCGATGCCGCCGTCCGCGACTGGATTGCCGCCGACCGCCCGTTTCTCGGCGTGTGCCTCGGGATGCAGGCCCTTTTTGAGCACTCCGAGGAGGGCCATATTTCCGGTCTGGGCGTGTTCCCCGGGCGGGTCGTGCGTTTTCAACGGCCTCCGGAAATTAAGATCCCGCACATGGGCTGGAATGCCGTCCGCTTCGTTCAGCCCGGGTCTCCGCTGGCCGAGGGTCTTCGGAGCGACCCTTCGTTCTATTTCGTCCACAGTTACCACTGCATTCCGGCCGATCCCTCGCTCGTGCTCGGCCGATGCGATTACGGCGGCGAGTTTTGCGCCGCGATCGGTCGCGGCCGCGTGTTCGCGACCCAGTTTCACCCCGAGAAAAGCCAGGCCAACGGGCTTCGGATCTATCGCAATTTCACCGCCGTCGCCGCGGCCGCCGCCGCGCGCGCCGCGTAGGCAACTGCCATCCTGCGCGGGCCTGCGCAGCGGTAACATTTTCTAACCGCAATCGCCGCGCCTGCTTATTCTGCAATATCGGCGGTAGGATACGGTATCTTTGCTTTGCAAGCGGCGCAGTTTTAGCTTCGCTCCGCGTAGCCATGGCCAAATCCGCGATCCTCAAACTGGATGATAAAGAATACCCCTTTCCGGTCATCGAAGGCACGGAGGGTGAGAAAGGCGTCGACACGCGGACCTTGCGCGCGACCACCGGGTACATCGCCTATGACCAGGGATACGGCAACACGGGGTCGTGCGAGAGCCAGATCACGTATCTTGACGGCGACAATGGCATTCTCCGCCACCGCGGGTATCCGATCGAACAACTGGCGGAATACAGCGATTTCGTCGAGACGGCGTACCTGATCATCTACGGCGAGCTGCCGAATCCGAAGCAGCGGAAGGAATTTGGCCAGCGCCTGCGTCGCGAGGCGCCGGTGGAAATCCAGGCCCAGAAGATCCTCGAGGGTTTTCCGATGCACTCGTCGCCGATGGCGATGCTTTCGGCCATGGTGGCGGCGCTCCCCGCCTATCATCCCGAGCTGGCGACGAACAACTTTGAGAAGGACCTCAAGACCTTCGACCTGGCCGCCACGATGGCCATCTCGAAGATCCGCACGATGGTCGCGATGATCTACCGCTACATGCACGGCCTGCCGTACGTGTTTCCGAAGCAGGAACTGCCGTTCTGCGACAATTTCCTGCACATGATGTTTTCGGAACCGTACAAGGACTACCTCGCGGTCCCGGAGGTCTCGAAGGCGCTCAACCTCGTGCTCCTGCTGCACGCCGACCACGAGCAGAACTGCTCCACCTCCACGGTCCGGATGGTGGGTTCGAGCCAGGCCAATCTCTTCACCTCGATGTCGGCCGGCATCAGCGCGCTTTCCGGCCCCCTCCACGGCGGAGCCAATGTCGCGGTGATGCAGATGCTCCAGCAGATCCATGACGACGGCGACGACGGCTCGCGCTTCATCGCGGCCGCCAAGTCGGGGAGCAAGAGCACGCGCCTGATGGGATTCGGGCACGCTGTGTACCGCAACTTTGATCCGCGCGCGAAAATCATCGGCGCCGCCTGCGACACGCTTCTCAAGCGCCTCGGCATCGACGACCCGCTCCTCAACATCGCGAAGAACCTCGAGCACGCGGCGCTGCAGGACGATTACTTCGTCACCCGCAAGCTGTATCCGAACGTCGATTTCTACTCCGGGATCATCATGCGGGCGATCGGTATTCCGATGAACATGTTCACCACGATGTTCGCGATCGGCCGCGCTCCCGGTTACATCGCGAACTGGCGTGAGGTCGCTTCGAACCCGAAGGGCCGGATCTACCGTCCGCGCCAGATCTACGTCGGACCAACGCAGCGCGACTACGTGCCGATGGCCCTCCGGGGCGAGGGCAACGGGAACTCGAAATAAGCTGCGGAAGCCGGAACCGCCGCCGCGCTGGCGGGTCGCCGCCGGGTCGGGTGCAGGGAAACGCGCGCACGGCTGGTGACCGAACCCACGGTCGGGGTTGTGCTTCGCGAAGCGTCATTGCCGCCCAGACGGACCGCCGCAACCTTCCGTGGGTCGTCCTGTCCAACGCCCCCCGGAGCATACCCGGTTATGAAAACCCTTAGATTCCTGCTTGCCCTTTCCGCCATCGCGGCGCTCGTCGCGCTCAGCGGCTGCGATACCTTCCAGGCGCGCGCGCGCCAGAAATCCGAGGTGTACAACGCGCTTCCGCCCGGCACCCAGCAGCGCCTCCAGCGCGGCCAGATCAGCATCGGGGATTCGCAGGACATGGTTTACATCGCCCTCGGCTACCCCGACGAGGTCCGGCAGGTGACAACTCCGCAGGGGGTGCAGACCATCTGGATCTATCGCACCTACTGGCAGCAATACGAGGGGACCGCGTGGGTGGGCTGGCATCGCGTGATTGTCCCGCTGCGGAACGGACACGGCTACGCGATCTTCCATGAACCCGTGACGACCGACGTGTATCGGACCCATGCCGACGAGGTGATTCGCGTCACCTTCAACAACGGCGTCGTGGCATCGGTCGTGCAGCACCGCCGGCCCTGAGGCCGCGGCGCGGCGGCGCGTTCCTCCCGCCGGCGGTGGCGCCCGGGAGCCTTCGGATCCGCGTCAGCCCTTCGCCTTTTCGGCGCGGAAGATTTCGTCCGACGACAGGCCGGTCAGCGCGGTCAGGCCGTTGAGCAGTTTCCAGAACACGACCATCATCACGACCACGCTCGGAATCACGATCACCGGCCAGACGAGGATGTGCATGCGGCCGAGTTCCGCGTTGAACGCGGGCGTGGCCGGCGGACTGCGCAGGATGTAGCGGGCGAGCGCGAAGTTCAGGACCGCGCTGCCGATGAACGCCAGGGCGAGCCAGATGCTGGCGTTCCGGAGCAGCCGCTCGAAGGCCGGCCGCTGCCCGCGGGCTTCGAGGGCGGCATTGACCCGGGCGACGTCCAGGATCTGGTCGTTGAGAAAAAGCTCATGGATCAGCGGTGACTTCGACCGCAGCGACAGCAGCACCGCGAACCCGATCACCGTCGGAATGGCGGCATCCTTCACCGCGAACCACATCCCGCCCGCCTTCATCAGGCCGAGACCGCCGGAAAGGAGCACGCTGGCAAAGCCGAGGATCGAAAGCAGGTTCGTCTTCCGGCGGGCGATCAGGTCGTAGATGCCGTAGCCGATCGGGAATGCCACGGCGACCACGAGACCCCACACCGGCCCGAGCCACCGGTCGGTGCTGAATTTCATGAGCACCACCGTCGGCACGATGAGGTTGCAGACGAGGTTCAGCAGGAGGTTTTCCTTTTTTGGCGTGGGCACGGCGGAGAGAAACGGCGCCCAGCAAGCGGGCATCCCTGGGGCGCTGGCAAACCATTTTCCTCGTTTGCCGCGGGCTCGTTTTCTGTCATTTCTGCCGTCCCCATGATTCTTCTCGGCGTCAACATCGACCATTGCGCCACGCTCCGGCAGGCGCGTTATCGCGACGCGGGGCGCCCCGCGGGAGGCGCGATTGAACCCGATCCGGTCGCGTTTGCGCTCGCGGCGGAACGTGCGGGAGCCGATGGCATTACGGTGCACCTCCGCGAGGATCGGCGGCACATTCAGGAGCTTGACGTCCGCCGGCTGCGCGAGGCGATCGCGACCCGCCTGAATCTCGAAATGGCCTGCACGTCCGCGATGGTCGCCTTCGCGCTCGAGCTCAAACCCGAGTCGGTCTGTGTCGTTCCGGAAAACCGGCAGGAGGTGACGACGGAGGGCGGTCTCGACGTCGTCGGCAACCGTGACCGGGTGGCGGCGTGTGTCGATGCCATGAATGCCGCCGGGATCAAGACGAGCCTCTTCATCGATCCCGACGAGCCGCAGATCGAGCTGAGCGCGAAACTCAAGGCTCCGTGGGTGGAACTGCATACGGGCGCGTACGCGAACGCCTGCGGCACGCCCCGACGGGGGGCGGAGTTCCAGCGTCTCCGAATCGGCGCCGTCCGGGCCCATGACCTCGGCCTCACGGTCAACGCGGGCCACGGCATCAATTATGTGAACATCGCCGAGGTTCGGACGCTGCCGCACGTGCACGAGCTGAACATCGGGCACAGCATCGTGTCGCGCGCGCTTTTCACCGGGGTCGACGAAGCCGTCCGCGAAATGAAGGCGCGGATGAACGGATGATGGCGAAAGCGCAGAAGGAAAAAACGTGAGAAACCGCCGAAATCAACGTCCATCGGTTTCGATATTTTGACGTTTCCGCGGTTTCTTATTTCGCAAGTTTTCCCCTCCCGTTTCTACTTTTCCTCTCATGGTCTCCCTTCCCCCAGGCGGCATTCTCATCGGTCTCGGCGCCGATGTCATCGAGGTCGACCGTGTTCGCGGCGTGCTCGACCGGCAGGGTGAGCGGTTCCTCCAGCGCGTGTTCACGGACGAGGAGCGCGCCTACTGCAGCGCCAAGGCACATCCACACAAACATTACGCCGCCCGCTTTGCCGCCAAGGAGGCGGTGTCCAAATGTTTCTCGACCGGCATCGGCGCCGAGCTCGGGTGGCGGTCGGTTTCGATTTACCACGGCGATCGGCACCAGCCGCTCGTCCGGCTCGACGCGCAGGGTGAGGCGCTGCTGCGCCAGGTCGGGGCCACCCATGTTCACGTCAGCCTGTCGCACACCGAGACCGTGGCCATGGCGGTCGCGGCGCTGGTGCGCGCCTGATTCGCATGGAGGACGATGCACCATCGCCGCCGCGGCGGCCGTCCATTTCCCAGCTTTCCAGGACGCCGTCCTGGGTGATGCTGGGATTCATCCTGGGAGCGCTCTTCGTCTGGAAGCTCCCGCGGCCTCAGCCCGTGGTCCGGCCGATCATGATGGCGCCGGCCCCAGCGCCGCCGCGGACGCCCGAGCCGCCGCAACTGACCACCGTCGAGGCCGTGTTCGAGCAATGGTCGAAGTACGCGGTCTGGGATGACGGTCAGACCCAGATTGCCGTCTGGAACCCGGGAATGGGCGACTTCACGGACCTTTACGATGTGCGCCGGATCGACGGTAATTACTATTTCCGCAGCATTCCCCGGCTGACGCACCCGATCCTGCGCCACGGCAAGCTGCCGCCGGCGGAGTGTCCTGTCCGTTTCACCGAGACCGAGGAGCAGTACCTGGAGTGGCGGAACACCGGCCGCTTCGAGCGGCCGCCGGATGACGGGCCGCCGGTCATGTCGGTTCCTCGGGCCACCGCGCCGGTGCTGGTTCCGTCGATGGAAGGCTCTGCCGTGAGACCACCAGCGCCCGCGCCGGTCGAAAAGAGCCTGAAGGTCGTTCCCAAGCCATGAGCCGCGCGATCCAATTCTCCTCCCCCGTCCTGTCGATTGACGACGCCCGACGCCTGGAGGCGGTTTTGTTCGGGTCGGACGAGTCGCGGGAATGGGCCGCGATGCAGGCCGCGGGCCGCGCGATCGCCGCGGCAATTCGCCGCGATGCGGAGGAGATCGGCGGGCTTGGTGCCGGCCGGTTTCTCGTGCTCGTCGGGAAAGGGCACAACGGAGGCGATGCGCTGATCGCCGCCCGCGACCTGCTGCTGGGGCAGGGGAGCGCCATGGCGGACGTGGTGTTCGTTTTTGGCGAGCGTCGGCTCCGACCGCTCGCGGCCCGGGCCTGGCGGGAGTTGATGCATGCCGCACCCGAGCGCGTGCGGGCCGGTCGGACGCTGCCCGACGCCACCGCCGCGTACGACCTCTGTCTCGACGGCGTGTTTGGGTTTCAGTTCCGGCCGCCGCTCGACTCCGCGGTCGCACGCCTGCTGGAGCAGGCCAACACCCGACCGGTGCGGATGCGGGCGGCCGTCGATCTTCCCAGCGGAGGAGCGTTCCGCGCGGACTTCACCTACGCGACCGGCAGCGTGAAATCTCCGCTCCTGGACGGCGACAACGTCGGTCGGCTCCGGTATCTCGACCTCGGGTTCTTCGCCGGCACTCCCGGCCCGGGTGAGGCCACCGATCGGGTGTTGACGTTCGAGGTGCTCGACGACCTGCGAGCCCTGCGGCCCGCCCATTGCGACAAGCGCAGTTACGGCCACGTATTTTTTCTCGGCGGCTCCCGCGGGTTTCCCGGTGCAATCCTGATGAGCGTCACCGCCGCCATCCGGAGCGGCGCGGGGCTGGTCACCGCCTTCGTGCCGGAGTCGCTGGCCCCGGCTTTCGCCGCGCATCTGCCGGAGGCAATCTGGGTCGGATGGCCGGAGACCCCCGCGGGTGGACTCGCGCTCGAAGGCGAGCACCTGCTGCGCGAACGCGTGGAGCGGGCCGGTGCCCTCGTCATCGGGCCAGGCATCGGCCGTGAGCCGGAGACGCTGGCCCTGGTCGCCGCCGTCGCGAACGCCGCGACGGTCCCGTTCGTCCTCGACGCCGACGCCCTCCAGCCGGAAATCGTCCCGCAGGGCTCCGCCGCGCGCGTCATCACCCCGCATGCCGGCGAGTTCAAGCGCGTGGCCGGCGACAGCGACCTGCGGTCGTTTGCGGCCCAGCCGAATCTCACGGTGGTGCTGAAGGGCCCCGTCACCCGGGTGTGCGACGGCGGTCCGGTGCTGCATTCGCCGTTCGGCGGTCCGGTGCTGGCGCGCGGAGGCAGCGGCGACCTGCTGGCGGGCATGATCGGGGCGCAACTCGCGCAGCATCCCGGCGATCCCCTGCTCGCGGCGGCGCGAGCCGTCGTTTGGCATGGGCACGCGGCCGATCTCCTGGCACGGGCCCGGGGCGCGGTCGCCGTGCGCACCACCGACCTGCTGGATCATCTCGGGGCCGCGCTTCGTCAGCCCTGACGCCCAGGGCCATAAATCTTTGTCGCCGGCAACCCGGCGTCTCTCCAGTGTCGGACCCCATGGCCAGTGACCTCACCGAGTGCCAGGCGTTTCTCATCCTGAACGCACTCCCCAACATTGGTCCGATCACCCTCAACCGGCTGCTCGGGGAAATGGGTGGCGACCCGCGGACCGTGCTTGCCGCGGACCGCCGGCGGCTGCTGGCGGTGAAAGGCGTCGGGCCGGTCATCGCCGACACCATCAGCGGATGGCGGGACGGTTTCGATCTGCGGCGGGAGGAAGAACGAATGGCCCGGAGCGGCACGTCGTTCATCACGACGCGGGATGCCGGTTATCCGAAATTGCTGCGCCAGATTCACGATCCTCCGATCGGCCTTTATCGCCGCGGCGGCTACGAGTTTCCGCAGCCTTGCATTGCGATCGTCGGGTCACGCCGGACCACGCTCTACGGACAGGCGACGGCGAAGAAACTCGGATCCGAACTGGCCCGCCTCGGATTCTGCGTCGTCAGCGGACTCGCGCGCGGCATCGACACGGCGGCCCACGAGGGAGCGCTGTCGGTCGGCGGCCGGACCGCGGCGGTGGTCGGGACCGGAATCGACATCATCTATCCGCCTGAAAATCTGGACCTGTACCGCCGTATCGAGGTGGATGGGGCGATCCTCTCCGAGTTTCCCCTCGGCCGCCGTGCCGATCGGCAGTCGTTCGCCATGCGGAATCGGATTGTCGCCGGCATGTCGGACGCGATCATCGTGGTGGAGACGGACGTCGACGGAGGGGCGATGATCACCGCTCGTTTTGCCGGCGAGCAGGGACGGCTGATCTTCGCGGTGCCGGGCCGGATCGACCAGAACACCAGCGCCGGCTGTCACCAGCTCATTCGGGATGGCGCAACGCTGCTGACGAGCGTGGACGATCTGCTCTCGGAGCTGAATTATCTCGACGGATTGCGACCCCAGCCGATTCCGCCCAAGCCGGGCGAATCCAGCGAGGGTATTCCGGGGCAACTCGCTCCGGACGAGCGGCAGGCTTTCGAGTGTTTCCGGGGAGGCGCGACGCTGTCACCGGATGCGCTGGCGGCGCAGACCGGAATCCCGATCGCCCGGCTGTCCGCGGCGCTGCTCATGCTGGAATTGAAGCACCTGATCGCGAAACGGGCCGACGGCAGCTACGAGGCCCGGCCCCTCTGAGCGAAATCTCGGATTTCGGATTGCGGAAGGCGGATTTCGGAACGCGATTGCAGAACCAGGAACGACGAGGTCGAACACCTGAGTGTCGATTGGGATGGCGGCGGTGCACGTTGCCCTGCTCACCGTTTCTCCGCCCGCTGCAATAGCACCGTGTAGATTCGCGAGAATTCATTCCGTAATCCGCATCCCGCGATCCGCAATTCAGTCATCCCGGCGGCCAGCTCATCTGGCGCTTCGCCAGGAGGTGCACGTGCAGGTGCGGGACCGACTCGGAAGCGTGGGGGCCGTTGTTGATCACGAGCCGAAAGCCCTGCGCCAGGTTCAGCTTCTTTGCGACGGTGCCCGCGACGACGAGCAGATGGCCCAGTGCTGACTCGTCCTCCGGGGTTGCCTCGCCGACGCGGGGGATGAGTTGTTTGGGAATGATCAGAAGGTGCACCGGGGCCTGGGGCTGGATGTCGTGCAACACGATGCAGCGGTCGTCCTCGAATTCGATCTTCGCCGGGATTTCCCGATCGATGATCTTTTGGAAAAGGGTCTTCGCCATGGGTGATGACTGCGGGAGAAAAGCGGCGGGGGACGAATTATTCAAAGAAACAAAAGGTGCAAATTGGCCGACTTCGCGGTCCGGGCCGCCGCGAGATCGCGGATGAAGGCGAGCGCTTCGGCGTACTCCTGCTGGCGGCGCGGGGTCGCGCGCCGGCTGGGGGGAATCAGCGCGGGGCGGAGATTCGTGACCAGCAGCGTCGATTCGGGGTAGGGGCTGAGATATCGCAGTCCGGCCATGATCTCGGCGCGCGTGAACAGCGGGGTGGCGGACGCGAGGGTGAGGGACGCATCCCAGTGGAAGAACCCGTGGCGGGGATGCCGGGCAAACAGCTTGGCGAGGAGATCGGCCGCCGCGGCGTTGAACGCGGCATCGTACCGGTCCGCCAACTCTGGGTGTTCCGCCGTCTGCGCCTCCAGGTCCGCCAGGCTGAAGGCAATCGCCGCCTTGATCTGTTCCGCCAGGTACAGGTCGTTGCCGGTGGCGTGCGCGAACAGGCCGTTGATGAAATGCAGCCGGCGGAGATCCTCGGGGGAGCGGGGGCGCATGGCTGGTTGCACACCGGTGCGCGGGGCAGCCGTCGCCACTAGGCCGAGCCGGGTTCTTTCGTCCCGACCTGCTGGTCCTTGTTGGCCAGCGTGCTGATCTCGTCGACGAATTCGGCGACGTCGCGGAATTCCTTGTAGACGCTGGCAAACCGGACGTAGGCGACCTGGTCGACGGTGCGGAGCCGCTGCATCACGCCCTCGCCGATCGCCCGGGACGGAATCTCCTTTTCGAACTGCGCCTCCAGCGCATCCATCACGTCCTCCACCAGCATCGTGATCTGCTCGGGGTCGACGGGGCGCTTGTGACAGGCGGCCCGGATGGCGCGGACGAGTTTCTCCCGGTCGAAATCCTCGCGCCGACCGTCGCGCTTCAGGACGACGACCCCGTCGCGCACGAGCGTTTCCGTCGTGCTGTACCGGTAGCCGCACTCCAGGCATTCACGGCGCCGCCGGATCGTCGACCCCTCCTTGCTGATGCGGGAATCGATGACTTTGTCCTCGATCGAGGTGCATTTCGGACAGCGCATGGAAATGGTTAGTTGGCGCGATCTACCGAGGCGGGGGGACAGGACGCAATGAACGGATGCGCGTCGATCGGCATGAATTGCGCTGGGTCAGTGGGCCGGTCAGTTCAGTTCCAGGAAGTTTTCCAGAATCTTCATGCCGCCTTCGGTGGCAATGGATTCGGGGTGGAACTGGACGCCCCAGATTGGAAGCTGGCGGTGGCGCAGTCCCATGATCTCCCCCTCGGCGGTTTCGGCGGTGATTTCGAGTTCGGCAGGGAACGTTCCGCGGTCGACCAGCAGCGAATGGTATCGGGTCGCCGCAAAATTCTGCGGCATGGTCTTGAAAAGGTCCTGGCCGTTGTGACGGATGGGCGATGTCTTGCCATGCATAAGCCGTCCGGCGCGAACGACATGCCCGCCGAAATAGTGCCCGATGGACTGGTGCCCGAGGCAGACGCCGAGGATCGGTTTTCGCCCGGCGAACGCCTTGATGATCTCGAGTGTGACCCCGGCCTCCCGCGGAGAACACGGACCGGGGGACAGCAGGACCCGGTCGGGATTGAGCGCCACCGCCTGTTCCGGCGAGATCTCGTCGTTCCGAAACACCTGCTGTTCGACTCCGAGCTGGCCGAAGTACTGCACCAGGTTGAAGGTGAACGAATCGTAGTTGTCGATGACGAGGAGCACGGAAAAGAGGGCGTGGTGCGGGCAGTGAAGTCGCCGCGGACGTGGGACGACTGCCGAACCGGCGCCCCGACAGTGTCCGCAGGAAACCGGCAGTTGAAAGTTCAAAGTTGAGCCGGCCGCCGCGCCGGCCATTACACCCTGAATCTTAATCTTCGATCCACCGTGCCCGTCCCTGACACCCAAGTCTTTCAGTTGTTGAAGACCGACCCGGCGACATCCGCCCGCCGGGGCCGTCTCCAGACCCGTCACGGCGTGATCGAAACCCCGATTTTCATGCCGGTGGGCACGCAAGGCACCGTCAAGGCGCTCACGCCCAGGCACCTGCACGAGATCGGCGCGCAGATCATCCTGGGAAACACGTACCACCTGAGTTTGCGACCGGGTAGCGAGTTGATCCGTGACCTCGGTGGGCTGCATCGGTTCATGGGGTGGGACGGACCGATCCTGACGGACAGCGGCGGATTCCAGGTTTTCTCCCTCGCGAAACTGCGCGACATCACCGACGCCGGCGTGGCATTTCAGTCGCATTTGGATGGAGCCCGGCACTTCCTTGGTCCGCGGGAGGTGATGGCGATCCAGCAGAATCTCGGCTCGGACATCGCGATGGTGCTCGACGAATGCCCGCCCTGGCCATGCGAGCGTGACGCCTGCGCCAAGGCGGTCGCGCGCAGCGCCCGCTGGGCGGCGGCGTGTCGCCAGATCGCGACGGACTCGGGATTCCTGGCGGCGGGGCATCACGTGTTCGCGATCGTGCAGGGATCGACATTCGACGACCTGCGCCGCGAGGCGGCCGAGCAGCTCGCCGCGTTGGATTTTCCGGGTTATGCCGTCGGCGGCGTCAGCGTCGGCGAGCCGGAACCGGAGATGCTGAAGCAGGTGGGGGCGACGACCCCGCACCTGCCGGCCGGGAAACCGAGGTACACCATGGGCCTCGGCACGCCGCCGCAGTTGCTGAAGATGATCGCGCTGGGGGTCGACATGTTCGATTGCGTGCTGCCGACCCGCGTTGCGCGCAACGGACTCGTGTTCACGCCCGACGGTCCGATCAATCTGCGGAACGAGCAGTATCGGACCGACCCGCGGCCGATCGTCGACGGGCTCGACAACTACACCTGCCGGAATTTTTCCCGCGCCTATCTCCGCCATCTCACGGTCGCGGGAGAAATGCTGAGCGGCACCCTGCTGACGATCCACAACCTCCACTTCTTCCTTGATCTGATGGCCCAGGCCCGCGTGCACATCGAGGCCGGCGACTACGGCGCGTGGCACCGGTCGTGGATCGAGCGCTATGAGGCGGGCGCGGCGGCGCGGACCGCCAGCCGGAGTTGACGGGAGGGCGGGGCCGTCCGGACACGAAAAAGCCCGCGCGAGGTCGCGCGGGCTTGACGATCAGTTCGGCGCCGTTCGATCAGAACTTGAAGCGCGCGCCCACCGAGTAGTCCCACGAGTCGAGACTCGAGCGACGCACGTCGGTGTAGCCCAGCCCGGCGAACACGCCCGCCTTGGGCGTGACCCAGTAGTTGGCCTCGACCTCGTAGCTGGTCGACTGCTGGCTGCGGTTGGCACCACGGAAGTCGTCGGCATAGACGATCCGGGGCGTGAGGGTGATCACGCTGACCGGGATCTCCACGCCGACCGTGGCGCCCCAGACGGCCTGCTCGTCACGTCCGTACGTGAACGTGGTCCACTGGTAGCCGACCGCGGCGCCGACAAACGGCTTCACTCCCGCGAACGTCTTGTAGAGCGTCGCGCCGCCCGAGAGCGTGTTGCCGTGGCCGCGGTCCGCACCGCCGATCCAACTGTAGTTGTAGCCGGCCCCGAGATCGAGGAAGGGCGACACGGGCGCATTGCCCGCCACGCCCAGCGAGTAGGCGTTTGGCGAGTAGTGCGTGATGTCACTCACCCCGAAGTTCACCTCGGAGTACGTCTGGCCGAGCAGGCCGACCGGCGCGGCGCTGTTCGTCGCGGTTGTTTGGGCATTGCTCACACCGGCAGCCGCGAGGAGTCCGAGTGCGAGGATTGTGTTCTTGGTCAGGTTCATGTTTGGTTTAGGTCCCGAAACGAATTTCGGGGACTGGCGGAGGTACCGTCGCGTTCCGTTGCCGCAATTAAAATAGTTGTGTCACGCCAGGGAACATCTCGGCGGCCTTCCTGTTAGGCGGCGGGTTTTGCTCGAAACGTCCGGTCGATTCCCTCACCTCTAAATCTTCCCTCATGCGCATCCTCGTCACCGGCGGCGCCGGCTTCCTCGGCTCACATCTGTGCGACCGTCTCATTCGGGACGGCCATGAACTCGCGTGTGTCGACAATTTGTTCACCGGTTCGAAGGCCAACGTCGCCCACCTGCTCGCGAATCCAAATTTTGAATTCGTGCGACACGACGTCATCGATCCGTTCAAGATCGAGGTCGACCAGATCTACAATCTCGCCTGTCCGGCGTCCCCGCCGCATTACCAGTACAACCCGATCAAGACGATCAAGACGTCGGTGATGGGGGCGATCAATTGCCTGGGGCTCGCCAAGCGCGTGAAGGCGCGCGTGCTGCAGGCGAGCACGAGCGAGGTCTACGGCGATCCCGTGGTTCACCCGCAGCCGGAGAGCTACTGGGGCAACGTGAACCCCATCGGCCGGCGTTCATGCTACGACGAGGGCAAGCGCTGCGCGGAGACGCTGTTTTTCGATTACCACCGCGAGAATCGCGTCGATATCCGCGTCGTCCGGATCTTCAACACCTACGGCCCGCGGATGCACCCGAACGACGGCCGCGTCGTCTCGAACTTCATCGTCCAGGCCCTCAAGGGCGAGGACCTGACCGTGTACGGCGACGGCCAGCAGACCCGCTCGTTTTGCTACGTCGACGACCTGATCGAGGGGTTCGTGCGCTTCATGGCGCAAACCGAGATCGTCGGTCCGATGAACCTCGGCAACCCCGGCGAGTTCACGATGCTCGAACTCGCGGAGCTCACGCTTCGGCTGGTCGGCGGGAAATCGAAGATCGTGCACAAGCCGCTCCCGGCCGACGACCCGAAGCAGCGCCAGCCGGACATCACGCTCGCCAAGCAGGTGCTGAAGTGGGAGCCGCGCGTTCCCCTGGAAGAGGGCCTGGCGCGGACGATCGCCTACTTTCGCAGCCGGGTCTGACCCCGCGGCCGGGAGAATCCGCTCCCCTCGGTTGTGGGCCGCGCCGGATTGCGCACGGTTCATTGCCGAGACCCGAGGGACGGACAAGCTGAGGCCAACGCTGTCCCCCTTCTCTCGTCGCCCTCGACGCGACCGCCGGCGAACGGCCCGACGGTCCCATTTGTCGTTTGCCAAGCCGCCCCGCGGGGCTATGGTCTCGACCCTTCATGCTCTCGTTTCTGCTCAAACGTTTTTCCGGCCGGCATTACAAGAAGTTCCTGGAGAAGGTCCGCCCCACGATCGCGCGCATCAACGAACTGGAGCAGCAGTTCCAATCGTTGACCGACGAGCAGCTGCGCGCGAAAACCGACGAGTTCCGCGCCCGGATCGCCGCGGCCGCGCCCGCCGATCGGCGCGCCATGCTTGACGCCATTCTCCCGGAAGCGTTTGCCACGGTCAAAAATGCCGCCCGCCGGCTGGTTGGCCGCAAGGTCATCGTCTGTGAACACGAGCTCACGTGGGACATGGTTCACTTCGACGTGCAGCTCATCGGCGGCATCGCTCTCCACCAGGGGAAGATCTCCGAAATGGCGACCGGTGAGGGCAAAACCCTCGTGGCCACGCTCCCCCTTTACCTCAACGCGCTCACCGCGCGGAACACGCAGCTGGTCACCGTCAACGACTACCTCGCCCGCCGCGACTCCGAGTGGATGGGGCACTTGTACAACTTTCTCGGCATCACCGTCGGCTGCATCCAGCAGCAGATGCCGCCGGATGCCCGCCGCGAGATGTACGGCCGCGACATCACCTATGGGACGGCCAGTGAGTTCGGCTTCGACTACCTGCGCGACAACGGCATGGCCACGCGCAAGGAGGACCAGGTGCAGCGCGACCACTGGTACTGCATCGTCGACGAGGTGGATTCGATCCTCGTCGATGAGGCGCGGACGCCGCTGATCATTTCCGGACCGGCGCCGATCGAGCGCGAACAGCCGTTTACGCGGCTGAAGCCGGTGGTCGAGCACCTCGTCAACGACCAGATCCGCCTCTGCAACCGGATCGTCGCTGACGCGAAGGAAATGCTCGAGAAGCCGGACCTGTCGGCCGACGACCGCATGGCGGCGGCCCTCAAGATGCTGCAGGTCAAGATGGGCCATCCCAAGAACAAGCAGCTGCTGCGCCTGATGGAGAACGGCAACTGGCGCAAGCTCCTCGACAAGACCGAAACCGAGTACAATTCCGACCTGAACAAAGACCAGCTGTACAAGCTGAAGGAGGAGCTGTTCTTCGTCATCGACGAGCGCCAGCACCAGGCCGACCTGACCGAAATCGGCCGGAACAAGCTGCGTCCCGACAACCCCGATGCATTTGTGCTGCCCGACCTGGCGACCGAGTTCAGCGACATGGAGAAGGACCCGTCGCTGTCGCCGGAGCAGCGCGAGGAGCGGAAGGTCGCATCCCAGCAGCGGTTCGCCGAGATCTCCGAGGAGATCCACGCGATCTCGCAGCTCCTGCGCGCCTACAGCCTTTACGAACGCGACGTCGAGTACGTCGTGACGCCCGACGGCAAGGTGATGATCGTCGACGAGAACACCGGCCGGGTCATGCCCGGCCGCCGCTGGTCCGACGGGCTGCACCAGGCGGTCGAGGCGAAGGAGAACGTCGTGATCGAGCGCGAGACCCGCACGTACGCCACGATCACGATCCAGAATTATTTCCGGATGTACGAGAAGCTCGCCGGCATGACGGGCACCGCCGAGACCGAGGCAACGGAATTCAACGACATCTACCGCCTGGTCGTGCAGGTGATCCCGACGAACCGTCCCTGCATCCGCGTCGACAAGAACGATTCGATTTTCAAAACCCGCCGCGACAAGTACGCGGCCGTCGTGAAGGAGATCGAGGAAGCGAACAAGCGCGGGCAGCCGGTCCTGGTCGGCACCACGAGCGTCGAGTCCTCGGAGGTGCTGTCACGCATGCTCCGCCGCACCGGCATCGTCCACACCGTGCTGAACGCCAAGTTCCACGCGCAGGAGGCCGATATCGTGGCGCGCGCCGGCCAGCGCAGCTCGGTGACGATCGCGACGAACATGGCGGGCCGCGGCACCGACATCAAACTGGGCGAGGGCGTTCGTGATCTGGGCGGCCTGTACGTCATTGGCACGGAACGCCACGAGTCGCGCCGGATCGACCGCCAGCTCCGCGGCCGCTGCTCGCGCCAGGGCGACCCCGGCGTGACCAAGTTCTACCTCTCGCTCGAGGACGACCTGATGCGGCTGTTCCTCCAGGGCAACATCGCCTCGCGCCTGATGGAGGGCTCGATGAAGGAGGGCGAGGAACTCGAGCACCCATGGCTCAACCGCTCGATCGAGAGCGCGCAGAAAAAGGTCGAGCAGCAGAACTACTCGATCCGCAAGCGGCTGCTCCAGTACGACGACGTCCTCAACCAGCAGCGCGAGGTCGTCTACGGCATCCGCAACGGTGCGATCCATTCCGAGCGCCCGAAGGACATCATTTTCGAGCAGATCCAGGAGGAGGTCGAAAGCCGGATCGAAGCCGCGGGCTTTGGCGACAAGGGCGGACCGACACAGGTCACGCTCGAGAGCCTGCTCGGCTGGCTGAACCAGCACTTCCCGATCAGCGTCCGAATCGACGAGCTGAAGGGCAACGATCCGACCCAGCTCGCCGCGACGCTGATCGAGCGGATCAAGCGGGCGTACGCGGTCAAGGAGTCGGTCGAGATCCCCGAGGCGCTGGGTTCGCTCGAGCGCTACGTCGTGATCAACGCCATCGATCACCACTGGCAGGAGCACCTGACCGAGATGGAGGAACTGCGGCGCTCGATTGGTCTCCGCAGCTACGGCCAGAAGGATCCGCTCGTCGAATACAAGGCCGAGGCCTATACCTACTTCGAGGAGCTGATGAAGAACGTCCGGCTCCAGATCTGCACCGGCTTGTTCCGCAGCGCGTCGAACCTGGAGTCGTTCGAGAACATGCTCGCTTTGCTGAGCCGAAGCGCGCGGACCGTCGGTCCGGACGAATCGGCCGCCGGCGGCTCGATTGCCTCCGGCCGTGCCGTGGCGGCGGCCGCGGCGGCCCCCCAGATCACGACGACCGTGACCAGCAGCGGACCCTCGGCCCCGCCCAACGGCAGCAACGGCGAGGGGGAGGAGGAAATCCAGCTGCCGAAGGTGACCGTTCGCCGCCAGCTGCCGAAGGTCGGCCGCAACGATCCCTGTCCCTGCGGCAGCGGCAAGAAATACAAGCACTGCCACGGCGCCTGACGCGTCCGTCACTGGAATCCCTCCGACGGCCCACGCACCGTTCACCTCCGCATCCGCCTCCAGTCCCGGCCGCGCTGCGCCGGGTCTGCCCTTGGAGGCGTCGCGCCTTTACCCGCTGTGTCTTCCGAATCCGACCTCCTGCCGCCCTACGATCCGTATGCCCTCCGGCCGACGTTTCTCGACCGGCACGCCGACGCCGTCGCGGCGGGCGCGGTGTTCCTGTTCACCGTCGTGCTCGGGGTGGTGGCATTCCCTCCGTACGGCGCGCCGGAGGCGGCCTATGCGATGCTCGTGCCCGGGATCTTCTGGGCCTACACCCGGCCGTCGCTGAAAC
Organism: Opitutaceae bacterium; assembly: GCA_035545515.1. GTDB lineage: Bacteria > Verrucomicrobiota > Verrucomicrobiia > Opitutales > Opitutaceae > ER46. The sequence continues at coordinate 46,693 of DASZYH010000052.1, forward strand.
TGTATGCCTGGACGCTCGGCGCGGCGCAGGCGGTCGCCTGGACGATCCTGCTCGGCTGGCTGCACCATGTGACGTGGGTGGGCCTGTTCCTGCTCGGACCTTTCGTCGGCCTCTGGATTGGCACCTGGTATCTGGCCGCCTGGTGGACGATGCCGCGCATGCTCGGCCAGCCGACGCTGACCCGGCTTGTCGCGATGATTGGCCTGGCCGCAGGGTGGGTGCTGATCGAGTGGACGCGGACCTGGTTTCTGACCGGGTTTCCCTGGCTGCCGCTGGCCGCCAGCCAGTGGCAGCGGACGAGCATCCTCCAGGTCGCCGCCTACACGGGCAGTTATGGCATTTCCTTCGTGCTCGTCGCCGTGAACATCGGCTTCGCGGCGTATGCCCACCGTTTGTTTCGCGAGGGCGCGACCGGCTTCAACAAGCGCAGCCAGGAGTTTTTCCTCGCGCTGTTCCTGCTGCTCGGGTGCCTCTGCGTTCATTTCCAGGATGCGTTCGGGCGCTATCGCTACCAGGAACCCTTCGCGCGCGTGGCGTTCGTCCAGCCCGACATCCCGCAGGATGTGAAGTGGGATCCGGCGAAAGCTCCGGCGATCGTGAAGGTCCTCCAGGACACCACCCTGGCCGCCGCCGCGACCGAGCCGGACCTGATCTTGTGGCCGGAGGCCTCCACGCCGTGGGCGGTGCGGGGCGATCCGTCCGTGAAGGCGTTCGTTGAATCGCTCGCCGCCCGGGCGCACTGCCCGCTGCTGCTCGGTTCGATTGCGATCGAGAATTCCGGCCGGCCCGACGAGAAGTGGTTCAACAGCGCATTCGTGGTGTCGCCCAATGTCGGCGTGCAGCACGACTACTATTCGAAACGGCACCTGGTTCCATTTGGCGAATACGTGCCGCTCCGCCCGCTCCTCGGGTGGATCTCGAAGTTCGTCCCGATCGGCGGCGACTTCATGCCGGGCCAGGACTCGTCCCCGTTGATCGTGCGACTGAAAGGGGAGCCGGTCGTTTTTGGCCCGCTGATCTGCTACGAGGATGTTTTTCCGCAACTCGCGCGCCGGAGTGTGCTCGCCGAGTCGAGCGTGCTCACGGTGCTGACGAATGACGCCTGGTACGGCGAGAGCGGTGCGGCATACCAGCACGCTGCGCACTCGGTGCTGCGGGCGGTCGAGACCCGCCGGCCGGTGCTCCGGTGTGGGAACGCTGGCTGGAGCGGCTGGATCGACGAGTTTGGCGCCATCCGGGCGCTCCTGACGCGCGATACGCAGGGCCGGATCCAGACGGATCCGCGGCTGGCGGACAAGGGATCGGTGTATTTTCGCGGCACGGCGACAATCACGGTCATGCACGACACGCGTTGGGTGAACCGACAGACGTTTTATGTCCGGCATGGCGACTGGTTTGTCGCACTTTGCGCCGGTCTGGCGGCACTTGGCGTGGCCGTCCTTCTCCTGGCGAAGCCGGCGGCTCCGTTGCCTTCGCCCACCGAGTCGGATTCCTGAACTGCAGCCGGACGCGGTCGGCTTGCTCGACGGCGTCAGACGCAAATTGGATCGCCACCGCCCGGGGTCTCTCTGCCCCCGGCGGCGGTCGCTCCGCCTTGGTTCGAACTTGTCTGCGTCGGACCGTCAGGTCGCCGCTGCCAGACTGTCAGTTCAGAGTGAAGATTGATCGGCCACTGGCCGGGAGTACGATCCGGTTCATACCCCCTTCGGTTAGGTAACGTTCCCGCTTCCACCCTCCAGCTTTGGAAGCTCGTGCCCGTTGTTTGGGCCCTGCTGCCGCAATGCCGCAACCTCAAACCCCAAGAACGTATGAACCCGAATCGTTGGACGTCGCCGGTCCTGCCGGCTTTGCTTGCCGTGGCCGCCGGCTTGTCGCTCGCGTCCCTTTCCGTCCGCGCCCAGGCCGCGCCCGGCGTCCCGCCGTCCGACGCACAAATTGCCTCCACCGCCCCCAGTGCCGATGATGTGATCAGGCTCAGCCCCTTCCAGGTCGACGCGTCGAAGGACAAGGGTTACTTCGCCGAGAACACCCTGGCCGGCAGCCGGATCAAGACGAACCTCGCGGATATCGCGGCGTCGGTCACCGTGGTGACGAAGCAGCAGATGGAGGACACCGCCTCCGTGGACATCAACGACATCTTCCGGTACGAGGCGAGCACGGAGGGATCGGGCACGTACACGCCCGTGATCATCGATCGAAACACGATCAAGGACGCGGTGGCCGGCTACAGTTTTGGCAACGACGGCAGCGCGACGACCAACGCGCAGGCCAACCGCGTCCGCGGGCTGAGTTCCCCCGATGCGGCGATCAACAACTACTCGACCAACAACCGGATTCCCTTCGACTCGTACAATATTCAATCGGTCGAGATCAGCCGCGGCCCGAATTCACTGCTGTTCGGACTCGGCACGCCGTCGGGCGTCGTCAACACGAACGTCGCGCAGGCAATGCTGAACCGCGACACGAACCAGGTCCAGGTCCGGACCGATCAGAACGGCTCGTACCGCGGATCGATCGCGTTGAACCGGTCGCTGATCAAGGACAAGCTCGCGGTCCATGTCGCCTTGCTGTACGACAACCGCCAGTTCGAGCGAAAGCCCTCGCGCGACCTGTACCGGCGGCAGTATGGCGCGCTCACGTTCAAGCCGTTCCCCAAGACGATCCTTCGCGGGTTCGCGGAAAATTATCAGAACGACGCAAACCGGCCGAATTCGATCACGCCGCGCGACCAGGTCACGCCTTGGCTGCAGTCCGGTCGGCCGGTGTACGATCCCATCACCCGGATGGTCACGGTCCTCGACAGCGGCACGACGTACGGACCGTACGTGTCCGACACGCGCTCGCCGGGCTACAGCGCGACACTCAACCGGATCGTCGGCGTCAACGCCCTTTCGGCGACGACGTCGCCGCTGTTTGTCCCAGGGATTGCATTTGATGACGTCGCGCGGCCGATCCGCCGGATCGACAACGGCTCGGTCATCGATCTGTTTGCGAGGCAATACCAGTTCTACCGGCCGGTGCAGACGAACCCCGAGGCGACCCTGCCGACCGCGACCTCGTTGGGCTACACCAACGGTGATCCGCGTTTTCTCATCCTTGACCGCTACTGGAGCGCGTCGGCGAACCTGCCGGTTCCGCTCCAGGTGATCGACGGCCGGAGCTACACGATTTCGGGCTACAATTATCCCGGTGTGACCAACCGCGCGATCTACGACTGGACGAAGTACAACACGCTGCAGACGAATTTCGCGCAGATCAAGGCGTCGAACTACAACCTCGAACTGGAGCAGGAGATTGTGCCCGATCTTTATCTGAATGCCGGCTGGCTGCGGCAGCGGATCGGTGAGGTTGACAACTACACGGTGAATCAGCTCCAGGGGGCCACGCTGGGCGTCGACACCACCAAGAACATGGTCGACGGAAGGGCGAACCCGTATTTCGGACTGCCGTTCATCTACGAGGGTGCCGGTGGCGGCCTGGACACGTTCTACGCCCCGGAGAACGACGATAACTACCGCGCCCTGCTCACTTACAAGCTCGACTTCACCGGGAACCGCAACTGGACGCGCTGGTTTGGGCACCACAACCTGATTGGCACGTGGCAGGAACAGGACGCCATGCGGCGGATTGAGCGGTGGCGGATGAACTTCGTCGGCACGAGTCCCGACACGCAGCTGCGCTACGGCCAGAACCTCACGATCCCCGGCCGCGCGCTCTGGAACGTGACCGCGACGATGCGCCACTATTACATGGCCAGCCCCGGGGATCCGCAGGGTAGGGTGACGCATTCCACCGGTTTCTATGGCAACCAGGGCTGGAACCGCCTCGCGAACTCGTCCATCGAAGTTTACGACCTCGGCACCGCCCAGTACGTCACGGAGCCGATCGGCGAAACGACGTACTTCGCTGACAACGGCAGCTTCAAGACCCAGCGCGAGGTCAAGGGCACGCAGGCCGCCCTCCAGAGCTACTGGTGGGATGACCGGCTGATCACCACCTTTGGCGCGCGCAATGACGAGTACCGGGCCCGGGTCACGACCTCGGGCATCATCAAGGATTCCAATACCGGAGCCACCATCGCCCCCGCCATGGGCAACGACCTGCTGTTCACGAACGGCACCTCGGGTGAAATCAATCGCTCACGCGTGCTGAGCCGCTGGACGCCGTGGCAGAAATTGAAGGGCAGCACGAAGACCCTCGGAGCCGCATTCCGTCCGTTGAAGAACTGGGATTTCATCCAGAATCTCGGCGGCCGCGGTTCCGTGCTCGGCGAATTCCTCGACGGGCTGACGTTCTATTACAACGAGTCCGACAATTTTAATCCCCCGGCGACCTACCAGACCGACTATTTCGGCAACGCGTTGCCCAAACCGACCGGCAAGGGCAAGGACGGCGGATTCGGCTTCACGATGCTGAACAACAAGCTCGTCGCGCGCATCAACTGGTACACGACCACGAGCAAGAACGAGCGCACCACGGCCGCCGGGACCCTCCTGACCCGCGCCGGATATTCCGACACCACCACTGGCATCCCGTGGGCCAGCGCCGTCCTGCGGATCCACAATGCCGAGGCGCGCGGCCAGACCCTGGCCCAGATCATTGGCACGACGGGCTGGAACACCAATGCGGTGAACGACGTCAGCGACACGGCCAATCAGCAGAAGATCTGGGAAATGCTGAAGCTGCCGTACAACTATTACGCGGGCCTCCAGCTCGGCGCCACCCAGGACAGCAAATCGCACGGCGTCGAGGCGCAGATCACCTACAACCCGACGCCGAACTGGACGATGAAGCTCACAGCGTCGAAGGACGAGGCGACCTACACCAACGTCGCCCCGCAATTTGATGCCTGGATCGCCGCTCGCATGCCGGTGTGGACGTCGCTCACCTCGGATATTCCGGACTTCACCGATTACAGCGGCCGCCAGTTCTCGCTCCGGAATTTCTGGACCGGGTACGGCTTCACCAATGTCGCCCAGATCGAAAACACCGACGGGAACACCAGCCCGCAGGCCTACTACAACAACGTGGTTGTCTCGCAGATCGCCCTCGCCAAGGCGCTGGAGGGTGCGGTCACGCCTGACCAACGCATCTACCATGCGACGTTCCTGACCAATTACACCTTCACCAATGAGTCGTTTGGCGGGAAGCTGAAGGGCTGGTCGGTTGGTGGCGCCGAACGCTGGGAGTCGAAGGCCGCCATCGGCTATTACGGCAAGGTCGGCGATCCCACCCAGCCGACGGTCATCAACCTCGCGGACGTCACGCGGCCCATCTACGGCGACAGCGGCAACTACTATACCGACCTGTGGGTGGCATACTCACGGAAGATTTATCACAACCGGGTCGGGATGAAGATCCAGTTGAACTGCAACGACGCCTTCGAGAGCGGCCGCCTCGTTCCGCTGGCCGTGAACTTCGACGGCAGCCGCTGGGCCTACCGGATCATCGATCCACGCCAGTGGATCCTCCAGGCCACGTTCACGTTCTGAGTCGGACGTTTCTTCGGCCTCCCTTCGACGCAAAACCCCGGGGCTTTTCGCCCCGGGGTTTTTGTCCGCGTGCACCTCTGAAAATGACTGTCCGATGAAGTTGCGCGCAGTTGGTGTTGTGCTGCTCGTAGGCATGCGTAGCACGGGAGTCGTCCTGCTGCTGCGCGGAACGATCGTGCCCTAGGGCGCCGTCGCTCCGCTTCCCTTACCCAACCCCCCTCAGTCGGCGTTCCCCAACGCGAACCTGCGCGCATCGGTTCGCTGGTCGGACGTCCGTGCTGCCCCATACCCATGACTACCCGACGCTTCGTGCCGGCTGTGCCGGCAGTGATTGCTGCTGCTGCGCTTCACCTCGCTCCGACATCGACCCGCGCCCAATCGATTCCGGTCGCCGACCCGGCCACCGTGGCGCGGTACGATGCGAACCACAACGGCGTGCTCGATCCCTCCGAACTGGCGGCGATGCAGTCCGACCGGACCAAGGCCGCCGCCGCGGCGCGGGAGAGCACCGTGGCCACTCCGCCGGCCGACCAGAAGCCGCTCCAGCTCTCGCCGTTCACCGTCGAGAGCTCCAAGGACTCCGGGTACTACGCGGAGAACACGCTCGCGGGCAGCCGCATCAACAGCAACATCGCCGACCTCGCCGCCTCGATCACGGTCGTCACGAAGCAGGAGATGGACGACACCGCGGCCGTGGACATCAACGATGTCTTCAAATACGAGGCGAACACCGAGGGCTCGAGCACCTATTCCCCGTCCATCGTCGACCGCGGCACCGTCAAGGACACGATCGCCGGCTACACGTATGGGAATAATGGTGACACGACGACGGCGGCCCAGTCCAACCGCATTCGCGGCCTCGCCGCGCCCGACGCGGCGCTCGACAATTTCTCGGTCAACAACCGGATTCCCTTCGACGCCTACAACACGCAGTCGATCGAGATCACCCGCGGTCCGAACTCGCTGCTGTTCGGCCTCGGCACCCCGGCCGGCGTCGTCAACCAGAACGCCTCCCAGGCCGTCCTGAACCGCGACACCAACACCGTGACGGTGCGGACCGATCAGAACGGTTCCTATCGTACCTCGCTCGCGCTGAACCGCTCCCTGATCCGGGACAAGCTGGCGGTCTTTGGCGCCATGCTCTACGACAACCGCCAGTTCGAACGAAAACCTTCGCGGGACCTCTACCGCCGGCAGTACGGCGCCTTCACCTACAAGCCCTTCGCCAAGACCGTCATTCGCGGCTTCGCCGAGAACTACCTCAACGACGCGAACCGGCCGAACTTCTTCACGCCGCGCGACGAGGTGACGCCCTGGCTCGCGAACGGCCGCCCCGCCTATGATCCCACGACGCGGATGGTCACCGTCCTCGCCACCGGGAAGACCTACGGACCGTATGTGTCGTCGCGCAACTCGCCCGGTTACAGCTCCTCCATCCAGGGCACCCGTTTCCTCGGCGGCGCGCTGCTCTCGAACACGGCCTCGCCGCTCTACATTCCGGGCATCGTCGCCGACGACAACGCGCGCCCGATCCGGCTCATCGACAACGGCCAGACCGTCAATTTCTTCGACCGCTCGGCGCAATTTTACGCCCCGGCGCAGACCAACCCCGCCACCGCCACCCCTTCGGCCGCCTCGCTCGGGTGGGGTGCCAACGATCCCCACTACCTCATTCTCGACCGGATGTGGACGGCGTCCGTCAATCCGCCGCCGCCGACCGTCACGATGAACGGCAAGACGTATACGTTCGGCAACTACCAGTACCCCGGCGTCACCAACCAATCGATCTACGACTGGACGAAGTACAACACCCTCCAGACGAACTTCTCCCGGGTGCACGCTTCCAACTACAACCTCGAACTCGAGCAGGAGATTACGCCGGACCTCTTCTTCACCGCCGGCTGGCTGCGTCAGGACATCGACGAGACCGACAACTACACGCTCAACTCGCTGACCGGCGCCACCCTCACGATCGACACGAACCAGAAGCTCCCCGATGGCCGGTCCAACCCGTACTTCGGCTTGCCGTTCATCTCCGAGGGCGTGGGCGGGGGTCTGGACACGTTCTACTCGCCGGAGACGGACGACAACTACCGCGCGATGCTCGCCTACAATCTCGATTTCACCCGCAAGTCGAACTGGCTGCGCTGGCTCGGCCATCACCGGCTGGTCGCTGCCTGGCAGGAGCAGGACGTCATCCGGTCGGTCGAGCGCTGGCGCATGAACTTCGTCGACGGTGATGCGGTGGCCAAGCTGCACTACACCCGCAACCTCGCGCTCCCGAACCAGGCGATGTGGAGCAACACCGCGACGATGCGGAAATATTACATGGCCGACCCGGGCGCCCCGCAGGCGACGGTCACGCACTCGCTCAGTTTCTACGGCAATCAGGGCTGGAACCATCCCGTCACGTCCAACGTGGAGATGTGGAATTACCAGACGAACAACTACGAGACCCACCGGATCGTCGAGAACACGGTCTTCGCCGACCCCGGCAGCTACAAGACCCAGCGCGAGGTCAAGGGCGGCCAGTTCGCTCTCCAGAGCTACCTCTGGCAGGACCGGCTCGTCACGACGCTCGGCTGGCGGCGCGACCAGTACCGCGCCCGCGTGACGACGACCGGTGCGATCACCGACGCCAGCGGCCATGTCGTGGAGACCCCGCTCACCGCCGATCGTCTTTACCTGAACGGCTTCAACGGTCAGGAAAACCGCGACCTGATCATGAACCGCTGGAACCACTGGGATAAGCTCTCCGGCGGCACCAAGACCCTCGGCGGTGCCTTCCGCCCGTTCCGCGGCCTGGGTTTCCTCCAACGATTGGGCACCGACGGTTCGCTCCTCCGCGATTTCTTCAACGGGCTTACGTTCTACTACAATTCGTCCGATAACTTCAATCCGCCCGCCACGTTCCAGACGGACATGTTCTTCAAGCCGTTGCCGAAACCGACCGGCAAGGGCACCGATGTCGGTGTCGGCATCAGCCTTTTCAACAACAAGCTCGTGGCGCGGTTGAACTGGTACAAGGACGAGAGCGACAACGAGCGCACCGGCGCCGCGGGCCTGCTCCTTGGCCGCGTCACCTACATCGACACGACGCTCGGCCTGCCCTGGGCGGCCACCGTCGAGCGCATTCGCCTGGCCAAGGCCGCGGGCCGGACGCTGAACCCCGACACGCGCGATCCCAACAGCATCTTCGCGAACTCGAACTGGAACTCGGATGCCATCTGGAACGTGTCCAGCGAGGCCGAGCAGCGGAAGTTGTACGACATGCTCAAGCTGCCGTACCTGTATTTCTCCGGCCTGTCCTCGGGTGCCACCCAGAACAGCCAGGCGAAGGGTCTCGAGCTTCAGCTCACGTTCAATCCGACGCGGAACTGGACGATGAAGATCACGGGTTCCAAGAACACCTCGGTCTTCAGCCACGTCGCGCCGCAGTACGATGCGTGGCTCGCCACCCGGATGCCGGTGTGGACCTCGGTCGGAGCGTCCGACATCCCGGACTTCACCGATCCGAACAATGGAATCCAGTTTCACCTCGGGAACTTCTGGAATGCCTACGGTTATTCGGGCAACGCGCGGATCGAGAACACGAACGGCAACACCAGCACGCAGGCGTACTATCAGAATGTCGTCGATTCACAGGTTGCATTTGCGAAGGCGCTCGAGGGCGCCGTCTCGCCCATGCTGCGGAAGTACCACGCCTCGTTCCTGACGAACTACGTGTTGAACCAGGAGATGTTTGGCGGCCGGCTCAAGGGCTTCTCCATCGGCGGCAGTCTCCGCTGGGAATCCAAGGCCGCGATCGGCTTTTACGGCAAACCGGCCTCGCCGACCTCGACCGTGCTCTCGCTGGCCGATGTCAACCGGCCGATCTACGACAACGGCAACTACTATAGCGACGTGTGGCTGTCCTATTCGCGGAAGATCGACCACGACCGCATCGGCATGAAGATCCAGCTCAACTGCAACAACTGGAACGAGGGCGGCCGCTTGATGGCGACCCAGGTGAATTTCGACGGCAGTCCGTGGGCCTTCCGGATCATCGATCCGCGCCAGTGGATCCTGCAGGCCTCGTTCACCTTCTAGGCGATTCCCCAGCGGCCCGGCGTCCCTCCTTTCCGTTGGTCGGCGGAGGGAGGGACGCCGAATGCCGTTGTCCGCGCGCCATGCTGCGCTTGGGCGCGCGGAACCGGTCGGGTACGGCCGGGCGGCGGGGCGACCTCGATTCACCCCACCAGCCGCCTCCCGGCTTCGCCCGACCGGTCCCCATCGCGCCGCCGCGCATCAAATCGATCCGGATGGACCACGCGTGGCCCGGCCGCGTTGTGCTCGCGTTCGCCGGGTGTCCGCCTGTTTACTCCGCCCCGCATGACGACGTCGGATGAGGCTTCCGCCTTCGTTGCCCAGCGTCCCACGGGTCCAACCCGGCGGAGGCGCCTTCCGATGCTCGCGGTGGCCGGCCTGTTCGGCGCGATCGGGTGCGCGTACGCGGGATCGTTCGGCGCGCCGTTTCTTTTCGACGACCTCGGTGCGGTCGTCCGCAACCCGAGTATCCGACACCTGGATTCGTTGTCGGTGCTGCGACCGCCGGCCGACGGCAGCACCACCACCGGGCGTCCCGTTGTCAATGTCAGCTACGCGGTGAACTACGCCATCGGCGGGCTGCACGTCCGGGGTTACCACGTGGTCAACGTCCTGATCCACCTGGCCTGCGCGTTGCTGCTTTTCGGCGTCGTCCGGCGGACGTGGCTCGCCGGAGGGGGAGGGCGCCGCCCGTCTGCCGGCAACGTCGGGCCGCCCGAGCTTGGAACGGGCAACCCGGCCGGCGCCGTGGATCGCGCGGCCACGGCGTTTGCCTTCGTGGTCGCGCTGCTCTGGGCGCTCCATCCGCTCCAAACGGAGACGGTGGTCAGCACGGCGCAGCGCACGGAGTCGCTCTGTGCGCTGTTCTATCTCCTCGCGCTTTATGGCTTCGTCCGGGCCACCCCGGCGCCGGTGGAATCCGGCTCGGTGCCGGGCCGCCGCTCCGGCCTGGGCTGGTTCGCGGTGTCGTGGCTGGCGTGTGGCCTCGGCATGGCGACGAAGGAGGTCATGGTCACGGCGCCCGTCATGATCTGGCTCTACGACCGCACGTTCGTGGCCGGGTCATTTCGCGCGGCGTGGCGGTGCCGGCCACGCTACTACCTCGCGCTGGGTGCGACGTGGGTGGTCCTTGGCCTGCTCGTCGCGCAGAACGCCGGCGCGCGGGGCGCCTCGGCCGGGTTTGGCCTCGGCGTCGACTGGTGGCGCTACCTCCTCCAGCAGGCGGAGGCGGTGCTCGTGTATGGGAAGCTCACCGCGTGGCCGCATCCGCTCGTCGTCGATTACGGCACTGCGGTGGCAACCTCGGTTGCTCCGCTCCTCATGCCGCTTGGTCTCGTGCTGCTGGCGCTGGCCGGCACGGCGTGGGCGCTGGTGCGGCGACCGGTGCTGGGCTTCTTCGCCGGCGCGTGGTTTTTGATCCTCGCGCCGAGCTCGAGCTTCGTGCCCCTCGTGACGCAGACGATGGCGGAGCACCGGGTGTACCTGGCCTTGGCGCTGCCGATCGTCGCGTTCGCGGCGGGATTGCATCAGGTGCACCGCGCCGCCGCCTGGGTCGGGTGTGGCCTGGCGCTCGCGCTGGGCGTCGTGACGGCGGCCCGCGTCAGGGTCTATCACGATTCGCTGTCGCTCTGGGCCGCGAACGTCGCCGCGTGGCCGTCGGGTGCCCGGGGGCACAACAACTTTGCGCTCGCCCTGCATGACGCTGGGAAGCCTGCCGCTGCCGACGTGGAATTTGCCCGCGCCGTCGCGTTGGATTCGCGGTACGTCACGGCGCATTACGACTGGGGCGTGACGCTCTTGCAGCGCGGACGGCTCGCCGAGGCAATTCGCGAGCTCTCGACGACCGTCGCGCTCGCGCCGGATCATGCCGACGCGCAGGTGAACCTGGGCAATGCGCTCGTCCGCGTGGGCCAGCCGGCAGAGGCGGTGTCGCACTACCAGGCGGCGTTGCGGTTGCGCCCTGCGGCGGACGCGTACTTCGACCTGGGGGTCGCCCTTCGTCAGATGGGCAACGATCGCGAGGCGGCCGCGGCGCTTCAGTCGGCGCTTGCCCTCGATCCCTTGCTGCCGGAGGCGCACTTCCAGCTTGGGTTGCTCGCGCGTGATGCGGGCGATTTCGTCCGCGCGCAGGCCGAATGGGAGCAGACGCTTCGGTCCGCACCGGAACACGCCGGGGCACATCGCGAGCTCGGACTCGCCGCGGCCCAGGCCGGCGACTTCGCCACTGCGGCGGCGCATTTCCGCGCACTCGTGCGGTTGGTGCCGGACGATGCCGACGCGCACGCCAACCTCGGCAATGTATTTCTCCTCCAGGGCAACAAGCGCGACGCCATCACGGAATACGAGGCCGCGCTCCGGCTTCGCCCGACCGACCCGCGCCTCCGCGAAAGCCTCGAACTGGCGCGTCGGTAGGCGGGATGTAGGGCGGGGTCGCCCGACCCCGCCACTTTGGTGGTAGGGCGCCGAGTCCCTTCCGCGCCATTGGCCTGGCCGAAATATTTTTTTGTGGGCGCGGTGCCCCCACCGCGCGAGGCGCGAGGGACGCATCCTCCCGCGCGCTGAGGTCACCGCGCCCACAGGTAATTGTCGCGCAATCTCCACGTCAGGCTCGCGAACTCGATGCGGACTTTGAGTTCCACCCAACGCGTCCGTTCCAATTCGCCTGATTTCGTGTGTCGCATTTCCCATTCCGCCTTTCGAGTTTCGCCTTCCGCCTTTCGCGTTTCCACCCCGATTCTAGAGTTAGCGCGCCTCGCCGGTTGTGAGCGTGGAACGGCGCCCCGGAAATGGCGTTTCTTCGCCCGGCTTTTCGTCCACCGTTGGCGAATTACTCCATGAACCTGAAAACCGCCGTTCCTTCCCTTTCCCGCGTGGTTCACACGTCGTGGTGCTGCCCTGGGATCCTGCTGATTGCCGCGTTCGTGCCCACCGTTGCATCTGCTTATCCCAGCGGCGGCCCCTACGGTCCGGTCGATCAGGTGTATCAGGTCCCCGCGAACGCAGCACATGTGTACTACGTCGCGCCCGACGGGCAGCCGTCCGCCGCCGGAACGACCCTCGCACAGCCGACCACCCTCGGGCACGCGATCGATGTCGCCGTCACGGGTGATGCGATCATCCTTCGCGGTGGCACCTATCGGACGGGCAACCTCGAATTCAACCAGGGGATCACGCTCCAGCCGTACCTCGGCGAGCATCCGGTCCTCAAGGGAACCGAAGTCGCGAAGAACTGGATCAAGCAACCCAACGGCCTCTGGCGCATTGCGTGGCCGCACCTCTTCCCGGCGCAGGCGGCCGACTGGTGGCAGCGCGAACGCAGTGGCCGGCTCACGCCGCCGTATCGTTTCAACAACGACATGGTGTTCGTCGACGGCAAGCTGCTCCATGCGGTCGGGTGGGAGGGCGCGATCGACGCGAATACCTACTTCATCGATTATCCGACGGACCAGGTGTACATCGGCGTCGATCCGACCGAACACGTCGTCGAGATCACCGCGTTCGACAACGCCCTGACCCGCGTCACGCGTGTCGTGCACGGGCGGCCGTCCGATCACAAGGGACCGACCATCCGCGGGATCACGTTCACCCAGTACGCCTTTCGCGCGATGGAGATCGAGGGCCGCGAGGCGGTGGGCCTTTCGGACCCGGCGACCTTCGGCAAGGACGTCGTCGGCACGACGCTCGAGAACGACACCATCAGCTACTGCTCGCGCGTCGCCGGCTATTTCCGTGGTGATCATCTCACCATCCGCAACTGCCTCATCAGCGACACCCGCACGGAGGGCGTGTACGTCCTCAGCTCCGGCGATGTCCTGCTGGAGCGGAATATTTTCCGCCGAAACAACATCGAGAACATGGTCGGCTACTTCCCCGCCGCCGTGAAGATCTTCGACCAGTGCTACCACGCGATGGTGCGCGACAACCTCGTGATCGACCAGCCGAACTCGAACGGGGTGTGGTTCGATGTCGGCAACGTCGACGGCCACTTTATCGACAACTGGGTCCAGGGGGCGCAGGACGGATTCTTCTTCGAGATCTCCAAGGGCGCCGTCGTCGCGGGCAACGTATTCGTCGATTGTGACAAGGGCACCCGGGCGCTCAACAGCTCGAATGTCCACATCTACCACAACACCTACCTGAACAGCATTGCCGCCTTCGAGCGCACCGAGCGCAGCGCGAAGAACGACCACTTTGGCTGGCATCCCAGCACGGGGCCCGACGTCGACCAGCGCGAGGGCCACGTTTTCGTCGGCAACCTCATGGTGGCAGACCCCACCTATCACCGGATCATGGTCGAGTTCGACCAGGCGAAGGTCCTCTGCGGCAAGCTGACCAAGCCGCAGGTCGCCCAGATGGACGGCAACGTGTATATCCACCGCGGCGAGTCATCTGCGCCGAAGCTGGTGACGTGGGCGCCGACCGCCGGGACCGATTGCACGGCCGACTTCGCCACACTCGACGCTTTTCATCAGGTTGCCCCGCAATTCGACGCGCACAGCACGTACCTGCCGAATTACTACGGTGCGGTTTTCCGCAGCGCATCGCTCAGCCGGCTCGAACCCGTCCACCCGTTCGTCAGCGAGGCCGACGTTCCCGCCGAGGTCCGGTCGCTCGCCGGCTGGCCCGCCACCGGACCGCTCGCCGCCGGCGCGGATCCGGTCCCGCAGAAGTAGCCCCGCCGCAGCCGCACCTCCGATGAGTTGTCGCGGCGAGCGAGAGCGAGCCGACGCGGCAGACTGTCGGTTCCCGAATACCCGTCTGCAGTCCTACCGCCCACCCAACCGCTGCCGCGCGAGCGCTGCGTTCTGCCGCGCCGCCGGATGCGCCGGATTCAGCCGCAACGCCTCCTGAAACTCGGCCAGCGCCTCGCGGAGGCGGCCCGCGCGCCCCAGCACCATGCCGAGCCGGTTGTGGAGGTCGGCGTCAGTCGGCCGCATCCGCACGGCCGCGTTGAGTTGCTCCGTCGCCTCGGGCAGCCGGCGCAGGGCGATGAGTGTGCCCGCATAGCCATCCCGTGCGTCCACGTCGTTCGGCGCACGTCGCACGAGGTCGGCGAATTGCTCCGCTGCCTCGGGCATTCGTCCAACCTGCGCCAGCGCGTTCGCCAGGTTGGCCCGAGTCACCAGGTCATCCGGCGCCGCCGCGGCCGCCGCGCGCAAGCGTCCCAGCCCTTCGTCGGGCCGTCCGCTCAGGATCAGCGCGTTTCCGAGATTGTTCAGCAGCTTCGGGTCGCCTGGACGTCGGACCAGCGCCGCTTCGAAACAGGCGACCGCCTGCGCCGGATTGCCGAGCCGCTGCCAGACGTCGCCCAGGTTGCTCAGGACCGCCGGCACGCCTGGCTGGAGGCTCAGCGAGCGTTCGAGCCAGTGGCGCGCGTCGTCCAGCCGTCCGGCGCGCTGATAGTAATCGCCGAGCAGTGCCATCGCGCGCGCATTGTCGGGTCGCTTCGTCACCGTGTCCGTGCAGATCCGAATGGGTGTCGCGTAGTCCCGGTTGCGGGCCGAGGTCGTGAGCGCGAGCGCCACCGCGGCTGCCGCGGCGAGTGCCACCGTGGTTCGGCCGAGCCAGCGATACAGCGTCAACCCTGCAACCGCGATCACCAGCGCGAGCGGAAGGTACATCCGGTGTTCTGCCACCGTTTGCCCGACAAGCGGGACAACGCTCGAACTCGGAGCCAGGATCATGAAGAAACACGCGCCGGCCCAGCCGATCGGTCGCGAGGTCGCCACGGCCCAGACCGTCGCACCTGCGAGCGCGGCCAGGAGCAGCGCCTGCCACCACACGGCCGCCAGTGACCACACCAGCCCGGTGCCATAATCGAGGACGAGCGGATGCGGCCAGGCCGCGAGTTTCAGGTAAAGCACGATCGCTTCGCATTGCTTCAGCAGGTAGCTCCACCACGGGACGCCGAGTCCGAAGCCGGCCGACACCCCGCGCGCGCCGTGTTCGTGAATGACGACCCAGCCGAGCAGGAGCCACGTCGTGGCGAGGAGCCCGAAGCATGTCCGATATCGGTTCCATGTCTCGCGCCAGTTCGGCGCCAGGAAGATTCGCGCGTACAACGCGACGGCAATCGGCGCGGACACAATCACCTCTTTCGTGAGCGCGCCGAGCAGGCACGCGATCGCGGACAGCACAAGCCATCCGTTCAAGGGGGCTCGGTCATGAGGCGGAACGGCCTCCGTCGCCGACCGATGTAGGGGCACTGCCCCGCGGATGAAGGCGTACAGCGCGAGCAGATAAAACAGCGCGAGCAACGCTTCGGCGCGTTGTGAAATGTAGGTGACGGATTCCGTGTCGAGCGGGTGCAACGTCCAGACGAGCGCAATCACCAGGGCCAGCCCGGTCGCGGCCCGGCCGTAGCGCTTTGCCAACGGAGCCTGCGTCAGCGTGCGCCTCACGATGCCGAAGAGCAGCCATCCGCACGCCGCGTGGATCAGCAGATTCATCGCGTGGTAGCTCCAGACGGCGTCGCCGCTCATGGCGTGACTGATGCCGAACGAGAGATTCACGATCGGACGGCCGGAGATCGGAAGTCCGCTCAGCTCAGGTGGCGGCACGAGCGACGTCGAAATCTGCCGCAAACTCGGGTTCCCGACGATCGCGAGTTCGTCGTCGAACACGAACGGCACGCGGAAGCTGTTCCCGTAGGCGAGCAGCGCCGCCGCGGCGATGACAAGCCCCGCCGTGATCGAACGACGAACCGATGCTGGAGACGGCGCGTTCACTCGTGCTCACGAAGACAGCCCCGTCGTCGCCTCAGTGTCGAGCCGCGACGGGTTTGATGTAGGGCGGGGTCGCCGGACCCCGCCTCTTCGGATCGAGGTCGGGCAAGGCGTCTCGCCGAGCCGGGCAGGTGGGGTCAGGTCCAGGGTCAGGTCCGGCCGCTGTTGGCTTCGGCGAAGGAGGCCGACCCCGCCGTAGAACGACATCCAATTCATCGGTTCGCGTGTGGGCGCGGGGGCCCCACCGCGCGAGCCAGGGCGATTGCATCCTTGCCGCGCGGTGAGGTCACCGCGCCTACATCGATCTTCGCCGAACCGCCCGCCGTGCGGTCGCGCACCCGTCAACTTCCGCCTAGCGAACTTCGTCGTCGGGACTAAGGTCCGTCCTATGCCCGCCCGGTACGCCGCTTCCGACCTCCTTGAGCTCGCCACGTCTCTATTTACGC
This sequence comes from Opitutaceae bacterium, assembly GCA_035545515.1. Taxonomy (GTDB): domain Bacteria; phylum Verrucomicrobiota; class Verrucomicrobiia; order Opitutales; family Opitutaceae; genus ER46. The sequence goes on from DASZYH010000052.1 coordinate 63,442, forward strand.
GTGCCGGCCTCGATTCCGCCAAGGCGACCGTCGTCGCGGAAATCCTTCTCGAGGGCGATCTGCTCGGACACACGACCCACGGACTGGCCTTTGTGGCGCCGTATCTCTCCGAGATCGAGCGGGGGGCCATGACGAAAACTGGCGATCCCACCGTCGTGGCGGATTTCCCCGCCGCGGTGACGTGGGATGGTCGGCGGTTGCCGGGGCCGTGGCTCACGGTTCGTGCGATCGATCTCGCGATGGAGCGCGCCGCGAGTCAGGGCACCTGCACCGTCGTGATCCGCCGCAGCCATCATATCGGCTGTCTCGCGGCCTATCTGAAGCGGATCACCGATCGCGGGCTCGTCGGCCTGCTCACATGCTCCGATCCCAACAACCACAGTGTCGCTCCGCAGGGCGGCCGGCGCGGCGTGTTCACGCCGAACCCGCTGGCGGCTGGTTGGCCGACAGAGGGAGATCCCGTCATCCTCGATGTCTCGATGTCGATCGCGACGAACGGGCTCACCAACCGGCTCCGCGCCGAGGGGCGCAGATATCCGGGGCGCTGGGCCGTCGACGCGCAGGGTGAACCAACCGACGACCCGAACGCGCTTTTCACCGAGCCTCCGGGTGCGCTGCTTCCCGTCGGTGGGCTCGATCATGGTCACAAGGGTTATGCCCTCGGACTTCTGATCGAGGCCCTGACGGGATCGCTGGCGGGCCACGGTCGCGCCGATCCAGCCGAGGGCTGGACCGGCACCGTTTTCGTCCAAGTCCTCTCGCCGGCGTTGTTCGGCGGCCTCGACGCGTTTCGCCGTGAGGCGGAGTTTGTCGCCGAGGCGTGTCGTTCGACTCCGCCGCGGCCGGGGACGGAGCGCGTTCGACTTCCCGGCGAGGCCGGACTCCGGCGTCGCGAGGCGCAGCTCGCCGAGGGCGTCGAACTCTATCCCGGAATCCTCGACGCGATCCGCCCCTGGGCGGAGAAATTCGGCGTCCCCGTGCCAGCCCCGAACCGGTGACGGAGCACGAAGGAATTTGTCTGCGTCACCGCGCGGTAGGGCGGCCAGTCCCTTGGCCGCCTCGAAAATGGCAGTGGTTCGACTGCCTGAGGTAGGGCTCCCTTCCGCGCCTTCGGCCGTATAGATCAAACCAACGCGATGAGGACATCGCGTTCCACGTCCTCACGCACTCGCTCGTCCCATTCCATTTCACGCTCACTCTGCCTCTCCTTCGGCGCACCTGGCGCGCCGGGTGTTTGCATCCCGCCGCAACTTCGTCACGTTCCGGCCACGTAACCCATGGCTGTTGAGTTCAAGGACTACTACTCCGTTCTGGGCGTCGCCCGCGACGCCACCCAGGACCAGATCAAGACCGCCTTCCGCAAACTGGCACGTCAGTACCACCCCGATGTGGCGAAGGACAAGAAGGCTGCGGAGGCGAAGTTCAAGGAGATCAACGAGGCCAACGAAGTCCTCAGCGATCCGGAGAAACGAAAGAAATACGACGAACTCGGGCCCAACTGGCAGCAGGGCGCCGGGTTTCCGCCGCCGGGGGCGGCAGGGCAGGGATGGCCCGGTGGCGGTGGCGTCCGTCATGAGGAGTTTCATTTCGGCGGCACGGGGTTCAGCGACTTTTTCGAGCAACTCTTCGGCCGCGGCCGGCGTGCCCGCGGGTTCGACGAGATGTTTCGGGACGCGCGTGGTTCGGGCGCCGAGTACGAGGAGCGTGGCGCCGATATCGAGGGCGACATCATGGTCACGCTCGACGAGGTGCTCCACGGTTCGGTGCGTCAGCTTTCGTTGCGACGCGTCGACCCGCGCACCGGTGAGGCGGACAGCGAGACGTTCAGCGTGCGGATTCCGCCGGGCGCGCAGGAGGCGCGCCGGATCCGCGTGCCGGGCAAGGGAGGACCGGGGCAGGGCGGGGCGCCCGCCGGCGACCTGTACCTGCGCGTGCGGATTGCGGCGCATCCTGATTTCGAACCCCGCGGCTCCGACCTTTACCATGAGCTGCCGCTCGCGCCCTGGGAGGCGGTGTTGGGCGCGCAGGTGATCGTGCCGACGCTCGGCGGCAGCAGCATCAAATTGAAAATTCCGCCCGGCACGTCGAGCGGCCGCGAGCTGCGGATCCGCGGCCATGGCCTGCCGCACGGCCGGGACGGCGACCGCGGCGATCTCTACGCGGTCATCCGGATCGAGATTCCTGCCGAAGTCACCGCCGCCGAACGCGCCCTCTGGGAACAGCTCGCCCGTACCTCGAAGTTCCGTCCCCGCTGATCGGCGATTCGGATCGATGTGGGGCGGGGTCGCCTGACCCCGCCGCCTATTCGGACTTATCCGACGTAGGCGCGGTGAGATGTCACCGCGCCCACAGCACCGGGTTGCACTCAGCCGGGACGATTCAGTCGAACCACAGGTCAACACCTATGGACACAGATGCGGAGACACCTGAATCGTAGGCCGCCCGCTTGCGGGCGCTGACTTCGTGTGAGCGTGTTCATGTCACACGATTCAGTTCTCAAAAGTACGAGCCGATCAGGCACTCCTCTGGTCCTCTGTATTCGTGTCAATTTGTGTCCATCGCTGATGTCGCTCCGCTCGGTACGTGGTTTCTCTACTGGTTCCGGCTCAGCTCTGGCCTCTGGACTCTCAGCTCACCTTCCCGCGCAACACGGCCCCCGCAGCGACGATCTCCGTCGGCAGCGGCTCCGCCGCGATCCAGCCGCGGCCGGGATACGTCGCGAGGCGTTCCAATTCGCCGGCCAGATGACCGACGTAATCGACGCCTTGCCGTTCGTAGAGTGCGCGTTCCCGCTCAAAATCGACGGGCGGCAGCAACCGCGTCACTGCCACCTCCGGCACGAGGTGCCGCATCGTCAGCCGCACCCGCCGCAGCCGTGACGGCGACGCGACGATCACCGCCGATTTGATCCCGCTGCCAAACGCCAGGTCCGGCCGCTCGCGTGCGAGCAGCTCCGCCGTGAACCGAATATTCTCCGCTGTGTTGCTCGACCGGGTTTCGAGGACGAATGCCGAATCCGGAATTTCTGGTTGCGCGCGAAGCACCTCCTTGCGCCACACGGATGCTTCCGGTCCGCCCAGGTCGCCCGTGCCCGCACCATACCCGCCGGTGAAGATCAGCGCCCGGCCCACGCCCGCCGCGAACAGCTCCGCGCAGAAGCGCGGCAGCGCGAGATCGAACACTCCGAACCCGATGATCGCGTCGATGCTGGTTGAACGTTCGTGCTCCATCGGACGCCGACCATCACCGGCACCGCCGGCGCCACAGCCATCATCCGATTTCGTCTGCAGCGATCGCCTGTCTGCCGCCGCACCAGCAAGGTCGCGGGTCCACGCCGGCGCATCCACCTCGGCGAGATACGCCAGCACCCGCCCGGCCGCCTCCCGCACGCCCGGCTCTGGCGGTCGCAATTCGCGATGGGTGTTTTCAGGAGGACGCATGGACCGAGAACGTCATCCGCCGGACAATCCGCGCGAAAATTCCTGGCACGAACCGTTGCAGGTAGATGCCGGCAACTTCCCGGCCGCCGACGTACACTTCGTTCCGGCGGCGCTTTACCGCCTTCACGATCGCGGCCGCGCAGCGCTCGGGGGCGATGCCGGTTCGGTGCGTCGCATCGGTTTCGCCGTGACTTTCGCCGCGTGCACCGAGGGCATTCGCGGAGATCGCGGTCCGCACGTAGCCGGGACACGCCAGCGTCACGGCAACGTTCTCCCGCCACAGTTCGGCGCGGAGCGAATCGAAATAACCATGCAACGCATGTTTCGCCGCGGCGTAGGTCGACCGTCCGGGCGTACCGACGTAGCCCATGACGCTGCTGACGACCACGACATGTCCCGACCGTCGCGCGCGCATCGAGGGCAATACCGTCCGCGTCAGCGCCACCGGCGCGAAGTAATCGAGCTCCATGATCGCCCGCTCGACCTCCGGCGCGGTGTCGACCGCGAGTGCCCGCTGGCTGACCCCCGCGTTGTTGACCAGGACGTCGATCCTTCCGCAGCGCGCCAACATGTCGGCCGTGATCGCCGGAAACGAACCGATCTGCGTCAGATCCAGCGGCACGACGACGTGCTCGTCGGGCCGGACGCATGAGCGTCGCACGCGTTCGAGTTCGTCCGGCCGCCGACTCGATAAGGCGAGCCGCGCACCCTCCGCGGCGAATGCCCGCGCCAGCGCCTCGCCGATGCCGGACGACGCGCCGGTGATCCAGACGACCTGGCCGGGAAAGTGCATCGGCTCCAGTCCAGCGCCGACCCGCGCGGCGGCAAGACCGCACGCGCCATTTTCCGCGCTGAAAAATGACTGTCAGACGTTATTCCACCGCGTGCCAACCTCCGGCGCCAGAGGAGGGCGCAGTCCTCATGACTCCGATCTTTGCCGAATTTCGTTTTTCGTCCCGCTGGAGTCTGATTCATTGCCCACTTCTTTCTAGTTATGCCTACTAATCCCTTCCTCGGCGTCATGTTTCACTGGCTGGGCGGTCTGGCTTCCGGGAGTTTCTATGTCCCCTACAAGGGCGTGAAGAAATGGTCCTGGGAAACCTACTGGCTGGTCGGCGGCTTTTTCTCCTGGATCATCTGCCCCTGGATCCTGGCCCTGCTCCTGACCAACAACGTCCTTGGCGTGCTGCACATGCAGACCTGGAGCACGCTGTGGTGGACCTATTTCTTCGGCGCGATGTGGGGCTTTGGCGGCCTGACGTTCGGGCTGACGATGCGCTACCTCGGCATGTCGCTCGGCATGGGCGTGGCGCTCGGCTACTGCGCGGCGTTCGGCACGCTGCTCCCGCCGATCTTCAAGATGTTCGTCCCGAGCATCCCGGGCGCCGAGACGATCGTCCAAATCGCTTCCACCCGCTCTGGTGACATCACCCTGGCCGGCGTCGCCGTGTGTTTGCTCGGCATCGGCATCGCGGCTCTCGCGGGGCTGACGAAGGAGCGGGAGATGCCCGAGGAGGAAAAGAAGAAGGCGATCTCCGAATTCAATTTCCGGAAGGGCATCCTCGTCGCGACGTTCTCGGGCATCATGAGCGCGTGCTTCGCGTTCGCGCTCACCGCCGGCACGCCCATCAGCGATGCCTCCGCCGCGGCGGGCACCGGCTCGCTCTGGACCGGTCTCCCGAAGCTTATTGTCGTTCTCCTCGGCGGGTTCACCACGAACTTCGTCTGGTGCGTCATCCTGAACATCCGCAATCGCACCGGGTATCAGTATATCGCGTCGCACGTCCGCCCGGAGCACGCGGGACTCAAGGCTTCGGGGGGCGAGCATTCCGGCGGCGGCACGGCCACGATGGCGCGGACCGCGACGGCGGCCGATCTCGAGGTACCGGTGGCGGCCAACTATTTCCTCTCCGCGCTGGCGGGTACGACCTGGTACTTCCAGTTCTTTTTCTACACGATGGGCGAGACGCGGATGGGCCAGTACAGCTTCGCGAGTTGGACGCTCCACATGGCCAGCATCATCATCTTCTCGACGATGTGGGGCTGGATTCTCCACGAGTGGAAGGGTTCGAGCAAGAAGGCCCATACGCTCATCGGCGCCGGCATCGCCACGCTCATCCTCTCCACGATCATCATCGGCTACGGCACCTATCTGAAGGTGCATTGAGCTGACGGCGACTGCGGCGGACGCCTCCGGGCAAGGGAACGGTGCTCCCGGTCCGGAGCCGGCCGTCTGAGGCGGGTAATCCGGCCGGGGCGCTGGTGTTTGGCCTTTAGCCCGATTCTGTTCTCGCGTTAACTTCCTCGTTACACCTCCAAAGTCATGTCCACCTCGTCCTATTCCTCCGCCCAGGAGACTTACGCCGCCATCGGCGTCGATACCGAGGCCGCGCTCAAGCGGCTCGCCTCCGTTGCGATCTCGCTCCACTGCTGGCAGGGCGATGACGTCGGTGGTTTCGAAAGCGCCGGCGACCTGTCGGGCAGCGGCCTCGCCGCCACCGGCAACTATCCCGGCAAGGCGCGCACGATCGACGAGCTGCGCAGCGACCTCGAACTCGCGTACAAGCTGATCCCCGGCAAGCACCGCCTGAACCTCCACGCCTGCTACGGCGATTTCGGCGGCAAGAAGGTCGACCGGAACGCGATCACTGTTGCCCAATTCCAGAGCTGGATCGACTGGGCGAAGGCACACGGCCTCGGCCTGGATTTCAACCCGACGTACTTCGCGCACCCGAAGGCCGCGAGCGGCTTCACGCTCGCGCACCCGGACAAGGGCATCCGCGAATTCTGGATCGAGCACGGCATTGCCTGCCGGAAGATCGGCGCCGAAATGGGCCGGCAGCTCGGCAGCCCGACGGTGACGAACGTCTGGATTCCGGATGGCATGAAGGACCTGCCCGTCGACCGGAAGACGCCGCGCGAGCGGCTGACCGCCTCGCTCGACGCGCTGTTCAAGGAGAAGATCGATCCGCGGCACAATCTCGACGCGGTCGAGAGCAAGCTGTTCGGCATCGGCTCCGAGAGCTACGTCGTCGGCTCGCACGAGTTCTACCTCGGCTACGCGGTGAAGCACCAGAAGCTGATCTGCCTCGACGCCGGTCACTATCACCCGACCGAGACGCTGACCGACAAGATCAGCTCGGTGCTGATGTACGTGCCCGAGCTGCTCCTGCACGTGAGCCGCGGCGTCCGCTGGGACAGCGATCACGTCGTGATCCTCGACGATCACCTCCGCGGCATCATGGAGGAGCTGGTGCGCGGCGACTATCTGGGCCGGACGCACATCGGGCTCGATTACTTCGACGCGAGCATCAACCGGATCGCGGCCTGGACGATCGGCACGCGCAACGCGATCAAGGCCCTGCTGATCGCGATGCTCGAGCCGGCCGCGAAGCTGCGCGAGCTGGAGAACGCGGGCGACTTCACCGGCCGGCTGGCGACGCTGGAGGAGCTGAAGAGCCTCCCGTTCGGCGCGGTGTGGGACGAATACTGCCGCCGGAACAACGCCCCCGTCGGCGTCGCCTGGCTCAACGAAATCCGCGCCTACGAAAAGTCCGTCCTCTCGAAGCGGTAAGTATTACGCTGCGCGCGCTGAAAGGATCGTCTCCTCTCGCGCGCCCAAAACGAAAGTGCCCCGCCGCGGCCGATTACCCGCGGCGAGCCCCAAGGTGGATGCCGGTCTCCGACCGGCATCTTTTTTTGGCCTGCTTATACCGGCGGTGTGCTTGTAGGCGCGGTGCCCCCCCCGCGCGATCAGGCCGAATTAGATTCCCCTGTAGGCGCGGGGGCCCCACCGCGC
>DASZYH010000053.1:0-4716 GCA_035545515.1 Opitutaceae bacterium
CGCTGGACGATCGATCGGACGATCGCTTGGTCGTTCGATCACGATCGCTAGGCCGCTCGGTCACCGATCGTCAGCCCGGACGCCGTCGCATTCGCTGACGCGATCGCACCGATGATCGGCCAGCCACCGATCGGATGCCCGGTGAGCGAATGCAGCGAACCTCCTCTGCGACGGACCGGGGATGTACTAACCCTGGCGTCTCGGACCACTGCGGCGCCGGGTCGTCACCCGGGCAACGTCTGCGCGGAGGTCCCGATTCTGGGTCTCCATGTTCGCCATCCAGGCGTCACGCGTTTCCTTCGGCACCCCGGCCGCGCTTGCCGCTTTCGGCCAGCCGCCGAACACCGCGGACTCGACTTCGGCAAAGACTTCTCGGACTCGGCGCTCGGTCACGCCACCGATTTCCGCCAGACGTCGAATTTCGTCGAAGCTCCGTGGAACCAGGTCGCGACCGAGCCACAACAGCCCGACGAGCCGGTTCGCGACGCTTGGGTTGAGATCGTAAGCGGGGGCCAAATCCCAAGTCCGGGTCCGGTCGTCGTAAACGAAAGCGTGGTTGCGCCCATGATCATCCCGGTTCGTCGCCAGGAGGTTGAACACGGCGCGGCGCAGGCACTCGACCGCTCCGTGGGCACCCACCAGGCGACGGGACAGGCGCATGAAGTCCTCGTAGTCGAGCGGGGTCTCGGTGTCGGACGCTCGCCGATGGAGCATGCCGCTCAAGGTGTGGACATGCCTTCGGCCAACCGTGCCGTCGTCTCGCACATACCGGTCGAATCGTTCGACGGCGAAGTGCCGCCGCGTGCCATCGTTCACCAGCGTGGTCATCGGAACGCGGATCCCGGCCAGGCGGGCGACCTCCATCAAGGCAAACTCCACCCCGTCTCCGCCCTCGTCGTTGGCGGTTGAAAACTTCACGATGCAGGGCCGGTGTCCGGCGGGCGGCGGGCCTCCGATCAGCACTTGGCGCAAGTCCAGGCTGGGTCCCGTGAGCGGTAGATGAGCCGTCACTTTCGGGTACGCGCCACCCAGACTGCTGCCGCCCCTGGCCAGCGCGGCATCAACCCGACCCGGTGTCAGCGGCCTCGCGCTCGCTGCGAGACGCGATGCTTCCTGGGCGAGCGCGGCCAGGTTGGACAGCGCACCAGTGGTGTCCGCGCCTTCGCCGAGCACGGGCTCGAACGTCAACGCGCCGGGTCCGCGTTGGCCGATCGCGGCGAGTTTTCCGAGCCCCGTCCGCAGCCCTGGTGCTTCAATCGTCAGCATGCGCTCGCCCCACGCATCGGGCAGCGAGTCGGCAATCAGCCCCGGCAGCCCGCCGGCAAAAGGCGAGTCGCCCGCCCGAAAGACCCGCGGTCCCGTGACCGCCTCCATCGGCAGACGCAAAGGTGACGGATCGTGACCGCTCGCGAGAAATTCGGGGGCAAATTCGAGCACGTGCGAACGATCGGCTTCCCGGTAGCCCACCGTCGCCATGGGCAAACCCAGGAAGCTGATCCTGAGAACGGCCGGTTCAATGAACGTGGCAGCCATGACTTACGCCTTGGGACGGCGAATCCGTTGCCGCTTCGCCGGCGCTTTGACGAACTCCTCGACCGACGTCGCCTGCGTCGGCCGTTTCTTGAGTACGGCCACCAGATCGTCCGCCAAGCCGAGCGTGGCCGCTAGTTTTGCGAACCCGGGTAGCGCAATGACTCCCGTCCGTTCAAATCGACGAACGGTGGCGACGGCGACTCCGCTGCGTTCAGCCAGATCGATCTGTCGCCAGTTCAACGACGCGCGCCGATCACGCACCGCCGCCGCCGCAGCAGTGAGAAGATCGTGCTCCGTCGTAAGCGATAACATGTGATCACTTAAGCTAAAATTTATCGTTTAAGCAATCACCAATGATCGCCTAAAACTAAGGCCGAAACGCCACGAAAACGGGGTGGCGCGCTCCAGTTCCGGGCTTGCTGAACGGGATTCAGCCCGCGGAGCGCCGGTGCCTCGCGCACCCGTGCAGACCCAGGTTTCGATCGGCTGGTCAACGCATGTCCGCCATCGGCAAGAGCGCGGTGTTTAACAGCTGCTCCATCGGTTTGAAACAAACCTGATTTGGTGCGGGCGGACGGAATCGAACCGACGAGACCTGCTTGGAAGGCAGGAGTTTTACCACTAAACTACGCCCGCAGAGCGAGAGGACGAGGAGCTTCTGCCAGAATGGGCTTCCGTCAAGCGTGCAGCGCGTACAGACGGCTCGGATTAAGTCCGGGGAACCGCCTTGCGGGTCAGGGTCCAAACATAGCATTTGCACCGGCTCGGACATTCGCCACCTTCTTCCCCTTACCCACGCGCCGGAGGCAGGTTGCCGACTTCTGCCCTTGTCACGTGAGCTTTGCCGCGTCCGTTTTTCGAACTTCCTCTCCATGCTCGCCGCCCGCCTGATCGCCTGTTTCGGCGCCTTCGCGCTCGGCTGCGGCGTGCCTGCACTCCAGGCGGCCCCGAATCCGCCCCCCGAAACCGCGTCCGCCAACCGACCGGGGCGAAGTCCTGCCTTGGGCACGACGGAAGTGTCGTCCGGTGAACGCAACTTCTGGCCAATCTACACGTGGCACGCCGGGCCGGATCTGGGCACGAGGGAGTGGACCAGCGTCGGACCGCTCCTTTTTAGCCGAAGCGCCGCCGATGGCGCGAAGGCGGAGGGACTGCGGCCGCTCTGGGTCCAGCACGTGGACGCCGAGGGACATTTCCGCGCCGGATACTTCCTGTACCCGGTCTTCAGTTACCGGGTCGACGAGAACACGTACCAGTGGAACGTGTTGGAACTCATCCGCAACACGGGTCGCCGACGCGGCGCGGGGCCGCCGAGCAGCATCTACTCGCCGCGCGGGGACTTCGAGTTCTGGCCCTTCATCTTCTGGCGGCAGACCGGCGACCCGGCGCTCAGCTACTTCGGCGTGTTTCCCGTCGCGGGCACGATCAAGAACAAGCTCGGGTTCGATCAGGCCACGTGGGTGGCCTTTCCGCTCTACGTCCGCACCGCCAATCGCGGCATCGACACCACGTACGCCCCCTGGCCGTTCCTGCGCGTGACCAGCGGGAAGGCGCACGGCTTCGGCTTGTGGCCGCTGTTCAACTGGCGCGAAAAGCCGGGCGCCTGGAAGCAGACGTACTTCCTCTGGCCCCTGGGTTACGACGCCACCACCTCGCCGGCGCCGGACGCGCCCGCGGGCACTCCGCCGAGGCACGCCATCGGCTTCCTGCCGTTCTACGCCCGTCACACGGGCCCTGGTTACGTCGACGAAAACGTCCTCTGGCCCTTCTTCGGGTATACCGATCGGACCACGCCGGCGCGCTTTCACGAGACGCGGTACTTCTGGCCGTTCCTCGTCCAGGGCCGTGGCTCCGCGTACGTGAACCGCTGGGGCCCGTTCTACACGCACTCGATCGTCAACGGGTACGACAAGACCTGGTACGGCTGGCCGCTCGTCCGCCATGCCGAGTGGAAGGATCGCGGCCTCGCGATCGAGCGCACCCAGCTTTTCTATTTTCTCTACTGGTCCGAGACCCAGCGTAGCGCCACGCGGCCGGCCGCCCCCGAGGCGTCGCTCACCCACGTCTGGCCGTTGTACAGCACTTGGACGAACGGCGCCGGTCGGAGCCAGTTCCAGCTCTTCAGCCCGCTCGATGTGTTCTTCCCGGGAAACCAGAAGATTCACGATGCGTGGTCGCCGCTGTTCGCGATCCTGCGGCGGGACCAGGCCGCGCCCGGTGAGACGCGGACCTCCCTGCTCTGGAATGCCGTCACCTGGCAGCGCGACGACGCCCGGCGACTGCGGGCATTTCATCTCGGACCGTTGCTCAGCGTGACCCGCCGGGCCGCCGCCGAGCGGATCTCGATCGGCCACGGCGTGGTGGCCTTCACGCGCGACGCCACCGGAGGGTGGACGACGCGGTGGTTCGATTTTGCACCCGGTGAAAAAGCGGCCGGTGCATCGGCTCACGATCGCGGCCACGGGCCAGCCAATTTCCCGGCATCCAATCCCAATCCCCCGCGCGGTGATCGCGCGGGCGCCCCATGAATCAACTCATCCGCATCCTCGAAGGCATCGGCAGCACGCTGCAGCTGTTCGTCCGCAGTCTGCGCTACCTACCCACGCTCCCCCGGCAGTTCGGGCGGTTCATCGAGCAGTGTTATCTCATCGGCTACACCACGCTGCCGATCGTCGCGATCCTCAGCTTCTTCATCGGCGCGGAGCTCGCCCTGCAGGCCGGGTATTCGATGCAGAACTTCGGCGCCAAGCAGTTCATCGGCACGCTCGTCGGCCTGTCGATGGCCCGTGAACTCGGACCGGTCATGGTGGCCATCCTCGTCGCCGGTCGCGTCGGTTCCGCGATCGCGGCCGAACTCGCGTCGATGAAGGTCTACCAGGAGGTCGACGCGCTGGTCACGATGAACATCCCGCCGCCGCGGATGCTGGTCATGCCCCGCCTCGCCGCGGTGGCGTTCATGATGCCGGTGCTCGCCATCATCGCCGACCTCGTCGGCTGGTACGGGGGCGCCATCGTCGCGAGCTACACGAACTTCATCTCCATCGACCCGCCGGCGTACTTCGCCGCCATGCGGGACTTCATGAAGTTCAAGGACGTGCTCAACGGCCTGATCAAGGCGGAAGTCTTCGGCTTGGTGGTCGTGCTCGTCTCCTGCAACATCGGCCTGAACACCCGCGGCGGCCC
>DASZYH010000054.1:0-21713 GCA_035545515.1 Opitutaceae bacterium
CGCCTGGCCGGACTCGACGCGGGGGAACGAGATTTCGAGGCGGCCATCGGTGACTTTGGCAGGCACGATTTTCTTGAGCGCCGTGTCGCGACCGGCTTCGCGCCAGAGATCGAGGTGTTGGAGAACGGTCGAACCGTTCACAGCGACATCGAAGAGCCGCCAACCGGTGCAATCCAGGCCGGCGGCGTGGGCTGACGGAACCGGGACGGTCGGCCCGGGAAGATGGTCGGCCGTCCAGTCGCCATACCACGGCTCGACGAAGTACAACTCGACCTCGTACTCACCGTTCGGAACGCTGAACACGTACCGCAGTTGGTCGCGGCCGTAGCGATAGGTCCGGAACAACGCGGGATCCCGCGTGCCGGCGATCGGATCGTAGGTCTTGCGCTGGCTGCCAAACCGTGGCGGCAGGTTGGGGAAAGCCGCCGCCCAGGAGATCGATCCCCAGCTATCGCCGGGGGAATAATCGTGGTCGGCCGCCCAGCGGTTTCCATCGCGGTCGACATAATCCGGTCCTCCGCAGTTGACGCGATACAGGTAGGTTCGGCCGGGTCGGGGCGCGACCGGATCGCGCTGGGTATCCTGCCAGTTTCGAAAGGCAGGGGCGGGCTCGAGGTGGTGCAGTTCGATGATGTCCCTCGCCACGACGGTGCCGTTCACCAGACCCTCGGCGTAAAGGATGTTCGTTGTCACCGGCACGTTGTCCCATTCGAAATGCGCGATCGTTCTACCCGGTCCCGCGGCGGAGGGGCGCGACCGGACGCCAAGGGAGTGGGAGCGGAGGTCGTTGAACAACTCGACCTGGTCGCAGTTCGAGTACACCACGATTCCGGATTTCGCGCCCGGGGTCGTCCAGCGGTCGGGCCAGGTGTGCGAAACGATGTACACCATGGGTGCGGTGGCGGCGGACGCATAATCGCTGCGGTACATCTGGTACGCGTCGGTCGGTTCGCCCCAGATGGTGAACAGCCCCTTGTTGTTCGCCGGACCGATGTGATCAAGCGGCCGGATGCCGTCGTCCTGCTGCTCGCCGTGTTCGCCGACATTGCGGCCGGGATTGGAGTGGGTCGCGAACAGCCAGAGAAAGTGTCCGGCAACCTTGTCGCGGACCGACTCGGCCAGCCGGACCTTGGTTTCGAGCAGGGCGCACATCCGGTCTTCGCTGAGCGGGCCGTTGGGCTGGAAACCACCCTCCGTGTGGAGGCCGAGGCTGCGCCACGCGCCGTATTCGCCGAACAGATGGTCCCGGCGCAGCTCGTCGGCATAGGCGAGGGGATTGCCGCCGTAGGTGCCGCTCCAGTTCTGCGGCACGTTCCAGTCCGTGCCGGTGCCGCCGTTGCAGGTGGTGATCTTCCGCTGGGAAGACGCGGTGGGATCGAGTTCGCGGATGATGGCCGAACACTCCTCGGCAAACTTCGTCGGCAGCACGCTCTCGTTCTGCAGTCCCCAGAGCACGAGGGAGGGGCTGTTGCGCCGCTCCTTCACCCAGTCGCGGAGCCGCGCCTTGAAGTTCGCGCGAAACTCCGGGTTATCGAACCAGATGTGGGCGCCGAATTGCGGCCACCACAGCAGGCCGTCGCGATCCCAATACTTTTGGAACCGCAGGTTGTGCGGCGTGTGCGCGTCGCGGAAGGCGTTGAATCCGGCCGCCTCGATTTCATGCACGCGCGCGCGGATCTCCTCGGAGGTGAACGCCCCGCTGGCGCCAAGGTTGTGCTCATAGTCACAAATCCCGTTGAGGAAGAAAGGCCGTCCGTTGATCAGCAGCCGGCCATCCTGGCTGCCGGCGGCAGGCCAGCGGACGGTACGGATTCCAAAAGGCGTCGTGAGCGTGTCGACGACGCCGTGGCGAGCCGGCAATGCGGACGACGGCGGCCGGCCGGCCAAGGGGCCAGCGTCCAGAATTTCCGATTCGAGCGCGTACAGGTGCGGCGAATCCGGCGACCAGAGCTGCGCATGCGCGATGGGCGGCGGCTCTTGCGCGACGATGGTCGTGGCGCCGGCGGCGAGCGTGACAACGCTGCTGGATTCCGAGACGACGGCGCCCGCCTGCCGGGCCGGTCCCGGCGGCGAGTCGATGACCCTGGTCACGACGGCCACGGTGGTGGCGGTGGGCCCATAATTCTTCACCTCCGTGGTGACGTGGATTCTGGCGGCGGCCGGATCGAGGTCGGCATCGTTCCACACGTGAACGCCGAAAGGCTCGATCCGGACGGGCGACGTGGTGACGAGGTGAACCGGTCGAAATATCCCGAACGGCTGGGTGCCTTCCGAAAATCCGTACGCGAGTTCGCACCCGCCGCACACCCAGGGCAGATCACGAATTCCGGCGGGGTGGTCCGCCCGGACGACGAGGCAGTTGGACTGCCCGAAGCGAACCGCGTCCGTGATATCAAGCGTGAACGTCGTGAGTCCGCCGGCGTGCCGGCCAACGGGTGTTCCATTCACCCAGACCGTGGCGTAGGAGCCAACCCCCTCGAAATAGAGGAAGATCCGGCGGCCGCGCTCGGTGGAATCGACCGTGAAGCTGCGCCGATACCAGGCGGTGCCGTGGCGGTCGCCGTGTCGGAGCTGGCGGAAGCCTTCGTACTCGTCCCAGTTATGCGGGACCTCGACGCGGCGCCACCCGTGGTCGTCAAACCCGGCGGACTCGACTCCGGGGGGCACGGGAGCGCCGGTATCAAGGGCGATGCTCCGCCAGTCCGTGTCGAGCAAGGTCGAGTGTCGGATCGAAACGGCGTCCGAATGGCTGGCCGCCGCCCGCTCGCCGGCGGGGCCGGGGGAAGGGGACGCGACGGTCGCCGGCGCGGCCGTTCCGGTCGCGAGGCCGACCACGAGACAACTGAGCCACGCGACGAGCTTCATTCCGTCAGCTGGTGCACCTGACGGTATTGTCGGGGCGAACACCCGCAGGCACGGCGAAATGCGTCGTTAAAACGGCTGATTGAGGTGAAGCCCGAGCTGAATGCCACGTCCACGATCTTCATGTCGCCGGTGGCGAGGAGACGTTGCGCGTGGGAAACGCGATGCTGGGTCAGATATTCAATCAGGGTGGTGCCGAACGTCTTCTGAAAGAGGCTCATCGCATAGTTCGGATGCAGTTTCACCGATCGTCCGATTTCGTCGACGGTCAGCCGGTCGGTGTAGCGTTGCGCGATCAGGCAGGCCATCTGCTCCACCTTGTTCAAACCGCCTTCGCTCAATCCCGCCGAGCGTTTCCGTCCCGTCGCCGGCGGGCGGCCGGACGAAACGGCCAGCGCCAGCCGGAGCAGGCGCGCCTCCATCTCGAGCAGGGCGGCCTTTTTGAGGTCGGTGTGGTGGTGGCCGAGATCGTGTTCCCAGCGGGCGAAGAGCTGGCGGTCCGAATCGGCGTGCTCGTCCGTCGGCTCGCTGATCATCCGTCCCTGGAGCACCGGTTGGACGAGGTTGTCCGGGAGCCGGCACTGCAGGAACCAGGGCAGGGGAAGCGTGCCGACGAAGTACTCCGTCTCGTCACCGAATTCGATGATCTGGTGGGGAATGGCCGCCCAGAATGCCGTCAACCGCCTCGCCTCGACCCGCACCTTGCGGCCGCCCAGCAGGTAGGTCAGCCAGCCGGTTTCGAGAAAATTGAGCTCCACTTCGTTGTGCCGGTCGGGCCGGCGCATCGGGGACGGGTTCCAGCGGACGCAGGTGAATCCGTAGGGGGCGAAATCGGGGCGGTTCGGGTCAAACGAAACCACGGCAGGGGAGGCTTAGAATCCGGTAAGAAATGGGAAGAATCGCGGGAGAATTGCCGCGGAATCGTGCCTATCATTATCCCGCAGTCAACGGCGAGTTCCCGCTCGCCAGCCGCGGCATGTCTCCGGCCGTGCGGCGGCAGTCCACCCCACCACTCCCCGTGAATCCAACGATCAACGTCCGATTGTGCCGCACGACTTATCCGGTGCTGGAAACCGCGGGGCATCCTGCGACTGCCCGGAGGCGCCGGCACCGGCCGGATCGTCCGTTGGCGGCGCGGCGGGTGATCGCGCCGATCCATTCCTGTTCCGATTCTCCGGCGGTCCCGTGCCGGAGTGCGTCCGTCTTCCCGCTTCCATAAAAATCATGCAAAGCACCCGGCCCTGCCTTGGCGTCATCATTGGCAATCGCGATTTCTTCCCCGACAAGCTCGTCGGTGAGGCCCGCGCGGATCTGGCGAAGCTCTTCGCGGAGCTCGGCATCGACGCCGTCATGCTCTCGCCCGAGGAGTCCAAGCTCGGCGGCGTCGAAACGCACGCCGAGGCCCGCAAATGCGCCGAGCTGTTCCGGCGCAATCGCGACCGGATCACCGGCGTCCTTGTCTGCCTGCCGAACTTTGGCGACGAGAAGGGCGTGGCCGACACGCTGAAGCTTTCCGAGCTGAACGTGCCCGTGCTCGTGCAGGGGTATCCGGATGAGCTGGACAAACTCGACGTGGTGCGGCGGCGCGATGCGTTCTGCGGAAAGATTTCCGTGTGCAACAACCTGCGTCAGGCCGGCATTCGCTTTTCGCTGACGCGCGAGCACGTCGTCCATCCGCTGACGCCCGCGTTTCGCGCGGATCTCGCGCGATTCCTCGGCGTGTGCCGGGTCGTGCGCGGACTGCGCCGGGCGCGCCTCGGCGCGGTTGGTGCGCGACCGGGGGCGTTCAACACCGTCCGTTACAGCGAGAAGATCCTCGAACGTCACGGCATCAGCGTCACGACCGTCGATCTCTCGGAGATTCTCGGCCAGGCGGCCAAGCTGGGCGAAACCCACGACCGGGTCCGCGGGAAGATCGACGAGATTCGCGCCTACGCGAACGCCACGGCGGTGCCGCCGGCGAAGCTGACCCAGATGGCGCGGCTCGGCGTGATCCTGGACGACTACGTGGCCGCCAATGCGCTCGACGCGACCGCGATCCAGTGCTGGACGTCGCTCCAGCAGAACCACGGCTGCAACGTCTGCACGAGCATGAGCATGATGAGCGAGGCGCTGCTGCCGAGCGCGTGCGAAGTGGATGTCACCGGCGTCCTGACCATGTATGGCATGCAGCTCGCCTCGGGAACGCCGTCCGCGCTCGTCGATTGGAACAACAACTACGGGGCCGACCAGGACAAGTGCGTGCTGTTTCACTGCGGCAACTGGGCGAAATCATTCCTGCCGGACATCAAGATCAGCAACGCACCCATCCTGGGCACCACGCTCGGGGTCGAAAACACCTATGGCGCGCTCGACGGGCGGACGCCCGCCAGCCCGCTGACGTATGGGCGGTTCAGCACGGATGACACCGCGGGCGTGATCCGCGCCTACGTGGGCGAGGGCGAGCTGACGAACGACGAGCTGCGGACCTTCGGCAACCGCGCGGTGGCCCGCGTGCCAAAGCTGCAGAAGCTCATGCGCTACGTGTGCGAGCAGGGATTCGAGCATCACGTCGTGATGAACGCCTCGCGGACCGCCGACGTGCTGGCCGAGGCGTGCGGAAACTACCTCGGCTGGAGCGTATACTGGCACGAACAGGCCGAGGCGTGAGACGGGAGAGAACCGACATGGGCGAAATGCCAACGACGTACACCGATCACGATCTCGCGCTGAAGTCGGCGCGCTACCGGCAGGCGACGCTGCGCGCAATCAAGCACGCCGGCGCGGGCCACACGGGCGGCAGTCTCTCGTGCCTCGACATCCTGACTGTGCTCTACAATCGGGTGCTGCGCATCACGCCGGCCACGGTGCGCGATCCGTCGCGCGACCGTTACATCCAGAGCAAGGGGCATTCCGTCGAGGCGCTGTTCGTCGTCCTGGCCGACCGGGGCTTTTTTCCGGCCTCCGAGCTGGAGACGCTCTGCCAGTATCGTTCGCATTTCGTCGGCCATCCGACCCGCAAGGTCCCGGGCGTTGAGCAAAACACGGGGGCGCTTGGGCACGGGTTGCCGCTGAGTGCGGGCTGTGCGATTGCGGCGAAAAAGGACCGGACGGGCGCCCGGGTGTTCACGCTGCTCGGCGACGGGGAACTGGCGGAGGGAAGCAACTGGGAAGCGGCGATGCTCGCGGCCCACTACCAATTGGACAACCTGTACGCGATCATCGATCACAACCGCCTGCAGATCACGGGCGCAACCCGGCAGGTCTGCAGCAACGAGCCGCTCGATGCGAAATTCGCGGCGTTCGGCTGGACCGTCCGGACGGTCGACGGACACGATTTCGCGGCGTTGACCCAGGCGCTCGGCGAACCGGTGGCAGGCCGGCCCACCGTCGTCATCGCCAACACGATCAAGGGCAAGGGCGTGAGTTTCATGGAGAACGTGGGAAAATGGCACCACGGCGTGCCGACGGACGCCGAGTACGCGCAGGCGATGAAGGAACTCGATGCGGCGATTGCCGCGCTGGAGGGCCCGCAATGATCATGGTCAACACCGCTGCAACCGGGAGGCGCCGCGCATGAGCGCACCCTCTCCATCGATGTACTCGCCGGCGGCGACGCGCCGGATGGCCGAGTTGGGTCTCAAGCCCGGCAAAGCGAACCTCGAGGTGTTCGCTGAAACCGTCACCACTCTGGCGCGAGCCGATCGCAACGTGCTGGTGGTGACCAGCGATTCCCGCGGCTCGGGCAAACTCGGCCCCTTTGGCCAGGCGCTGCCGGACCAGATTGTCGAAGTCGGGATCGCGGAGCAGAACCTGGTCGGGGTTGCGGCCGGGCTGGCCTCGTCCGGAAAGACGGTGTTCGCCGTGTCTCCGGCTTGTTTTCTCACCGCCCGTTCGCTCGAGCAGATCAAGAACGACGTGGCGTACTCCGACAACCCGGTGAAGCTCGTCGGCATCAGCGCGGGCGTGAGTTACGGCGCCCTCGGCACGACGCACCACTCGCTGCACGATTTTGCGGCGCTGCGCGCGATCAACAACGTCGAGATCATCGCGCCGGCGGACAACTGGGAGACGCGCGAGGCGGTGAAGGCGGTGGCGGGCCGCTCGCGGCCGGTGTACCTTCGCTTCGGGAAGGCGGCGCTGCCCGAACTTCCCCGGGGTGACGAGCCGTTCGTCGTCGGCCGGGCCAGCGTCCTGCGCGAGGGCCGGGATGTCGCGTTCATCGCCACCGGCGAAACCGTCGTGCACGCGCTGCTGGCGGCGGCCGATCTCGAGGCCGCCACGGGAGTCAGGGCGCGGGTCATCAGCATGCCGACCATCAAGCCGCTGGATCGCGACGCGATCCTGACCGCGGCGCGGCAGTGCGGCGCCCTCATCACGGTGGAGGAGCACATGGTCAACGGCGGGCTGGGCGAGGCCTGCGCCGCGTTGCTGCTGGAGGCGGGCGTTCACCGTCCTTTCCGGATCGTCGGCATTCCGGACGAGTACACCGTCACCGGCAGCCAGGCGGACATCTTCCGGCACTACGGGATCACCATGGAGGGCCTCGCGGCGACCGTGGGCGACCTCCTGGCGGGCAGACGAACCGCGGGAGCACGTCACCATGGCTGACCTGATCGAACGCAACCCGGTAAAAGTCCGGTGGCCGGCGGTCCGCCCCGCCTCGGGCGGCGCGATGGCATGATTCTCGATTTGGTCCAACCCGATGCCCCTTCTCCTCGCCATTGACCAGAGCACCTCGGCGACGAAGGTGCTGTTGTTCGACGAAAACGGCCGCGCGCTCGACCAGGTGTCGCGGGA
This sequence comes from Opitutaceae bacterium, assembly GCA_035545515.1. Lineage (GTDB taxonomy): Bacteria > Verrucomicrobiota > Verrucomicrobiia > Opitutales > Opitutaceae > ER46. The sequence goes on from DASZYH010000054.1 coordinate 7,642, forward strand.
TCACCGGCAGTTTTATCCCGAGCCGGGGTGGGTGGAACACGATGCGGAGGAAATCTGGCAGAACACGCTCGCGGCGGCGCGGGAACTGATGGACCGGCATTCCGCCCGCCGGGCGGAGATCGCCGGCGTGAGCATCTCGAATCAGCGCGAGACCATCGTGGTGTTCGACCGGACATCCGGGGCGCCCTTGCACCCCGCCATCGTCTGGCAGTGCCGGCGCGGCGATCCGTTGTGCGCGGCGCAGCTTTCCGCCGGGCGCGAAGCCGGCATCCGGACGCGGACCGGGCTGCGCGTCGACTCGTATTTCTCGGCGTCGAAGTTGCAGTGGCTGATCCGGGAGCGGCCGGAGATCGCACGCCGGCTGGCCGACGGAACGGCGCGGGTGGGGACCATCGACGCGTATCTCATTCACCGCTTGACCGGCGGATCGGTGTTCGCGACCGATCACACGAACGCGTGCCGGACCCTGCTGTTCGACATCGACCGCCTCGACTGGGACGACGAGCTGTGCGCGTGGTGGAATGTGCCGCGTTCCGCCCTCCCGCAGGTGCGTCCGAGCGGCGCGCGCTTCGGTGCCACCACGCTGGGCGGCGCTCTGCCGGCGCCGGTGCCGATCTGCGGCGTGATGGGCGACTCCCAGGCGGCGCTGTTTGCGCAGGGGTGCTTCGAGGCGGGGACGGCGAAGGCGACCTTTGGGACCGGGACGTCGCTGCTGCTCAATGTGGGCGCGCGCCGGCCCGCCGCCGCCGGTGGAAGTGTCTGCACGATCGGCTGGGTCCTCGACGACCAGCCGGCTTACGTGCTGGAGGGCATCATCACGTTTTCGGCGGCGACGCTGACCTGGCTGCGTGACCAGTTGGGGTTGATCAACGACCCGGCGGAAACGGAGGCGCTCGCCCGCGCCGTGCCCGACAATGGCGGCGTGTATCTCGTGCCGGCGTTTTCCGGCCTGGGCGCCCCGCACTGGCGGGAATCGGCCCGGGGCGCGATCGTCGGACTGACGGCGCACAGCGACCGTCGGCACATCGTCCGCGCGGGCCTCGAGTCGATCGCGTTCCAGGTCAGCGATGTCGTCGACATGATGCGGGTGGAGGGCGGTCTCGCGCTGCGGCGGCTGCAGGCCGACGGCGGCGCGACCGCGAACCGGTTTCTCATGCAGCTGGTGGCGGACCTGACCGGCGTGGAGCTGCGGGTGGCGGGCAGTCCCCACTATTCGCCGCTTGGCGCGGCGATGATGGGCATGCTTGGGCTCGGCCTCCAGCCGTCGCTCGCGGCGCTGGCGGCGCTGCCCCGGGACGGCCAGACCTATCAACCGAAACTCGAACGCGCGGAGGTCGGGCAGCTGCGCGCCGGGTGGCGCCGCGCGGTGCGGCAGGTCATGACCGAGTGAATACGAAACAATCCGCCGCGACCAAATGCCGCGGCCTTCGTCTGGCGCGAAATCGAACCATGATGCGAATTCTCCTCCTGTTTTGCCTCGGCTGTGCGGGCGTGATCGCCGACGCCGCGCCGATCCGGATCGTTGTGCCGCCCGCGGCCGCGCCGCGCGTGGCGTATGGCGCGCAACAGCTCGCGGCGGCAATGACGGCGGCGGGACTCGAACCGCAGATCGTGACGGCGGCGGGTGGGGAACCGGCCGACACCGTGGTGCTCGGCGCGGCAACGGATGCGAAGATGCAGACGGCACTGGCGGCGGCGGGGATGACGCTGGCCACGGGGCAACCCGGCGCGGAAGGATACGGCATCGCGCGCGCCCCGCAGGGGCCGGTGCTGGTAGCAGGCGCCGACGACTCCGGCCTGCTCTACGGCTGCCTCGAACTGGCCGGACGGGTCCGCGCCGCGCACGGCTTGCCTGCGACACTCCATGTGCTCGATCACCCGGCGTTCGCGTTGCGCGGTCCCTGCATCGGGATGCAGAAGACCTATATCCTCCCGGGCCGGCACGTTTACGAATATCCCTACACGTCGCAGCTCTTCCCGTTTTTCTACGACCGGGCGTTCTGGCACGAATACCTGGACATGCTGGTGAAGAACCGGATGAACGTGCTCTTCCTTTGGAGCGGGCAGCCGTTCGCCTCGCTCGTGAAGGTGCCCGAGTACCCGTACGCCCAGGAGGTGGACGATGAACAATTCCGGCAGAACGTCGCCATGTTCCGGTACATCGCCGAGGAATGCGACCGCCGCGGCATCTGGCTGGTCCAGATGTTCTACAACATCATCCTGCCGAAACCGCTCGCGGAGCGGAATCACCTGCCCACCCAGCTCAAGGCCCCGGTCCCGGTCGCGGAGGACTACATGCGGAAGGCGATCGCCGAATTTGTGAAGCAGTACCCGCACGTCGGCCTGATGCCCTGCCTCGGCGAGGCCCTGCAGGGCACGCAGAACCAGATCGAGTGGGCGACGAAAGTCATCCTCCCGGGCGTCAAGGACGGCATGCGCGAGGCGGGACTCAAGGAGGAGCCACCGGTGGTCTTCCGGACGCATGCGATGGACCCGCAGGCCGTCATTCCCGAAACCCTGAAGGTCTACCACAACATCTTCACCGAAACGAAATACAACGGTGAGTCACTCACGACCTGGCAGCCGCGCGGCAAGGACCAACAGACGCACCTGGCGATGGCGAAGCTCGGGCCGCACCTGGTCAACATCCACATCCTTTCGAATCTGGAACCTTTCCGGTATGGCGACCAGCAGTTCATCCAGAAGTGCGTCCAGGCGGCGCGGGACCGCCTCGGGGCGACCGGCCTCCACCTTTATCCGCTCTCGTATTGGAACTGGCCGGACGCCCCGGACAAGACCAACCCGCCGCTGAAGCAATGGCGGCGCGACTGGATCTGGTTCGAGGCCTGGGCGCGCTACACCTGGAATCCGGACATCGATCCCGTCACCGACCGGGCCTACTGGATCCGCCGGATCGCGGAAATGTACGGCAATGACGCGGCCGCCGCGCATATCCTCGACGGTTACAACGCGGACGGCGAATGCGCGCCGCGGATCATCCGCCGCTTCGGCATCACGGAGGGAAACCGGCAGACCATGTCGCTCGGCATGACGCTCGACGAACTTGTCCGACCGGAGAAGTACGGCGTCCTGCCGGACCTGTGGGAATCGCAGTCGCCTCCGGGCGAACGGCTGCAGGATTACGTCGCAAAGGAATTCGCGCACCAGCCGCATGTGGGCGAAACGCCCCCGCAGATCATCCGCGAGATCCTCGACTACTCGCAACGGGCCGTCGCCGATTTCGCGGCCGCGGCACCTCTCGTGACGAAGAACCGCGACGAGTTTGCGCGGCTGCAGAACGACGCGGCCTGCATCCGGGCGATGTCGCAGAACTATGCCGCGAAGGCGAACGCGGCGCTCTTCGTGCTGCGGTACGAGCACACGCATGACCTCAAGGACATGGAAACGGCGCGGACCTATTTGGCGGAGAGCCTCGATCATTACCGGACGCTGGTGAACCTGACGCGCAACACCTATTGGTACGCGAACTCGATGCAGACGGCGCAGCGCCGGATCCCGGTCATCGGCGGAATGGGCGGCCAGCCGGCCAATTATCACTGGACGCAGCTGCTGCCGGTCTACGAAAAGGAGCTCGCGGATTTCGACGCCCGGCTCGCGGCCTTGAAGGCGGGTGGAACCGCCGCCGCCCACGCGGAGTTGCTGACCGTGATGAAGGGCGCGCCGTTCGAGGTGCTGAGCGGCAACGCCGAGCGCTACACCGTGAAGGTCGGCGCTCCGGTGTTCACCGATCACAAGTACGTGATCCAATCGGTGACGTCGGCGCTCGACGGGTTGAAGGGAATCCGGTTTTCCGATGCCGCCGCGAAGGCGAATCGACTGGGCCCGATCGAGTTCTCGACCACGGTTCCGGTGCGGGTGCTCATCGGGTATGTCGAGTCCGACGAGCCCGGTTGGCGGAAGCCGCCGAATTCCGAGACGGATGCGCTGGCGGCGGAACTCGGGGGCACGGAGCCCCTGATCCTGGACGCGGCAAAGATCAAGGGCCTGCCCAAGATTGTCGTCTATTCGCTTTCGTTCGGTCCCGGCCGACATCGGCTGGATCCGCGTGGCTTTGGCAGCTATCTCGTGCTTGGCGTCGTGACGGCCGACGGAGCGCAATGAACACGGCGGCCAAACCGGCAGCCAGACTCCCCAACTCGAATCAACCTGAACGCATGAAACGGACCGGAATATCGTCGAATCATTGCCATCTTTGGAGCCTGGGCCGCGCGACGCTCGCTACCTTGATCGTAGCCTGCGCCGCCTTTGGAGGGAGGGTGCTGGCGCAGGCCGCCCCGGCGGCCTCGGTCGAGCGCTGGGATGTCTATGAGGTCACGCTGCACGGGCCGAGTGACGGCAATCCGTTTGTCGACGTGCGGTTCTCGGCGACGTTCACGAATGGCGTGAAAAGCGTCGACGTGGCGGGGTTCTATGACGGCGACGGCGTGTACAAAGTCCGCTTCATGCCGGACAAGATCGGTACCTGGCGCTACGAGACCCACAGCAATCGCTGGCCGCTCACCGGCAAGACCGGCAGCTTCGAGGTTACGCCGGCCGGCAAGGGGGATCATGGTCCCGTGCGGGTCTTCAACACCTATCACTTCGCGTACGCCGACGGGACGCCGTACATCCCGATCGGCACGACAATCTACAACTGGCTCGACACGCCGGAGTCGGTGCAGGAAGAGACGCTGAAGACGCTGGCCGCCTCGCCCTTCAACAAGGCCCGGATGCTGATCACGCAGCAGCCGGTGTCGTACAAGCGGACCTTCGCGCCGCCGCGCTGGCCGTATGTGGGCAAGCCGCCGCACGACTGGGATTACACCCGCTTCAATCCCGACTTCTTCCGCCACTACGAAATGCGGATCAAGCAGCTCCGGGACCTCGGGATCGAGGCCGACCTGATCCTCTTCAACCCCTACGGGAAGTGGGGCTTCGAATCGATGGACGCGGCCTCCGACGAACGCTACGTGCGCTACGTCATCGCGCGATTCGCCGCGTACCGGAATGTCTGGTGGTCGCTCTCCAACGAGTACGATTTTCTTCGCACGAAGACGATGGCCGACTGGGATCGCATCTTCCAGATCGTCCAGCAGGCGGACCCCTACGGTCACCTGCGCTCGATTCATAATGGCGCGATTCTGTACGATTACAGCAAGCCGTGGGTGACGCATGCGAGCATCCAGAACGGATCCGCGGTGGAGAATCCGGGACGCGCCGAGCTTTACCGGGACGTGTACCGCAAGCCGATTGTTTACGACGAGGTGAAGTACGAGGGGAAGAGCCCGTACCGCTGGGGCAATCTCACCGCCGAGGAGATGGTGCAGCGGTTCTGGAACGGCACGGTGGCCGGCACGTACGTCGGACACGGCGATTACTTTTACACCGACGTCGAGGACACCTGGACCTCCTTCGGCGGCCACCTTAGCGGACACAGCGAGCCGCGCATTGCGTTCCTGAAAAAGATCCTCGAGACGAGTCCGGCGGCCGGCATCGATCCCATCGACAAGTGGCAGGATCCAAGAGTCGGCGGCCAGCCCGGCGAGTACTACCTGATCTATTTCGGGAAGGAGACGCCGACAACTTGGCCCTTCCGGCTCTACAAGAATGGCCTGAAGGATGGGATGCGGTTCAAGGTCGATGTCCTCGACACGTGGAACATGACCGTCACGCCGGTCCCGGGGGAATTCGTGACGAAGAAGGCGGGGAGCTACGACTATGTCGACACGCAGGACCGATCGGTCACCCTTCCGGGAAAGCCCTGGATTGCGCTGCGAATTCAGCGCGTGGGCGAAAATGATCCGGTGAAAACGGAGCTGCCCAACGAGTGACAAGCCGATAATGTCAACCACCCGAATGAATGCTTTCACGAACCGGAATGTTCGGCACCGGTGGGGACGGAGTGCCCTCTGTCCGCAATCCCGGCTGACGGTCGCAGGCCTGCGACGTGCTGTCACCGCAACGCTCCGACCGCTGAGTCGCGGCGTGCCGGTGGTCGCGCTCGCCGCCGGCTTGCTGAGCCTCCCGTCGTCAGTGATCGCGGAGTCAAATCCCGCGCCGACCGAAACCGCGATCCAGTACCTCTCCGGACGTGGCACCGATGACGCCGTGCTATGGGACTTCTACTGCACCGGCGGACGGCACAGCGGGGTCTGGTCGAAGATCCACGTGCCCTCGTGCTGGGAGCAGGAGGGGTTCGGCACGTATCAATACGGACTCGAGGCGCGGGGAAAAAAGGCCGCGCCTCCCGCCTCCGAGGTTGGCAAGTACCGGTACCAGTTCAGCGTGCCGGCGGGCTGGCAGGGGCGGACCGTGCGGATCGTCTTTGATGGCGCGATGACGGACGCGGCGGTGTTGATCAACGGACAATCGGCGGGACCGGTCCACCAGGGGGCATTTTATTCCTTCAGCTACGACATCACCCGGCTGCTCAAATTCGGGGCGGACAATCTGCTCGAGGTGACCGTGGCGAAGGAATCCGCGAACCGGAGCGTCAACGCGGCGGAACGGCGTGGCGACTACTGGAATTTCGGCGGGATCTTCCGGCCCGTGTTCCTGGAGGCATTTCCGGCGGAACACATCGACCGGGTCGCAATCGACGCCCAGGCCGACGGACGCTTCACGGCGCAGGTTTTCCTGAGCGGCGTCGCGGAAGCGAAGGCCAGGGTCACCGCCGTGATCATTGATCAGCAGGGCCGGGCGTTCGAGCTGCCTTTCAGCGCCGATGTTTCCCGCGCGGGGCCGGCCGGGGCGCCGCCGGAGATCGGCTCCACCGAGGTCACCCTTCACGACAACGCGCGGACGCGTCCGGCGCTCTGGACGGCCGAGACACCCAACCTTTACACCGCGCGCTTCACGCTCGTCGTGGCCGGCAAGCCCCGGCATGTCGTGACGCAGCGGTTCGGGTACCGGACGTTCGAGGTGCGGCCGCGCGACGGCCTTTATCTCAACGGCCAGAAAATCATGATGAAGGGGTGCGACCGGCACAGCTTCTGGCCGGAAACCGGCCGGGCACTGAGCCGTGCGCGGAACTTCGCCGACGTTCGGCTCATGAAGAAGATGAATATGAATGCGGTGCGGATGTCGCATTATCCGCCGGACCGCGATTTCCTCGAGGCCTGCGACGAACTGGGGTTGTATGTGCTCGACGAACTGGCGGGATGGCACGGGCACTACGACACCGAAACCGGCAAGAAGCTGGTCGCCGAAATGGTGCAGCGCGACGTGAACCATCCCAGCATCCTGTTTTGGGACAACGGCAACGAAACGGGCTGGAACACCGCGCTGGATGGTGAATTCGACAAGTGGGATCCGCAGAACCGGCGGGTCCTTCACCCGCTCGCGAAATTCAGCGACGTGGAGACCATGCACTACCGCTCGTACCCGGAGACGCAGGAGTACCTCGCCCGGGGCGACATCTTCATGCCGACCGAATTCCTGCACGGGCTTTTCGACGGCGGCCATGGCGCCGGGCTGTGGGACTACTGGGAGTTGATGCGAAAGTCGCCGAACAGCGCCGGCGGTTTCCTCTGGAGCTTTGCCGACGAGGGCGTTGCCCGGACCGACGAGGGCGGTCGGATCGACAACAAGGGAAGCTGGGCGCCGGATGGAATCGTCGGACCGCATCACGAGCGCGAAGGCAGCTTCAATGCGATCCGGGAAATCTGGTCGCCGGTCGTGATTACCGGACCGGATCGGCTGCCGGTAGATTTCGACGGGCGATTCCCGGTGGAAAACCGGTTTGATTTCACGAACCTGTCCGCCTGCAGCTTCGAATGGGAACTGGCGACGTTCGCCGCGCCGGACGCGGGCACGGCGGGACACGCAGTGATCGCCCGGGGAACCCAGACGGGACCAAGCGTCGCCGCCCACGCAGCGGGCGTCCTTGCGATCCATCTGCCGCCAAACTGGTGTGAAGCCGATGTCCTCTACGTCACCGCCCGAAATCCGTGGGGCCGGAAGTTGTGGACCTGGTCCTGGCCGGTGAGCGCGCCGCCGACGCGACTGCGGGACGCGATGCCGTCGCCGGGCGCCCGCGCGACCTTCCAGGAAACGGCCGATGCCGTCACGGTCTCGGCGGGCCAGCTCGAACTGCGATTCAGCAAACGCACCGGGCTGTTGGCGGGAGTGGTCCGCGACGGTCACCGGGTGTCGTTGAGCAACGGGCCGCGGGTTGTTGCGTTTCGGCGGGGTGATCGCCGTGCCGACGGTTCGATCGAACCGAAGGTGCCGAAGGGCGTGGACCGGCAGTATTTCGACGTCGCGACTCCCGGCACGCTGAAGTCGCTCCAGGCCCACCACGACGGCGCGAACGTCGTGATCGATGCGACCTTTGCCGCGGTGGACCGCACCTCGACGGGAAGCCTGCGCGATGCACACTGGGTGATCTCGCCGGGCGGCGACGTCCGCCTGGATTACGATTACACCTTCGGCGGGGTGGTGGACGCCGTGGGCGTGGCGTTTGACTATCCCGAGGCGGACATGCGTTCGATCCGCTGGCTCGGTGATGGACCCTATCGCGTCTGGCAGAACCGGACCCAGGGAACGACGCTCGACGTCTGGCAGAACGCCTACAACGACGCCGTGCCGGGCGTGAGCTTCACGTATCCGGAATTCAAGGGATTCTTCCGCGGCTGGCGCTGGGTGGACTTTACCACGAGCGAAGGCCACCTGCGGATCGCAAGCGACTCCCCGAACCTTTACCTCGGCGTGTACACGCCCCGCGACGGAGCGGACGCGCTGCTCTACACCTTCCCCCCCGTGGACCTCGCGTTTTGGGATGTCATTCCGCCGGTGCGGAACAAGGTCAACGCGACGGATCTGATCGGACCACATTCGCAGCCCCAGCGGCTCGATGGCGTGCAACACCGGACGGTGCGCTTCCGGTTTGACGCAAACTGAGCCATTCCGTCGCGCAACCCGTCGGACGACGAAAACCTCACCCCATGTCTGAAACCCACGAAAATCTCCTCGCCGGTCTGAGCACGGCGGTCGGCCGGACGTTTGCCGCGGCGCGCCGCTTCGCGCCACTCCTCGCGCTGGCCGGACTCAGCCTGCGCGCGGCGGCCGGCGCTGCGACCGTGACACCGGCCGACATGCAACGCGTGTACGACGAAGTGAAAACACCGTACAAGTATGGCGTGGTTCTCCGCCCCGGGGCGCACGAACTCGTCGATTGTCCGAGCATTTTTCGGTACGAAGGGAAGTGGTTCATGGTGTACGTCGCGAACCGCGCGAAAGTCGGCTATCAGACCTTTCTCGCGACGAGTCCCGATCTGCTCCACTGGACTCCCCTCGGCGTGATCCTGCCATTTGCGCAATCCGGCTGGGACGCCTGGCAGGCGGATGGGGGCATCTCGCTGGTGGATCCGACCTGGGGCGGATCCGCCGCTCCCGAGCGCCACGACGGAAAATACTGGATCAGTTACATCGGCGGAGCACTGCATGGCTACGAACCGGACCCGCTGTCGATCGGTCTGGCGTGGACCACGACGCCAGATCGCGCGGAGCCGTGGCATCGGCTCGCGGACAATCCCATCCTTTCGACGAAGCAGCCGGACGTGCGGCCCTTCGAGGCCGTGACCCTCTACAAGAGCACGATCATCCACGATCAAAGCCGGACGCTGGGAGCGCCGTTCGTCATGTTCTACAACGGCAAGCGTTGGCTGCCGTCGCCCGCCGGCAAACCGGCCCCGAGCCACGAAAGCATCGGGATGGCGGTTTCGCAGGATCTGGTCCACTGGCGGCGTTACGGGCAGGAACCGGTGGTCGACAACGCGCCGGGCAAGCCGGCAATCAGCGGTGATCCCCAGATCGTGCGGATGGGCGATTTGTGGGTGATGTTCTATTTCGGATTCCGCTGGCGGCCCCACGCGTTCGACACGTTCGCCGTCTCGCGCGACCTCGTACATTGGACCAGGTGGGATGGCCCGAATCTGATCGAGCCGAGCGAGCCGTGGGACAAGACCTTTGCGCACAAACCCTGGGTGCTGAAGTACGATGGCGTCGTCTATCATTTCTACTGTGCGGTGGGTGACCAGGGCAGATGCATTGCCGTGGCAACCTCGAAGGACCTGCACGCCGGGGCGGACGGTGCCACCGCGGCGAAGCCATGACCCCGAAAGGCGGCACTTGCGGTGAAACCGATTCGCCCACTCTGCCCGAATGTTCCATCGTTGCGTCGCATCCGATGAGAGTGTCGACGTTATTCCGGATTTTATGCGTGCGTCGCTGAAGTTGCGTTTGGGCGCTGTCCTGGCTGCGGCGGCAACGTTGTCGCTGTCGGCGATGGCGGCGGAGATTTGGGTTTCTCCCGGCGGCAATGATCACAATCCCGGCACGAAGGTGCTGCCGCTGGCTTCGCCGGCAATGGCGTTGCGCCAGGCCCGCGAAATGCGTCGGGTGAACGGCCCCGCGATGTCGGGAGCCATTACCATCGTGCTCCGCGGCGGGCTTTACCGGCTCACGGACCCGCTGTTTGTGCGCTGGGAGGACTCGGGAACCGAAAACAGCCCTACGGTCATTGCGTCGGCGCCGGGGGAGCACGCGGTGCTGAGCGGCGGCGTGCCGATCGGCGGCTGGGCTCGGCTGACCGCGCCGGTCGATGGACTGCCACCGACGGCGAGAGCCCACGTCTGGGTGGCCGACGTCCCGCAGGTAAACGGACATCCGCTGAAATTCCGGGAACTGTGGGTCGGGGAAAGCAAGGCGACTCGCGCCCGCAACCCGAACGATCCCGAACTGGCCCGGCTGGCCGGATGGGACCGGAAGGGGGAGGTCGCAACGGTCCCCGCCTCGGTGCTGTCCGGCCGGCGTGATCCGAACGGCGTCGAGATGGTCCAGGAACAGCAGTGGGAAATCGCGATCCTCCGGCTGCGGACCATCGAGGCCGCGGGTGACGTGGCGCGGCTGGGGTTTCGCTCACCCGAGGGCCCGATCGAGTTTCAGCACCCGTGGCCGCAGCCGATCCTGCCTCCGAAAGGCGGCGGCGCATTTTATCTCGTGAATGCGATCGAGTTTCTCGACTCGCCCGGAGAGTGGTTCGAAGACACCGCTGCCGGTCGGATCTACTACTGGCCGCGTCCGGGTGAGGATCTGAACCGGGAGGAGGTGGTCGCGCCCGCTCTGACGTCGGTGGTTGTCTGCGGCGGCACGCTGGATCGCCCGGTCCAGCACGTCCGGTTTGAGCGCGTCGCGTTTGCGCATACCGCCTGGAATGAGGCCGGGCGGAGCGGACACGTTCCGCTCCAGGCGGGGATGCCGATGGTCGAGGCGTACAAGCTCGAGCATCCCGGGACGCCGGACAAGCCGACGCTCGAAAACCAGGCCTGGATCAGGCGGATGCCGGCGGCGGTGGTCGTGAAGGCGGCGAATCACGTCGAATTCACCCGCTGCCAGTTTGAACACGCCGGCGCTTCGGCGCTGGACCTCGGGGCCGGCGTTCATGATTCGTCGGTCGAAGGCTGCATGGTTCGCGACGTCGGCGGCAACGGGATCCAGGTGGGGTCGTTCCAGGAGGGCGGGGTCGAGACGCACGTTCCCTATCTCCCATCCGACGAACGCGAAGTGAGCGCGCGAATCCGAATCGCCAACAACGTCCTCCGCGATACGGCGAACGCCGACTGGGGATCCGTGGCGGTGATCTCCGGATATGCGCGCCAGGTCTCAATCGAGCACAACGACATCTCCGGAACGTCGTATACCGGCATCAGCGTGGGGTGGGGCTGGACCCGGACGCCGAATGCCTCCCGCGACAACCGCATCGTGGCAAACCGGATCACGCACGTGGCCACGCGTGTTTGCGACACGGCGGGGATTTACACGCTATCGGCCCAGCCCGGCACGGTGGTCAGCGGCAATTACGTCGGCGACATCGTCATGAGCCCGTACGTGGATCGTCCGCAGCACTGGTTCTATCTCTACACGGACGAAGGGACTTCGGGCGTCACGGTGCGTGATAATTGGTGTCCGGCCGAAAAGTTCCTGCGCAACGCCAACGGGCCTGGCAACGTTTGGAACGACAATGGCCCGATGGTCGCAAAGACGGTTCGTGAGCACGCGGGCCTGGAGCCGGAGTTCGCCGGATTGCTCGGTGAAATCGGAGCTGGCGCCAATCCGAGCCCCGCGCCAGCACGCACGCTCAAGCAGGTGCGCCAGGGTCGGACGTCACCTTAGGATCCCGTGATATTTCGAACCAATCGCGGAAGAGTTCTCGTAAACGTCTAGGCATACTCTGTCGGTTACCCGCGTCGGAGCCGCCTTCTGGCACGTCGCTTCAATCCCAAAATCCCCATGCCCGATTTGTCCTCGCACCCGGAAGCTGCCCGTCCCGGCGGCATCGGCGCGGCTGCTGAGACCGTGACGCGCCAGCAATGGAAATGGTCCGCCCTCGCCGGGATGGCGTCCTATCTGGACGCCGGCTCGATCGTGGCGCTCGGGGCCGGGCTGGCCCTGTTTCAACAGAAGTTCGGGCTGGGGGATCACGCGCTCGGCGTGCTCGCGGCGATCGGTCCGAACGCGATCGGTTGTGCGCTCGGCGCCATCCTGGGCGGCCGCCTGGGCGACAAGCTCGGACGCAAACGAATCTACCAGTACGACCTGATCGTGTATGCGCTGGGCATTCTCTGCATCGCCCTGGCGGTGAATCGCGAGATGCTCTTTGCCGGGACACTGGTGGTCGGGCTCGCCGTCGGTGCCGATGTGCCGACGTCCCTTGCCCTGGTCGGGGAGTTCGCGCCGGCGAAAGCGCGGGGAAAACTGCTCGGATTCACCCAGGTGGCCTGGTGCCTGGGGCCTTCGATCGTCCTGTGGCTGGCCCTGGCGCTCGCGTCGTTCGGTTTGCTCGGGGTGCGCATCGTCTTCCTCCACCTTTTTGTCGTGGCGATCATCACCTGGGCGTTGCGGCAGGGGCTGGCGGAATCCGCCCGCTGGCAGGAGGCCTCGCAGAGTGATCGCGCCGCGCGCCCCCGGTTGGGATCGCTGTTTTCCGGATCGAATTTCCGCGCGCTCGTCTGGACGGCGACGATCTACACGTTCTGGAACCTCGCCGCCGGGACGGCGGGAGAGTTCAACTCATATCTCATCACGAAGCACCATGCGGGAAGCCAGGCGCTCGGGGTCGGCCTGCCGAGCGCGGCCTTCATCACGATGATGGTCGTCACCGTGGTCGTGTTCATGCCGTATTCCGACCGCAACTACTCGACGCGGCGGCGGCTGTGGGCGATCGGGGCCATCACCCAGATTTTTGCCTATGCCATGCTGATCGTGCTGCCGTTCAGCATTCCGGCGATCGTGGCGAACATCATCCTCTTTGCGGGCGAGGCGTTCTACAAGGTATTCAGCCAGGAGTTGTTCCCCACGATGCTGCGGGGAACCGCGCAGGGGTTCACCTTCGGCGTGGCCCGGGTCGCCGTGGGCGTGTGGAGCTTCTTCGTCCCGCGGCTCTCGCACAACGGGGTCGGCACGCTCGCGACCTTGCTCACCGTCTTTCTCGTGATCAGCGGCGCGGCGGGATTCTTCTTCATGCCTGACACTTCCGGCAAATCACTCGAACAAATCCAACTCGAACGGGGCGAAGGATGAGCGCAACCGATACCCGCATCACGCACCTGCGGTGTGAATTCCTGGTCGATCCGCTGGGCATCGACGAACGCCATCCGCGGCTGAGCTGGGAGCTGGAATCGAAACGTCGCGGCGCGCGACAGAGTGCGTACCGCGTGCGGGTGGCCAGCACGCGCGAGAAACTCGCGGCGGGCGAGGGCGATCGCTGGGACACCGGCCGGATCGAGGGATCCCAGTCGGTGCATGTCGCCTATGCGGGATCATCGCTGGTTTCGCGGGACGACTGTCATTGGTCGGTCGAGGTGTGGGACGAAACCGGTGCCCTGGTGCGTTCGAGACCCGCCCGGTGGACGATGGGATTGCTGGAGCCCGGCGACTGGCAGGCGCGGTGGATTGCGGCGGACGAGGAGATCATCCGGCGCGATCCCGACGCGGTGGCGTCCACGTTGACCGACTGCGGCACCCCCGCCGTGTTTCGGCGGGAGTTCAAGGTGAGCCGGTCCGTGCGCCGG
>DASZYH010000055.1:0-19070 GCA_035545515.1 Opitutaceae bacterium
CGGAGGCCGCCGGTGGGCGGCCTTTTTCGTTCCGCGCGCGGCCGCCGGCCGGCGCGTGCCTCCTCCGCACGTCCATCCTTTCGCGATTGTCATGAACCTCTCTTCCCTCGGCTGGGACGACTTCTTTGCCAGCGCCTTCCAATCCCATGCCTCCTCCGGCCTGCTGCCCGCGCGCGTCGCGGTCGAACATCGGCACGCCTGCGTTCTCCTCTCCGCCGCCGGCGACTTCACCGCCACGTGCACGGGCCGGCTGCTGCACGACACCCTTGACCGCTCCTCCCTGCCTGCCGTGGGCGACTGGGTGGCGATCCAACCGCGCGCCGGGTCGGCCCGCGCGGACGGCACGGCGCAAGCCGACATCCACGCCGTCCTGCCGCGCCGTAGTGCCGTCTCGCGCGGCGCGCCGGGCGGGAATCACCTCATCCAGGTCCTCGCCGCGAACATCGACACGGTGTTTCTCGTCACCGGGCTCGACGGCAATTTCAACCTGCGGCGGATCGAGCGCTTGCTGACCGCCGCCCGCGCAAGCGGCGCGCAGCCGGTCGTGGTCCTGAACAAGGCCGACCTGCACCCGGACTCCCGGGCCGCCGAAGCATCGGTGAAAGCGGTCGCGCGCACCACGCCCGTCGCGATCCTGAGCGCCGCCTGCGATCCTGATCTCGCGCCGCTCGAGCCCTGGCTGCTCCCTGGCGCGACCGTCGCGTTCCTGGGCTCCTCCGGCGTGGGCAAATCCACGCTGATCAACCGACTCCTCGGAGCGGATCGGCTTGCCACCGGCACCGTCAGCGCGGCCGTTGGCAAGGGTCGGCACACGACCACCCGCCGCGAGCTGATGGTTCTTCCGGGGGGCGCCCTCGTGATCGACACTCCCGGGCTGCGCGAGCTGCAACTGGGCGAGGCGGACGACGACGACCTCGCGAGCGTATTCGACGACATTGCGGCGCTCGCGGCGCGCTGCCGGTTCCACGATTGCGCGCACGAGGCGGAACCGGGCTGCGCCATCCGGGCAGCGCTGAATGACGGCACGCTCGATCGCTCGCGCTGGGAAAGCTACCGGAAGCTGTGCCGCGAGCAGGCCTATGCTGCGCGTCGCGTCGACCTGCAGCTCGCCCGCGCCTCGCGCGATGCGTGGAAAAAAATCCACCGCGCCTACCGCCAACGCTGCCAGTTCGAGCGCGACTCCGAGTAATTGTAGGGTGGGGTCGGCCTCGGTTTGATGCAGGGCGGGGTCGCCTGACCCCTCGCCTGACCCCGCCTATCTTCTAATCCAGGCCTTCGCACAGGAGATCGCAGAGGACATGGAGCCAAAACCAATGCCAGTGTCTCGCGAAGGGCGCGAAGGATTCAAAGGACGCTCAGCGCGATGGCGGCTTTCGGCGATCCCGGTAGCTGCGACTGTGTCCGCCATAGCGTCAGCGAAGGCGGAGCGCCAGCGAGTGGCGCTCCCCAAAGCTGACACACTGAAAAGCTGAAACGCTGAAATTCGAGGCGATCATTTGCCCGACCTCGTGGCTGCGAGCGCCAGCGAGCGGATCAGATCCCGTGGCTGCGACTGTGTCCGCCGTAGCGCTCGGGCGAAGGCGGAGCGTGAGCGAGTGGCGTCCTGATGCTTAGCGTCGACCCTGTCCGCCGAAGCCTCATCCGAAAGCCGGTTCAAATCCTGTAGGCTCGGTGACCTCACGGCGCGGCTTGATGCGTCCATCACATCTCGCGCGGTGAGGTCACCGCGCCTACATCAGTCATCAAACCACCGCAACGCGATGAGGACATCGCGTTCCACCCATTCGTGTGCATTCGTGTCCCTTCGTGGTTCACGTCGGAGTGGCAACTTTTTCCCCCTTCGTGGTTCACCCCGATTTGGGTGGCTGATCACAGGCGTCATTCGCAAGCGCACCATCCGGCACACCGACAACGCCGGGAGCTTCCCGGCACCCGCTTCATGGGACAACCAGGCGCAACCTCAGGGTATCGGCCATGAGCGGCGTCCGGCTCGACCTCGATTCCCGGGCCATCTCGACCTCCGTGGACACGCCCGCGTGCAGCCGGTATCGGCCCAGGGAACACCAGCCATTGACCTCGCTGTTCCGACGAACGACGCACATCGCACCCGCGTAATGAACGGTGTAGGTCGCACTAGCCGCCCCCGCCGGCCGGTGCACGCTGATTTCGTAGACCCCGTCTTCGGGTACGATTGGCATCCAGCGCGCCGCGGCGGCAGGATCGAGCGACTGCCGCCCATAGCGGCTCATGCCACGCATGGGAACGGTCGTCCACGCGCCGGCGAGAACCTGGAAATCCACTCCCGTGCTTTCCAACGTCATCGTGGTGGGCGCCGCGAGTCGGCGGGTGCCGGCGGCGATCGCCTTGGGTTCGAGCCCGGCGGAGTCGGCGATGGCGCGCGCCGCTGCCGGCCAGCGCCGGCGATCGTCGCCGTCGAGCCGACGCACGGCCTCGACCACGTTGTCGGGACTGTCGTCGCGCAGGGCGGTGGTGTCGGAGTAATTCGCCTCGATGTGATTCCCACGGATGTTCGGATTCCACAGATAGAGCCAGCGCGGCGACTCCACGACGACGTTGTCGTGAATATGGAACCCCTCGGTAAACTGGTCGGGATAGATCGCCCCTCCGACCGCCGCAGGCCCGGCGGGCGGTGTCATCCGGGCAATGAAATTGAAGGCGATAGTCGAACCCGGCTGGCGATCGGTCGTGTAAATGCCGGCGCCGTCGTCGAGGCGGCGCAGAAAGTTCTCCACCCGGTTGTACCGGATGCGATTCGCGCCGGTGCCGGCGGGCGCCGGCGGCCGGCCCCAGCCCCAACCCTGGCTGATGCCGGTGTAGGGAACGCCCACGATCTCATTGTGGGCGATGAGCGATTGGTCGGTGTAGTAGCCGAGAATCGCCACGGAGCCGAAATAGTCCGCGCCGATGTGAGAGATGAAATTGTCCACGATCCGGTTTCGGCGCGGAATCAGCCGCGGGTTCGCCGGCCGCACCGCGTCCTCCCCCAATTCGATGCCACCGGCCGCGAGGTCGTAGAACGAGTTCTGTGCGATGACATTGTCGTCTCCACCGTGGGTGAAGACGATCCCGGCACCTCCCAGCCGGGCGAACCGGCAATCGCGCACCACGATGCGGTCGGCCGTCGCCGCCTGGAACGCCGCGGGGATGCGGTCCTTGCGCTGGTGGTGCCGATACTGCGGATCAACCGCCTCGGCGGGCGCGGCCGGCACGAGCGAGTTGGCCTGCACGTCGACGAACCCCGCCTGGTCCGGCCGGGTCCAGCCGGTGTGCGCGAAGGTCAGACCTTCGAACCGCAGATCGTGCACCGGGGCATCGAGCCGGCCGTCGAGCACCACCAGGTTCTCCAGCACCGGCCGGATGACCGTGACGCGCGCTCGAGCAAAATCCTCCCCGGGCCGGGGCCGGTAGCGCAGCACGCCATCGGCGCGGTCGAGGAAGAACTCGCCGGGCGCATCGAGGAACTCGCGTGCGTTCTCCAGCCAGTAGCTGCGACCGCGGTACACCCGGTCGCCTTGCGGCTGGTCGGTGACGGCGTCCCACTCGCGCGGATCGATCACGGCGCGCGTGGTGGCGCCGTGCGGCTCCGTCCGCGCGATGCGGAGCCGCTTGTGCATCCAGGCGATGAGCACCGAGACCTCCACCTCGTCGGGACGCAGCGCGATCCCCGCGAGCTGTTCGCTGGGCAGCTCGAAACCATTGGCCTGCTTTTCCCGGGCAAAACGAAACATCTCACCGACATTCGGCGTCCGCGCGCGCACCGCGCGGCAGTCATCGACCCAGAGCTGCCTGAAATCCACGCCCTGCCCGACGTTCGCGCGGTAGAGCCCCTCGCCTTCGCGCACCCAGCCGGTGACCCGGCGGCCGCCGCTCAATGTCACCGTGGCACCGGGCGCGGCGCGATACACCACGTCGAATCCATTCCGGCCGGAATCGGCCGGTTCGAGGCGAAGCGGCTTCGTCAGCTCGTACGTGCCGGCCGCCAGTTCGATCACGAGATCACCGTGCAAGTCATGGGTGGCGAGATAGGCGCGCGCCGCATCGCGCCCCTGTTCGAGCGTCGCGAACGGCGCACCCGCCGAACCGCTGTGCGCGTCGTCGCCCAGGGGCGGCGGGGCGACGTGGTAGGTTCGTTCGACTCCGGCCCGGACCGGTCCGGCCAGGGTGAAGGCGAGCAGCAGCCAGACGGCCGGTTTCAGCCTCATTCCGGCGGCCCGGGCAGACATTCCGGTCGCTCGCGTGATCATGCCATCGTCGCCACCGGCCAGCGGCGCGCCCGCCAAAGCAGCAGCGCGGCGATCGGATGCAGGCAGGCCAGCCCGGCGAAAACGGGCACATAACCCGCCCGCTCGATCAGCGGGCCCGCGACCAGGTTCATCAGCAGGCCGCCGCCCGCGCCGACCGCCCCGAGCAGCCCGGCAATCGTCGCCGCGGAGTTCTTCGGGAACACGTCCGCCACCAGCAGCCCCTGGCCGAAAAACCAAATCTGGCAGACGATCGCCACGAGCGAGATCAGCACGAGGGCCCACGTCACCGACGGCGCCAGCGTCGTGAACGCACCGACCGGCGCGAATGCCGCGGCGAGGATGAACATCGTCACGCGCACCCGCACCGCCGCGTGGCCCCGGCCGACGAGGATATCCGACACGCGTCCGGTCGCCAGGACCGCCGCCGAGGCGACGAAGGAGGGAATCCAGCCGATCCAGCCCAGCTCCGACAGCGAGACGCCAAGTCGTTCCTGCAGATAGCCCGGCAGCCAAAACAGATGGAAATACCACACCGGATCGGTGAGCACCCGCGCGGCGAGCAGCAACCAGACGCGCCGGTCCTGCAGGATGGCGCGGAGCGGCGGCGGCGGGGCCAGCCCGGCATCGGGTTCGCCGGGAAAGCCCGGCGGATGCCGGTCGCCCGCCCACCAGGCCAGGGCGAGTGCGAGACCGCAGAGTCCCGGAAGGATGAACGCCCAATGCCAGCTCCACCACCCGGTGACCGCGGCGACGAACGGCGGGGCGATGATGGCGCCGACGGTCGTGCACGGGCTGAGCAGGCTCCAGGCAAAGGCCCGCCGCTCCGCGGGAAACCGCGTCATCATCACCCGCTGGATCGCGGGGAACGCCCCGGGCTCCGCCGCGCCGAGCAAGGCGCGGGCTCCGGCCAGCTGGGTGAAATTTTGCGCCAGTCCGCTGAGGACGTTCGCCACGGACCACGCCAGCGCGAAGACGGCAAGACTCGCGCGGGTGCCAAAGCGGTCCACGAGGCGGCCGCTGACGATATAAAACCCGATGTACGGCACCATGAACGCCGTCACCAGCCAGGAATAGTGCGTGTCGCTCAGCGCGAACGCGGTTTTGAGCGTCGCCTTGAGGATCGAAAGCGTCTGGCGGTCGAGATAGTTGAGCAGGCCGAGGCCAAAGAGCAGGGCCAGCAGCAGCCAGCTGCGACGAGGAAGCTTCATGGGGAGACGCGCGGTCCGGAGCGGACCAACCGGGACAGCGAAGGGAGCAGGGGCGCGACGGCGAAGCGCGGCATCACCGAAACCGTTCAGCACGCGGCGCCGGCGCCGCATGCTCGCGCCAATCTCCGCGGATCTGGATGCATTGCGGATGGTCGGGCAGGCCGAGCGTGCGGCTCTGCTCGAGGCCCGTCACCAGATCCACCGCCGCGCGAGCCGCGAAATCGTAGCGCTGTTGGATTCCCGGTAGCGCCAGCGGGTCGCCCGCCTCCCAGTTCGCGCACCACACTCGGCCGGCGGCGCGCAGTTTTTCCAGGCGCGGCGTGGCCAGCTCCGTCCACATCTCGCGGCGCAGGAGCAGCACGCCGTCGGGATCGTGCGCGCGCAGCCAGGCGGGGAATTCCTGCGCGCCCCGCTGATCAAGCGCGTAGATCAGCCCGTGGGCCCTGGCTTCCGACGGATGGTGCGAGATGAACGCCGCCTTCACCGCGCTGTCGGTGCGCTGGTTGATCTCCTCGGTGAGGACGATCGCCGGCCGCACCACGCCCGCGGCCGTCATGCGCTGGAGACAGTCGCAGATGCTGTGGTAATGATCGTGCGCCACCCGGTGCAGCTCGACCGGCCAGCGCGCGTGGCCGAGGACGACGCAGGCGAAGTGCTCCCAGCCAAGCCGGTAGTCGGCCGAGACCCCCTCGATGCTCGGCGAAAAAATCACGCTTTGGATGCCACGCGCCCGGAGAATGGCCGTCAGCCGCGCGCCGCTGAGGTGGTCCTCGTCCGGCCAGAATTCCTCCAGGTGGTAGCCGCGCAGCTGCGCGCGGGCCGCGGCGCCTTCGCGCATCTGCACAAAAAACGCCTCCCTCCGCGTCCGGACCCGCTGGCCCTGCATCCAGACGAGCGCGATGCGTCCGGAGGAATGCACCGCGCGCCCGCGGCCGATGTGCGCCATGAGGGCGGAGATCTGCGGATCGGGCCGATAGCCGAGCTTCTCGCCGATCGACTGGATGCGCCGGCACGTCTCGGGCGGGATGCTCGGGTGGTTGCGCAGCGCGTAGGAAACCGTGGAGACGGCGACGCCGGCCTGGGCGGCGATGTCCTTGATGGTGCAGCGGGGTGGGGCGGTCATCGACTGAACGAATTCAGTTGATCGCGGGACCCGGCGCAACGCCGCGGTGGAGAGCACGGTCGTCATGGCTTCGGCGACCCGACGATCAGCGCGCCGCACAGGGTCAATCGGTGGGGGGCGTAGGCGCGCGGATCCTCGAGCGCGTGACCCCGCGTCGCCTTGATCCCGGCCTTGTCGAGGTGCGTGCCGGTCAGCTCGACGCGCACGTGATGGGGCCCGTCGGCCAGTTCACCCGGGAAAAACCATTCCCGCTCCCGGCAGAAGGTCGGGCTGACAAAGGCATCGAAGAACGTGCCGGAGACCGGCGGCCGGTCATCGACCGTGACGCGGAATTCGCCGTTATCGGGCGCGGCGACCCCCACGAGGCCGAAGCTGCGCCCGCGGAACTCGAATTCCACGCTCGCCCCCGGGGTTGCGGCCCGCCACGTCGGCGGAAGCAGGGCTTTCGTCGCCCCACGGAGGTTGGCGTCGTCGGGGGCAACCTGCGACCAGTCGCCGTGCCGCTTCAGGTCGGCAAACCGCCGCAGCGTCGCATCTTCCCAGTTGTCCGCGTGCAACGGCGGCGGCAGCGGGTGCGGACCGGCCGGCCCGGCGGCCAACAGCGCCGGCAGCGCGCGTTCGAGCACGTGGAAATAGATCCGATGGCCGGCGGGCGTCGGATGCACCCCGTCGACGGAGAACGTGTGTGGATCCCGCGGCGCCGCCGGGTTCCGAAAGGTGAGCGCGCCCCGTGCGACCCGGCGCGCAACCTCGACGCCGAAGTGCAGCGAGGGAATGCCGTAGTGCGCCGCGACGCGCTCCATGGCGCGGGCCGCCGGAGGGTACGCCCCGGCTTCCAGGTACGGGAGCCCCGGCGCCGACACCGTGTAAACGAAGCAGAGATCCGTGCGGGGATTGGCCCGCCACGTCTGGCGCACAATGCCTTCCATCGTGCGCTCAATCAGCTCCGCCGGCGCATTGGCATCGTTCACGGCGAATTCCACGAAGACCAGGTCGGGATGATGGCGCAGTACATCGCGCCCCAGCCGGCACGCCCCGAGGTTCGAACCCGTGCCGGGCACGCCGGCCGCGATTTCCATCACCCGGCGCTGCGGATAGTGCGCGCGGAGATAGTCGGTCGTGAGCGTGCGCCAGCCATCATCCGCCGCCGTGATGCTGCCGCCGAGATACGCCACGCGAAGTTCACCCCGCGCGCCGGGCGCGCCGAGGTTGGGCAGCCCATCGCGGACGTGGACTTCGGGTTCGGCGCCGCGCGCCGGAGGGCAAACGGGCACCAGCGCCAGCAGTGCCAGGGTGAGGCTCAGACGGGGAAGACGGAAGCACGGGTTCATTCGGAGTAGGCGCGGATTTCGAAGACGCGGGCGTGCGAGACGCCGTGGGTGGCGGTGACGACGAGGCGCAATGTGCGCCCGGACAGCGCGGCGGGAAAACGGTGGACCCGCTTGCGGAGGTGGTTGTCCGCCACGGTCACGATCGGGCGCCCATCGAGGTGCAGCTCGTAGCTCCGTACCAGTTCGGGTTGCGGGCCGCGGACGACCTTGCGGTTCGCCGAATCGCTTGCGCTCAGCGTCAGTTCGCGCTGCAAGCCGGAGTCAAAGGTAAGCTGGATCTCCCGCAGGTTGACCGGCGCGGGCCACGCGAGATCGATCCACGCGGGCAGCGCGGTCGATTCCCAGCGATGCGTGGCGCCGTCGGCCCAGGGTCCAAGCTCGCCGAAGAGCTCGCGGCTGTGGCCGTCGATGACCTGGACCGCGGCGCCGCGCGCCGTTTCACCGGAGCTGGCCACCTGGGCGGCCACCGCCAGGTCGGCCCGATCGAGATTCCTGATCCCGGGCAGGAACGCGTCGTCGCGCACGAGGGATTGCTGCAGGCGTCCGACGGCCGCCGGGGTGAAGTACGCCGCGATGCCGCACGCACCCTCGCGGGCGGCGAGCGCCGCCGCCGTGCCGATCGCCTGGCCCATCACCGCGCAGGTGGCCATGACGCGGGTGCTGGCGAACGCCACATGCGTGGCGCTGATGTTCCGGCCGGCGAAGAAGAGGTTGGCGATGTTGCGGGAGTAGAGCGCGCGCAACGGGATCGAATAGAGGTGCGGCAGATGGATGTGCCGGCAGGGCGGCTCCGCCGTGGCGTCGATCCCCGTCGGTGGGTGCAGATCGAGGGGCCAGCCCCCGTAGGCGACGGTATCCGGGAAGATCCGGCCGGATTCGAGGTCCTGCTGCGTCAGGACGTGGGGGCCGAGGAAACGGCGCGACTCCCGCTTGCCGGGCAGCATGCCGACCCAGTCGAGCGCCCAGTGCGCCGAACCCGGGTGATCGCCGGAGTTCTTGACGTAATCCCAGACCCCGAGCGCGATGCGGAGCAGTTCGTGGCGGATGGCCGGATTGTCCTTGAGGGTGTCGAGGTGCCCGCCCCACTCCGCCCACCAGTAGCCGTATTCGTAGCCGTCGAAGGGGCGGAAGTTGAATTCGTGCTTCTGGAATCGGCGCACCCACGAAGGCGCGTGGAACGGCTGGGGCTGATCGTACCGGCGCGCCGTGAACAGGATCGAGCTGCCCAGGGTCCGGCGATCCGCGACATCGAGGGCGAGGGACTCGCCGTAATCGGACTTCGCCTCGCGACCGACGGTGAAATCCGCCCCCGCTTCCACCCCGAGGCGGCCGTCGCCGGAGCAATCGGCGAAGAGCCCGGCCCGGATGGTGAAGGCATCCTCGGTCGACTGTCGGACGGCCTCGACCGACGTGATCGTGCGCGTGCCGTCGGGCGACACCGCCGTGCGGCAGCCGATGCAATCCGTGTCGAGCAGCAGCACGATGTTCGGCTCGGCGAGGACCTTTTCATAGAGAAGCAGATCCCATTGCGAGTAGGAGCGGTGCGGATTGCGAAAGGCATCCTCGAGGCGAATCTCCTCGATGAGGCCCGATTCGCGCGCACCCGCGCGGCGGCCGTGGATGTCGGCGCCGACCGCGTGCATCCGGACCTCGCTGGAGGCGTTGCCGCCGAGGACGGAGCGATCCTGCAGCAGGACGACCCTGGCGGCGTGGCGCGCGGCCGCGAGCGCGGCGCAGACGCCGGCGAGCCCGCCGCCCACGACGACAATATCCGTTTGGAGCTCGTGACGCGTCATCAAGGAAGGGAAGTTGGAGTGAAGGGGATGAGGGAGGGGCTCACGGGACCGCGGGGCGCGGCGGAGTGGGCGCGACCTCGAGCGTGAGCGTCGCGGGACGAAGGCCGGCGGCCCGGGCGGTCAGGACCAGCGGCCCCGCCGCCTTGGTCGTCTGGACGATCACTTGGGCGTAGCCGTTGAAGAGACTCCGCCGCGCGCCCTTGTCGGGCTCGTGGCAGGAGGGATCGCCGTTGCCGACACCGATGATCCTGCCCGGGCCCGTCAGCTCGAACTTCACGGCATCGTCGGCCGTCGGCACCGTGCGGCCTTCGGCATCGCGACCGGTGACCGTGATGATGGCGCAGTCCTCGCCGTCGCCCCGCAGCGCCGCCCGGTCCGGCGCCAGCGCCAGCGAGGCGGCGGGACCGGTGGTTTCGACCTTGGTCGTGCCGGCGAGCCGGCCCCCGCGGTAGCCATCCGCGCGGAGCGTGCCCGGTTCATAAACGACGGGCCATTCGACGTAGCCGTACCGCGGCACCGCCTTCCGACCGAGCGAGCGGCCGTTCAGGAAGAGCTCGACCTCGTCGAAATTCGTGTAGGCCCGGACGATGATCGGCTCCTGGTCGCGCACCGCCCAGTTCCAGTGTGGTAGGAGATGCAGGACCGGGCGATCGGACCACCACGCCTGACAAAAATAGAAGCTGTCCTTCGGAAATCCGCAGGTATCCATCACGCCGAACTGGCTGTTGATCGCCGGCCAGTCGAAGGGCCATTGCTCGCCGCGATAATCGAATCCCGCCCACATGAACACGCCGCCGATCCAGGGCCGGGCGGCATAGTATTTCTGCCACTGGTCGATGGCGGAGCCCCAGACCGGGAACCTGGTCGCATAGGCGGGCACATAGGCGCGCACGCGGTCCTCGGCGTAGATTCCCCGGGTGGCGACATTGGAGGACTCCTCGGTCGCAATCGCCGGCTGGTTCGGAAAAGCCGCATGAAAGGCGTCGGCATTGCCGAGCTTCAGGTAGTTGAAGCCCTGCACGTCGACGACCCGGGAGAATCCGCGGCCCCAGGCCGCGTTCATCGGCATCGTCGTCGGCCGCGTCGGGTCGACGCGGTGCACCAGATCGCGCAGCGTGCGGCAGATCGGCACGCCCCATTTCTCGTCCGACTGCATCGAGTCCTTGAATTCCTCATTGCCCAGCGACCAGAGGATGACGCTCGGGTGGTTGCGGTCCCGGCGGACGAGCCGCTCGAGCTGGCTCAGGGTTTCCGGCGTCGCGTCGAAGCGGCGGTTCTCGTCGACCACCAGCATCCCGAGGCGGTCGCAGGCGTCGAGAAGCTCGGGCGTCGGCGGGTTGTGCGCCGTGCGATACGCATTGCAGCCCATCGCCTTCAGGCGGAGCACCCGGAAGTCCTGCACCGCATCGGGGAGCGCCGTGCCGAGACCGGCGTGGTCCTGGTGATTGCAGGTGCCGTGGATCACGTAGCGGTGGCCGTTGAGCAGGAAGCCCTCGCGCGGATCGAAGCGAATGACGCGAATGCCGAATGCCGTCTCGTAACGGTCGGGCGGACCCGCGCGCCCGGTCGTCCGCACCTCGGAGACAAGCCGGTAGAGGTGCGGTGTCTCCGGTGACCAAAGACGCGGCGCCGCGACGGGCAGCGATTGGTCGAGAGTCAGTTCGCCGGCGGCGGCGAGCGAGAATTCCGGGGACACGACCTCGCCGACCACGCGGTTGCCGGGATCGAGCACCCGCGACACGAGCACGGCGCGGGCCGCGATGGTGGAGTCGTTGCGCACCGTGGTTTGCAGGGAAACGGTCGCCGCGCCGTTCGCGTCCAGCGCGGTCGTGACAAATGTGCCCCAGTGCGCGACGTGGACCGGCGGGCACTTCACCAGCCAGGCGTGGCGGTAGATGCCGGCGCCTTCGTAAAACCAGCCCTCCGTGCGCGTCGCGTCGACCCGGACGACGAGCGTGTTGCGTCCGCCGTAAATTGCGAACGGCGCCAGGTCGAAGCGGAAGCTGCTGTAGCCGCTGACGTTGCGGCCGAGGCAGTGGCCGTTGAGCCAGACGAGGCAGTTGCGGTACACGCCGTCGAACTCGACCCAGAGCGCGCGGCCGCGATCGCCCGGCGGCAGCTCGAACGTGCGGCGATACCAGCCGATGGTGTTGCCGGTCACGCCGCCGAGATCGCGCGTGCTCTGGCCGATCTCGAGCGCCGCCCGGGAATTCTGCGCGGAAACCCCCGCCCCCATGTCCTTGTAGCCGTGGTTGCGGAGCGCCTTGGGATTGAACGGAAGTTCGACCGCCCAATCGTGCGGCAGATCGAGCCGTCGCCACGCGTGGTCGTCGAAGCCGGGCTGGACGCAGGGAATGGGCGGCCCGGCATTGAGATCGGCCGCCGTGCGGCGCAGCGGAGCAAGCCGGCGCTCCTCCTCGAGGTACGAGCGCGCGGTGCGCTCCAGCGAATCCACCTCGGGATAGGCGAAACGGGCGGGATCGATCCCCGCCGGGTCCCCGAGCCGAAAGCGCCACCCAAAGTCCAGCAGCAGCCGCTCCCGTCCGGCCGGGGCAGGAGACCCGGCCCGAACCGGATTGAGCACGGCGGCGAACAGCAGGGCGCAGCCGAGAAGCTGCCAGCGGGGTGACATGACGCCACTATCCGGCCGCCGCTCCGGCGGAGCGAATCGCCGTACACTGAAACCGTTCAGTGAGCGCGGAGCCCGGTGCCCGCCGGCGGCGGCAGGATCTTCCGCAGGGCCGCGAACCAGACGGCCGCCATCTTCTCGGCCCCGGCGGCATTCGGGTGAACGTGATCGGCGACGGTGTCGGTGTGCCAGTCGAAGCCGGCGGCCTGGTCGACGAGGATCACCCGCTGGCCGGGGGTGTCGAGCCGGGCCGCGAGCCGGGCGAGTGCGGAATTCAGCTCCGGCAGATAGGCATACTTCGGCAGCTTGCCGGCGGGGATGACCTGCGCGAGCAACACGGTCACGTGAGGATTCGCGGCGCGAACGCCCGCGATGAGTTTCTCCGTCGCGGCGAGGATTCCGGGCACGGGGTGTTCCTCGACCGAATGGTTGTGCCCGCTGTGGAGCAGCACGATGTCGGCCGGGTGCGCGCGGAAATGGCCCGGCACGACCGACGCGAGATATTCGGTCGTCTTGCCGCCGTAGCCTTCGTGGGCCAGCGGAGGGAAGAGCGGCGCGGCGGCATCACCCGTGGCGGTGCGGGTGCCGACAAACTCGACGGCATATCCCGCGGCCCGGAGCTTCTTCCACAGGGGAAAGCGATAACAGGAGAAGAACGCCCCTCCTTCGGTGATCGAATCACCCACCGCCATGAGACGAACGACGCGCGGGACGGACCGTTGTCCCGGCGCCGGCGTGGCCGGGGCCGTCGCCGCGCCCAAGGCAAACATCGTCGCAAGGGGCAGGAGGGCCAGGAGACGGGAGCAAAGGAATCGGCCAGGAGGCAAGCGCATGGTGCCCGGAAGCAAGGCAGGTTGGTGATTCCACCGGCGACGAGGCGAGCGCTGAAATCGTTCAGCCCGCCGGCGCCGCCGGAGGGTTGCTGAGCGATTTCAGTAACGGGGCGGTTTCCGTCCGCCCGGCGCCGGCCCATACGCACGGGGAGCCCAGCATACCCCGTCCCCCAAGCGCTTGGTCCCGGCCGCGACACGATTGCTTCACGTGCGGCACCTTGCCCGGCGGGCCGGCGGGGTAAGCGCTTGCGGGCGCGAACCGTAACCACAATCAACCAGCCCTCACCCCATGAAATACCACCGCCCCGGCCACCGGGCGCCGCTCATCGCCGCAGTGCTGCTCGCCGGCCTCCTCCCTGCCGCTGCGCAGACGACTCCGCCGGCCGCCGCCGGGACGACCGGCGACACGAGCAATGACGCCATCGTGCTTTCCGCCTTTGAGGTCACCAGCAAGAAGGATTCCGCCTACGTGGCCGACAAATCCGTTTCGACCACCGGGTTTGCGGCGGACCTGGCCAAGATCCCCCTCGCGATCGACGTCGTGACGGCCAGGTTCCTCGAGGATACGGGCGGCGTCGGATTCAACGGCGTCGCGAATTACCAGGCCGCCTTCACCACGGACCAGGGCGGCATGGACAACGGCACCCGCAACTCGGCCGGCATCGACCCGACCGTCGGCGCGGTCACCGGCGGCGAACCGCTGCGCACGCGCGTCCGCGGGCAGCCGATCAACATCAGCCAGCGAAACGGCCTGCCGATGAAATTCGGTTTCGGCACCGAGAACGTGGACCGGGTGGAGGTCGCCCGCGGCCCGATGGCGGTGTTCGTCGGCGGCTCCACCCTCGGTGGCGTGATGAACCTCGTGACCGAGAAGCCCTCGTTCACGCCCAGCTACCGGTTCAGCACCAAGGTGGATTCGAACAACAGCTTTGACCTCCGCGCAGATCTCGCCGGCCCGATCATCAAGGACAAGCTGGCCTACCGGATCATCGCCCAGTACGGCAATGACAACACCTGGCGCGACTTCAGCAACTCGCGGATGGTCTTCATCGACCCGCAGGTCACCTGGCGGCCCTTCCGGAAACTGACCACGCGCCTCGAATTCGCGCATCGCGACGTCACGGGCAACATGATCAGCAACTCGATGCAGTCGACCGCCGCCTACCAGCGGGACTACGACAACCCGTCCCAGGCGCTGCTCAACCTCGGAAACTCCACCGCCCTCCACCGGGCCTACACGGTGGCCGAGTACCGCGCGCGCATCGGCCGCGCCTTCGCCAACTGGCGGGCGGACCGTTACGCGGTGGACGGAGTCTGGCACTCCCTCGGCGAGGGGGAAAGCTTCACCGCCGGCGACTGGGCGGGCGGCAACGCCGCCAACCACTTCGGGGCCAACGACCCGTTCGCCACGAAATACGACCTGATCGAGAGCGAGACGGATCTGATCGCGACCGACTGGCTCGAACTGCGGCTGCTTGGTCGCTGGGCGGACCAGCACAGCTTGACGGACTTCTTCAGCAACGCGCTCCGTCGTTATCCCGACGGCAGCACTCCCCTCCTCTCGGCCACGACCACCGCGACCAAGCGCGAGGAAATCCCGCTCAACGGCAAGATCGAGGCGGTGTTCACCCAGCGCTTCCTCAAGATCGACCACAAGCTCCTGCTCGGCTATGAAGCCGCCTACGACCAGGCCTGGTCGGTGAATCCGACCTTCAACTTCGCGAAGCTGGGATCGGTGACGGGCTCGCCGAATGTCGCCGGCTCGCCGGCGAGCCTGACGGCGGCGAACGTCCTCAACTACTTCGACCCGCGCGTGCACACCGTGCCCGACTACGCATCGATTCTCACCTGGAACGACGAAACCCTGGCGCCGGGAGTCACGGCGCAGAGCTATTCGCGCATCTTCCCCGAGGCCGGCTACGTGGCCTACAGCGGCAGCTTCTGGAAAGACCGGATCACGACCTTTGCCGGCTACCGCAATTCCGTCATCCAGCAGGAATCGTGGACCGAGGACCGCAACCGGGTGCACCTCACCCAATTCCTCAACACGCGCAAGACCTCCACGCAGTCCAATACCCTCGGCCTCGTCTTCGCGCCGGTGAAGGGCCTCAACTTCTACGTCAGCCAGAATATCGGCACCGATGCCGTCCCGGCGGGTTCGCTGATCAACGCCACCGGCGGCTATACCTCGCTGGTGACCGCGGAGGAGCGAGCCGCGAACCCCGTCCCCGACCTCGAGGGCCGCGGCCGCGAGGCGGGCCTCAAGGTGGAACTCTTCGACCGCACCCTGATCGGCCGCGTGGGCGTGTTCGACCTCACCCGCCACAACACGATCATCATCGACAACGACCGTACCGCGAACGATCCGCGCAACATCGGCACCGCCGTCGATCCGAATCCGACCACGCAAAACCTGGCGCAGACCGCCCGCGTCCAATGGAACAAGGCGATCGACGGCAACACGTCGCGCGGCGTGGAGATCGGCTTCGTCTGGATGCCGGTTCCAAACTACATGGTGAGTTTCGAAGCGAGCCATCTCTGGACCAACCAGATCACGGTCTCGAAGCCGCTCGCCGGCACCCCCGCGACGGCCTCGTCGATGATCGACTATTCCATTCTCAACGGCCGCCCGCTCGACAATACCCCGGACGACACCCTGCGCGTCTGGCAAAAGTACAGCTTCACCGACGGCCCGCTGAAGCGCAGCTGGATCGGATTCGGCGTCCGCGCCCAGACCTCCCTGATGCCGCTCGCGAGCAACTCCGCTTGGGGTACCGTCGTGCCCGGCTGGACCGTCTTCGACGCCGCCCTCGGTTACGAGACCCGCGTTCTGGGCCGGTCCGTCGCGCTCCAGCTCAACGTGGAAAACCTGGCCAACAAGCTCTACTCCGCCGGCGGCCGCACCTGGTCGCCCCCGCGCACCCTGACGTTTTCGGCGACGACGCGCTTCTGAGCCCGGCCGCGAGGGCGACGCACCCGCGCGCCCGGGATGTTCCCGGGGCTGGCCGCGCGGGGAGCGCCGGTCGGCCGAGTCGGCCGCTTCCCCGTGGATTTCGCCGCCGGAAACCGTCAGCCTGATCTCATGGCGGCGAAATCCGTCCGCACGCATTCCTTCCTCCCGGCCGGTTCACCCGGCTTCCCATGCCGATCCTGACGCAGGCCGAATATGCCCTCGGTGATATTGGCGTGCGCTATCAGGCGCCGGCGGACCGAACCGGCGCCTGGGGCCTCACGATTTTCCCCCTCGTCCTGGCGGACAAGATCGCCGTTCCGCGCGAGCAGGCCGACACTCCCGCAGTGCGTGGCTTGCCCGCGCCGTGGAATGCCGTTCGCGCCTGGGAAGTCGACCCGCTCGTCCACGCCCGGCTCGCCGGCGAGGCGTATCCGGGCGGCTACGCGCAGGGCCGCACCCTGCGCCACTCGGCCACGACGCACGCGCTCACCGTGCGCGACCACACGCGTGAGGCCCGCGGCGGACGCACCGTGATCCGCACGACGTTGGCCGCCGCGTCCGGCCTCGTCTGCCGGCACGAGCTGGTGGCGGACGAAACCACCGGCGTGCTCGAAATTCAAACGGTGGCCGAGAATGCGTCGGATCGTCCGCTCACTCTCGAATCACTCAGTTCCTTTTCGCTCGGGGGCCTGACGCCATTTGCCGCCGACGATGGTCCGGGCCGGATGCGGGTGCACCGCTTCCGGAGCGCCTGGAGCGCGGAGGGGCGGCACGAGGTCCGTCGCCTCGAGGAGTTGCATCTCGAACGCTCGTGGACCGGTCACGGCGTGCGTTCGGAGCGCTTCGGTCAAGCCGGCTCCCTCCCGGTGAACGGCTGGTTCCCCGGCGTGGGCCTCGAAGACCACGTGGCGGGCGTCACCTGGCTGGCGCAGCTCGCGTGTCCCGGCACGTGGCACCTGGAAATATACCGCCGAGCCGACCAGCTGGCCCTCGCCGGCGGCGGGGCGGACCGCATCGCTGGCGAGTGGCGCCGCACGTTGCAGCCGGGCGAATCCGTGGCGGCACCGCCGGTGTTCCTCACCGTGGTCGCCGGATCGCTCGATGAGGCCAGTGATCGGCTCCTTGCCGGCCAGCGTGCCCGGGCCACCGCCCGCCCGCGCTCCGAGGATTCACTGCCGATCGTCTTCAACGAATGGTGCACGACGTGGGGGCATCCCACCCATGACCGCATCGTGGCGCTGGCCGACCGGCTCGCAGGCACCGGCGTCACCTACCTGGTCATCGACGATGGCTGGGCGGAGCGGTCCGGGAGTGATTTCCAGCAGAACGGGGACTGGCGCGTGAACCGCCGCGCCTTTCCGGGTGGCCTGCGCGCGACGGCGGATGCCGTCCGCGCGCGTGGCCTGGTGCCGGGGCTATGGTTTGAATTCGAGGCGATCAATCCTGGCTCCGATGCCTGGGGCGAGACGTCGCATCAGCTTCACCGCGACGGCGTTCCGCTCGAGGTCGGAAACCGCCGCTTCTGGGATTTTCGCGATCCCTGGGTGCATGCATATTTCGCCCGGCGGGTGCTCGCCCGCCTGCGCGACGACGGGCTCGGTTACCTCAAGGTCGACTGCAACGATTCGATCGGGCCGGGGGTGGACGGCGACGAGTCGCCCGGCGAAAACCTCCGCCAACACCTCGCCGGCGTGCAGCGGTTTCTTGCCCGGCTGCACGCGGAGCTGCCCGATCTCGTGATCGAGAACTGCGCGTCGGGCGGGCACCGCCTCGAGCCTTCGATGCTGGCATTGACGGCGATGAGTTCGTCGTCCGATGCGCACGAGACGCCCGACCTTCCCCTCATCGCGGCGAACCTGAACCGCCTGGTCTGGTCCGCGCAGAAGCAGATCTGGGCCGTGCTCCGGCGCGACGACTCGCTCCGGCGGCTCAGCTACTCGCTCGCCGCGACGTTTCTCGGCCGCATGTGTCTCTCCGGCGACGTGGAGAGCCTGGGCGAACCGGCGTGGCGCTTCGTGTGCGGCGCGGTGGCATTCTACCGCCAGGTCGCCCCCGTGATTCGCGACGGCGCTTTCCGCTGCGCGCGTTCCGGCGGTGATTCATACCAGCATCCCACCGGCTGGCAGGTGGTGACGGTGCACGATCCAACCACAGGGCGGTTGCTCGCCATCTGGCACCGCTTTGCCAACCCGGGCAACGCAATGACGGTGACGTTGCCGGAGCCGGGGCAGTGGGAGCTCGACCGCGAATTGAGCGACGCGCCAGGAACCGCCATCTGTGCCGGCAACCAGCTGCAATGGCCGATAGGCGAAGCCTGGTCAGGCGGCGTGCTCCTGATGCGACTTCGTAGCACTCGAACGTGAGTGATTAGAGCGTGGAATGTGCAGCCGCGACCGTCTCCGCCGAAGCCTCGCGCGAAGGTGGAAGCTGCAGCGAAGGCGGACCGTAAGCGTGCCGACCGTCCAATTTCCATTTTCGATTTTGGATTTTCGATTTCCCAACCCCGTGGCTGCGAGCACCAGCGAGCGGATCCGATCCGCGTAGCTGCGAGCGTGAGCAAGCCGACCCTCCGCCACGACTGCCTCGCCCTCTCCGTGTCCTCCGCGTGCTCCTGTAAAACTCCGCTTGGTCGTTCAGGTTCTTCCCAGGCCTTCGCACAGGAGATCGCAGAGATCACGGAGCCAAAACCAATGCCAGTGTCTCGCGAAGTCCGCGAGGGATTCAAAGCGCTCTCAGCGCGATGGCGGGGTTCGGCGATCCCCGTGGCTGCGAGCGTGAGCGAGTGGCGCCCCGATGCTCAGCGTCGACCTGTCCGCCGAAGCCTCACCCGAAAGCCGCTTCAAATCCTGTGGGCGCGGTGACCTCACGGCGCGGCTTGATGCGTCCATCACATCTCGCGCGGTGAGGTCACCGCGCCTACATCAGTCATCAA
>DASZYH010000056.1:0-3752 GCA_035545515.1 Opitutaceae bacterium
CCCGGTCAGCCGAGCAAGTCCGCGCATCCCGCCGCGGTTCGTCGGGGCGGTCATCGCAGTCCACAGGAAGGGTGCCATCCAGATCGCGAAAATGAGGCGGTAGAGGTAGTTCACCGTCACGACATAGCACCCGACCAGGACGATCGTCGCGAGGATGAACCGGAGGTGATCGCGATGTTCGGCGAGGGGAATCGCCCAACCCGCCGTTGGCCGCCACCACAACGCGACGGCGCCGACCATCAGGGCGACGGTGAGTCCGGTGATCGCCGGGTTCGAAACCCCAAACAACTGCGGGCCCGCCGCCGCTCCGAACGTGAAGAACCCCTCCGGCCGCGGGAACTCGGCATAGCGCGAGATCACGTCCGCCTCCGAGACAATGAAGGCGGTCAGCAGCACCGCCGCCGTGGCGAATTGCGCCAGTCGCTCCCGCCGCGGTCGCGTCGGCGCCAGCAGCAGCACGGCGGCGATCGCGGGGTACAGCTTCATGCCCGTCCCGGCCAGGACGACCAGCGGCGACAGCCAGCGGACCGCCGCCCGCCGCGCCGTCAGGCAGGGAACGAGCGCCGACAGCGCCACGAACACCAGCAGGTCGGCGTTGGCGCGGTTGCACGCGAGCACCACCGGGGGTGCACCCAGGATCAGCGCCGACCAGACAACCTCGCCCGCGCTGCGCACCCGCACCTGGAGCAGCGCGACCACGAGGAAAAGCAGCACCAGCACGGCGCCGACCAGGACCGTGTCGGCGCTCGTGAGATGCAGCGCGTGCAGTCCGAACCACCAGCTCGGGTACAGGTGCGGCTGGTTGAACGGGTCCAGCGGGTTGTGCGCATGCGGGCTGATGCCCAGCGCATGGGCATCGCTCGCCGCCAGCACGGCCCGGGTGTCGACGAACCACGCTCCCGCGGTCCCGATGCCCATTTGCGCCATCCATTCCGGCCGGCGGAACAGCAGCGCGTACCAGGCGGCGACGATGACAGCGAGGACGGCGCGGTGGAACCGAAACGGGGAACCGACCGCTTTCTCGGATTGGGGACCAGGGGAGGTCGGGAAGGCGGCGGCTGGATCGTGCCGACGGTCGCGGGCCATACGAGTGCGTTGCGTTGCGCGGAAGCATCGCGCACCCTCGCCCGGTGTCCACGCCGGAGTTGCCTGCGATATCGATCGTTGTCGTTGCGTACAAGTCGCGCGACGAGATCGGCGCCTGCCTGGCTTCGCTGCCCGCCGAACTCGACGGGCGCGCGGTGGAGGTCATCGTGATCGACAATTCCCCCGGCGACGGCGCCGACGACCTGATTCGCCGCGATCATCCGCGGGTGCGTTACGTCGCGGCTCCGGAAAACCTGGGTTTTGGCCGGGCCAACAACCGCGGCTACGCCCTCAGTCGCGGCGAATACGTCCTGTTTCTCAATCCCGACACGGTGGGGAACGAGGCCGCCCTGCGGCACTGCCTCGCGCGCCTGCACGCCGACGAAACGATCGGCCTGATCTCGCCCCGGCTCGTCCAGGCGGACGGGGCCATGGATCTCGCGTGCCGGCGCTCAATCCCTACGCTTTGGGATGGCTTCTGCCGCGCCACCGGACTGGCGGCGCGCTTTTCCCACTCCGCCGCATTCGCGGGCTACAATCTTACCCACCTCCCGGCGGACGGAACCTACGAGGTCGGCGCCATTAACGGCGCCTTCATGCTCGCGCCCCGCCGGGTGCTCGCGGCTGTCGCGCCGGACGGAGCGGTTTTCGACGAGCGGTTCTTCATGTACGGCGATGACCTCGATCTCTGCATCCGGGTCGCCCGCGCCGGCTGGCGGGTCGTGTACGACGGGAGCGAGAGTTTCATCCACCTCAAGGGAGTGAGCGTGGCGAAGGACTTCGACCGGATGTCGCGGGCCATCTTCGACGCGAACCGCGACGTGTACCTGAAGCACTTCGGCCGGTCACCCTGGTCGCGCGCGACGTACCGCCTGGCCTTCGGTGCCTGGAAGTTGTTCGCGCTGCTCCGGGGGCGGTGGCGCCGCCACCGCCGGGTGCGACCGTTGTAGGCAGGCTTTTAGATGTGGGCGCGGTGACCTCACCGCGCGGGGCGTGAGCATTGCCCGGCGGCGGTCAGTTGCTCGCCGTCTCCAGCGGAGCGTTTGCAGCGGTCTTGTTGCTCGCTCGTCCCAGTCCCTCGAGTCCCGCGCGCGCAAACGCAACCAGCCAGGCGAGCAGCGCGGCCATCAGCAGGAACACCACCGGCTGCTGCGCGAGCACGATCCACTTTGACCACACGTCGATCTGCAGCGACGTCGGGCGGGCGAAGCCGTTCAGGACCACGCACGCCAGGCCGTCGGACCACAACCACGCCAGCAGCAGCACCAGCGTCACCTGACCCAGCCGCCGGATCGCCGGCGGCCAGTCGGTTGCCGTCCAGGCCTGGGCCAGCAGCGGGACCAGCCAGATCGCGAACACCGCCCGGTACGCATAATTGATTTCCGCGAAATAGCAGCCGACCAGCAGGGCGGCGCCCATGACGAGCCGGAGATGATCGGCGCGTTGCTCGACGGACGGTTCCCAGCGAGGCAGCCACCGCCACCAGGCACCGGCAAACGCGACGAGTGCCCCGACGAGCACGGCGGTCCACCAGCCCGGCGCGGCGAGCAACCGGGCCGTCACTGTCA
Source organism: Opitutaceae bacterium (assembly GCA_035545515.1). Classification (GTDB taxonomy): domain Bacteria; phylum Verrucomicrobiota; class Verrucomicrobiia; order Opitutales; family Opitutaceae; genus ER46. Next base: position 2,655 of record DASZYH010000056.1, read on the forward strand.
GGCCATAGGTGTAGAATCCCGGCAGCCGCCGCTCGAGGTTGTAGCCGTGGAGGTTCGTGGCGAGGTCGCGGAATTGATCGAATGCCAGCAGGATCACCAGGATCGCGAACAGGCTGACTTGCGCCACGATCTCGCGGCGCGGTCGCGTGGGCGCGAGGAGAATCAGCCCGGCGATCGCCGGATACGATTTCAGTCCCGTGGCGAACGCGATCACCGCGACCGCCAGCCACCGCAGCGGCGCGTGCGGCGACAGCAGGCACGCGACGGCGGGCGCCAGCACGATGAAGATCGCCATGTCGGCATTGCCGCGGACGAAACTGAAGATCACGGGTGGGGCGGCCACGACGGCCAGGGCGAGGACCATCTCGCTGGTCCGTCGCACGCGCACCTGGAGCAGGGCGACGATGAGAAACGCGAGACCGAGCAGCGCGCCAACCCAGAGGTAGTCCGCGCGCGTCAGCCCGAACCAGCGCAGCGCGTACCACCAGTCGGTGTACATGTGCGGGCGGTGGAAGACATCGAGGGGATTGTGTCCGAGCGGGTTGAGCCCGGCGGCGTGCGCATCGCTCGCCGCCAGCGCGCCCTCGAGGTCCAGGAACCACACTCCCGCCGTCGCGATGCCCAGCAACGCGAGCAGCCCCGGCGACCAGCAGCAGAGCGCATAGATGGCCGCGACAGCGGAGGCCAGTCCGGCCCGCCGCGCGACGATTCGGAAATCAGGCGTCGATTGTGGGATCAACGGGCCGCATCACAACCGGGGTTGGCCGCAAAGACGAGCGTCGAGGTCGCCCGGAAGGCCTAGCGGGAGCATCTGGCCGCGAATTTCGTGTAAAATCCCGCGCGTGCCGCCAGTCCCGGAATTCACGCCGCTGGTGCGGCTCGCACCAAGAAGTCGACGATCGCCGGCGTGTGTCCTGGGGTAGGGCTGGGACTCCGCTCCCAGCCATGGCGGGGTCAGGCGACCCCGCCCTAGTGTGCCCGGCATGAACGTTAACTAATCAGATGAAAGGAGCTGATCGGAACAGATGGAGGTAACCGTAGCTGAACGACAAGGCAGCGGCCGCGAGGCTGTGGCTGAAAGAAGTCGCAGGCAAACTC
>DASZYH010000057.1:0-26145 GCA_035545515.1 Opitutaceae bacterium
GGCGTGCACCTGGCTCAACCACGCCCGGTTGCCGGTGCCGTTGATCGACGCCTGGACGAACCGGATGGAGGCGCTGGAACAGCCACTCGTGGCCGCGCTCGTCTTTGTGCTGATGGGATTCCTGGTGGCATTCGTCCGCGAGAGCATGCGCCTGGCGGGCGACACCCGCGAAGCCGGCACGAACGCAGCGACCGGCACGTCATGACCACGGCCCCCGCGATCAGCGTGGTGGTGGCCGGCTCCGGCGCGGGAACGAAGAGCCTGCCGGAGACCCTCGCGAGCATCCGGAGCCAGAAGGCGGTGGCGACGGAGTTGATCGTCGTCGACGACGGTGCGAACGGGGAGCGCCGGGCGTGGCTCGCGGACCGGCGCGACGCCCTCACCCTCGTGGAGGCGCCGTCGGCGGGAACGCGGTTCGAGGAATGGAACGCCGGCCTGGCCGCGGCGCGCGCCGAGTGGATCCTGCTGCTCGGGACGGATGACCGCCTCGTCGGCGACATGGCCCTGAGCGAGCTCCTGAACTGGGCGGCCCGGACCGAAGCCGGCGTGGTCAGCGGCGAAGTGGCCTACGACAACGGGCGGATCGAACGGATGCGCTCGCGCGTGAATCCGGTCGCGGGAAATTTCCTGCCGACGTCCGGGGCGTTGTACCGACGGTCGCTGTTTGCGGAAAACGGCGGTTTCGACCCGGCGTTCGTAACCATGGCGGACTACGATTTCCACGCCCGCCTCTGGAAGAACCGCGTGCGCTTCAAGCCGATCCCGCTGCGGGTCGTCGCGGCCGGCGGCAGCGGACTTCGCGAACGGATGACCTGGCGCGGCGGCCGCGAGGAAATCGCGGTGCGACACCGGTATTTCTCACCCTGGCGCTGCGGGGCCTGGGACCTCCGGTCGCTCCTGCGAGCCGCGCACCTGTGACGGATCGCGGCCCCGCGCGGTCCGGTCCGGAGGGAGAATCGTGATTCAACCGGCGAGGAGTTCGCAGAGTCGCGCGAAACGCTCTGCCCAACTGTTGTCCTTCGCGAGCGCGATGCGGGCCGACCGTGCGTCCGGCGCATCGGTGCGGACCGCGCGTTCGACCGCCGCCGCCCAGTCCTCGCCCGGCGCGGCAAACGTCATGTGCCCGGAAAATCCGGCGACAAGTTCGGGGAGGGGCGTGGCGATGATCGGGCGGCCGGTGGCAAGACACTCGTACGTTTTGGCCGGCATCACCGCCTCGGTGTACGGGTTCAACGCATACGGCAGCAGCAGCGCGTCGGCGGAGGCGATCCATTCGCGCAGCCGCTCGTGGGGCTGCTGTCCCGGAAGTTCGACGTTGCCCGGAAATGCAAACGGCGTCTTCACCGGACCGACGAGAATCACGCGCCACCCGGGGCGCGCCCGGGCCAGGGCGGCGATCGCCGCGAAATCGAGGTGCTGCGAGTGGAGATGTCCGTAATACAGCACCGTCAGCCGCCCGGGATCGGCGACCGGCCGGGCTTCGACCAGAAAGCGTTCGACGAACGCGCCGTGCGGCAACCGGACGAGCCGGCGCGCATCGGGCCGCTTCAATTCCTCGAGCCGGCGGCTCGGCACGAGCGTCAGATCGGCGGTCGCGAGCAGCCACCGCTCGTCGGCGGGCAGCCGGGCCGGGATGCCGGCGACCGAACCCCAGTCGTCCGTACAGTCATAGACGACCGGGCCATGCCGGACGCATTCCAGCAATTGCCTGGTCGTGCACGTGGGGGAATAGGCGACCACGGTCCCGACGGACTGCAGGGCGGGCGTGCGACGGACGAACCGGGCAATCAGCCACCGGTTGAGGGCGCAGAAAACGGCGTTGGTCGCCGGCAGGACAAACGGCCGCAGGATGGTGATTCGGTCCGGCACCGGCTCGGTTCCGCCGTTCCGCCCCGCCACCCGGCGAAAGCGTCCCAGCACGCGGCCCGCGTCCCGCCACGTCACGCGCCGGAGTCCGGGAATCTCGCAGAAGATCACGTTGTGCTCGCGGGCGAACAACGACGCGACGGTCTGGTGCCGTTGCCAGACGAAGGCCCAGTCGATGTTCGAGATGACCAGAACAGGCGGGTTCACGTGACCGACTCGTAGATCTCGCGCATCGATTTCCAGCCATGCCGCCGCAGGCGCTCGGCATAGGCCGGGAGGTTGGCGAGCCGGAACCGCAGCAGCGCGCCCGTGCCGCCTGGTGCTCCGCGCAGCGGCGCCAGCGCCCGCGCCGTCTCCAGCTCCGCCTCGTCGGTGCGCTTCGACAATTGCCCGGCGCGCAGCCGGAATTCCGCCACCTCGGCATCGAAGAACGCGAACCGCGCGCCGCCGACCAACGCGCGCACAAAGAAGTCCATGTCGGCCGCCAGCCCGTACGACGGGTCGAACCGCCGCAACCGCTCCCACCATGACCGGCGGATCACGGTGCCGGGCTGGGCGAACGGGATGATGCCGCGACCGAACAACGCGGCGAGATCCTGACCGCGCCGGGCGACCGGCAGCGTGCCGACGCGACCGCCCCGGCCGTCGATCAACGCGACGCGCCCGAACATCACGTCGACGTCGGCTCGACGGCGAAACTCCGCAACCAGCGCCGCAAATCCCTCCGGTTGCAGCCGGTCGTCGTCATTGAGCCAGGTGAACGCGTCCCAGTCCTGCGGCAGTGCTCCCAACCCGTGGTTGAGGTTGGGATACAGCCCCGGACCGACCTCCGGCAGGACGATTCCACCCGGACGGGCGACAGCTCCGGCCTGCGCCGGCGGACACACCACGACGTGCTCGGCGTCCGGCACCGCCGCCGCGACCGAGGCGGACGCGTCGGGCCAGTACGGGGAATCTCCCCGGGTGACGGTGATGACGCGAAGTTTCATGCCGGGGCGGAAGCAGCGGCCGATCGGCGTCGCACCCAGCGCAGGATGCGCCCGGAGTACCGGCCGACCACGAACCCTCCCGAGACCAACCAGGGGCCAACGCGCCACCAGACCGCGCCGAACAGCACCTCGAGCAGCCGCGTCTTCCAGGCGTGCCGGTACTCGCGAACGACATAGCGCGGGGCCGCGAGCTCGGGCGCGACGTGGGCGAGGCGGGAACGCGCCTCGTCGAGCCACCGCCAGTAGCGGCCGTAAATCCAGGATCGGAGCCGGAACGGCATGACGCCATATTCCACCTGCCCCGAGTCCACGCGGCGCGCGCCGAGCAGGCGAAACCGGGCGAAATGGAAAACGATCAGCGGGCGCCCGTCCACCTGGAGTCCAGGCGACGAAAACGCGTAGGTGTGGTTCAGCCAGTTCCACGGCGCCAGGTTCACGCCGGGGTTTGCGCTCACGACCACGCCCGGAAATGCGGCGGGCCAGGCATCGAGGTACTTCTGGTCCGCATAACGGCCCGGTTCCACGCGATCATGACACCACTCGAGGCAACGGCGCCGCCAGTCCTGGAGCACGGCGCGGCCAGCGGCATCGTTGCGAAAACAGAGGACGCCGACATTGAACACTCCCCTCACCTCCAGCTCGCGCAGGAATGCCGGGAACCGATGACCCACGATCAGCACGCTGCCGGCGCCGAGTTCCGCCCAGAGCGGCTCCGGCGAGGAGAAAAAGGCGGTGTCGGCATCGAGCCACGTGAGCAGCCGGAGGTCGGGCTCGCGCGCGAACAGGAAGAGCGGCCACGACGCCGAGACGGTGAAGACATACTCGACGGGCGAGCGCGTCGAACGCGCCGCCGCAAGCTCTGGATCGAACGACTCGAGGTCGGCGAGCGGCACCGGCCGGAGGTTCGGTTCGCGGAGGGAGCCAAGCGCGGCGGCGGTCGCCTCATCGAGACACAGCACCCAGAGCACGGCGTCGGGATCCTCGCGGTGCAACGAGAGCCACAACGCGAGGCCCTGCGGGGCGTACCGTCGGTCGAAAAGGGTGCAGTAATGATTCAACAGGGGGAGGCGGAACAACGAACGGGACTCGCCGAAGTCGGGTTCCCCGCTCAATTTCGCCGGCATCGTGCGTTTACTTGCGGACCGCATCAAGACAATCGCCGCACCGAGCGAGACGGCCGCCCGGAGCGCCCGGTGGCTGGCGGTGGATCGCGGACTCCGGCTGGGCGTGAGCTTCGTCGTGCAGTTGTTCGTGATCCGGCATCTCGGTCCGGCCGGGAACGGCATCCTGCAAAGCGGACTGGCGCTCGCGGCGCTCGCGGCGGTGGTCGTGGAACTTGGGCTCGACGGCGTCGTGAAGCGCGAATTGGTGCGCGCCCCCGAACGCACTGGCGCCCTGCTCGGGACCGCGACCGGGCTGCGGACGCTCGCACTCGCCCCCTGCGTGGCGATTTTCGTGTGGGCGGCACGTCACGAGCCGGGCGTGACCCCGGCGCTGACCGGCTGGCTGGTCATCATGGTGGCGCTGCCCCTCGCCCAAACCCCGGAGGCCTGGCTGCTCGCGACGGGACGTGTTCCCGCGAACGTCGCCGCCCAGGGCGGCGCCTTTCTCGCGGGCGCCACGCTGCGGATCGCGTTTGTCATCGCCGGCGCGGGCGTGGTGGCTTTCGGCGCCGCCGCGGCGACCGAGACGCTGCTGATCGCCGGCACACTCGGTGTCGCCTATCTCGCCGCGGCAGGTCCCGCCTCGCTTCGCTGGTCCTGGGATGGCGCGCTCGCCCGGCGGATGCTCCGCGACGCGACCCCGCTTTTGATCACGACGCTGGCCATTTCGGTCTACCGTCGGATCGACGTGGTGATCCTGGCGCGGCTCCTCGATTCCCGTGAGGCCGGACTTTACGCGGCCGCGGTGCGTGTTTCCGAAATCGGCTATCTGGCGCCGATGATCCTCCTTAACGCCTCGTTTCCCCAGCTCACGCGCTGGCACAGCGACGATCCCGCCGCTTACCGCCGCGCGATGGGCGATTTCTACCGTCAGGTGACCTGGGCGGGCGCGGGATTCGCGACCGTGATGACCGTGGCCGCGCCCTGGCTGGTCCGTCTGTTGTTCGGGCATGCTTTCGCGGCCGCCGCGGTGCCGCTGGCCGTGCATGCGTGGACCGCTGTGTTCATCGCCCACGGTGTCGCGCGCAGCCAATGGCTGCTGCTCGAGAACCGGCAGCTCGACGGCCTCTGGCTCGCAGCCGGCGGCGCGGTGGCAAACGTGGCGCTGAATTTCATCCTGGTCCCGCGGCTGGGCATCGCCGGCGCTGCCGTCGCGGCAGTGGCGGCGCTCGCGTTCAACATGGGCGTGCTGCCGGTATTCTTCCCCCGCGTGCGCCCGGGATGGGCGCTCGGGTGGCGCGCGACCTTCAGCCGGCGTTCGAACGCGTAAAGCAGATGCCGCGATAGCGGACCCACGCGGCGAGGTCGTCGAATCCCGGCCACTCGGCTGCCAGCCGGTACTCCGCGTGAAGCGGCGCGAGCAACCGCTCACGATCAAAGACCCAGCACGGGTAACTCCCGCCGCCATACTGCGGCGGCGTGTGCTGCACGGTCAGCCGGTCTCGTCCGCCGCGCCAGAACGGCGTCCGATCGATGATGAGGGCGGAGAACGGGCGGCGGATCACGTCATCGATCAGCGCATGCGGCGCCTCGAGGTACGGCAGCACGCTCGAGAGCAGGAGAACCTCCGACGCCGGCCGGCGGGAGGCCTCCGCCAGGGTGGCGGCAAAGTCGAGGCCGTCGTGGGCGAACTCGCGCCGGCCCGCCTCGACCCAGGCCGGCTGTTCGACGACCCACCACCGCCTCACCCGGCAGGCCGCCAACGCCGAGCGGTGCTGGCGCCACGTGCTCCCCAGGGCTCCGCCGAAATCGATGACGTCGAATCCGGTCGGGTGCCGGCGAGCGGCCTCGGCGAGCGCCGCGAGCAAGGGTGCATGGCTGGCGGGCGTCTCGAACACCACGCCGTCGCGATCCCACGCGCCCGGGCACGCTTCAGCGCGCCGGGCCGCCGCAGCGTAGCGTTCGAGCTCGGCCGGCGTATCGTAGCCCGCGGAGGCCGCCCGCGCCGCGGCCCAATCCGGATAATCGCCGCGCAGCCATTGCCAGCCGGTCCGCAACCGCCATTCGCGCCGGAGCGACGGCGGCACAAGCAGGCGCAGGAAGCGCTTCGCGGCAGCGAACATCGCGGCGAGGCTGACGCGACGATTCTCCTCCGGCAAGCGTGGCCGCTCCTCCGGCCCGGCCCACTCCGTGTCGCGCGGCCGCGATACCTCGGTGGTAGGGCTGGGACTCCGCTCCCAGCCATGGCGCGGAAGGGACTCCGCGCCCTACCGGCGGCTACGACGCAAATGACACTGCGCTAGCCGGAGACGAAACGCCTTGTGACACGCGGCATCAGGCGGTAGCGACTCCCGACGTTCCATGCTTTCACGTCCTCGCTACGCCATCGCCCGGGCCGCGTTGCGGATGGCCGCGCCGTTCACGGGGCTCCGGCTCATCGACGACCATGAGCCGGCCGACGTGTTCATCGTCGGGTTTCCCAAGTCGGGGCACACCTGGCTCCAGTACCTGCTTGCGAGCCTGGCCGGCGGGATCGACGTGACGCGGGCGCCCGACTCGTTGGTGCAGGACGTGATCCCGGACGTGTATGCGCGCGTGGCTTACCGCCGTTATCGCGAGCCGACGTTCTTCAAATCGCATGCGCTGCCGCGGAAAGACTACCGCCGCGTGATCTATCTCGTGCGCGACGGTCGCGACGCGATGGTCTCATGGTTTCACCATCACCAGGCGGTGTTTGGCCCGATGGATTTTCCGACCCTCGTTCGCACGGCCCCGCATCTCGAGGCGCGCTGGCACGAACACGTCGAGGCGTGGCTCAAGAACCCGTTCCAGGCCGAATTGCTCGTTGTCCGGTACGAGGTCCTCCGTCGCACGCCGGTCGAGGAACTCGCCCGGATTGCCGCCTTTGCCGGCATCGAGGCCGCCGCCGCGCGCCTCGAGGCCGCCGTGAGCGCCGCCTCGTTTGAAAAGCAGAAGCAGCGGGAGGCGAAGCACGGCTGGGAGGACCCGATGTGGCCGAAGGACAAGTCGTTTGTCCGCCGCGGTACGGTCGGCAGTTATCGCGATGAAATGCCCCCCGAGGCCCTCGCCGCCTTCATCGCCGAGGCCGGCCCCACCCTGCGAAGCCTGGGTTACGCGATTGAATGACACGAGGGTGGCAAAAAACGGCTTCCCCGCGCGGACGCCCGCCGTACGCTGCTCACTCCTGACGGCATGAAGCTCTCCGTGGTCATTCCCTGTTACAACGAAGCCAAGACGATCCGGCTGATCGTCGACCGGGTGCGGGCGGCTCCGGTGAAGGACCTCGAGATCATCGTGGTCGACGACTGCTCGCGGGACGGCACGCGCGACCTGCTGCGGACGCAGATCACGCCGCTCGTGGAACAGGTGATTTACCACGACGTGAACCGCGGCAAGGGGGCGGCGCTCCGCACCGGGTTCGCGGCGGCTACGGGCGACATCGTGCTCGTCCAGGATGCCGACCTCGAATACGACCCGCAGGAGTATCCGCGGCTGATCCAGCCGATCATCGACGGACGCGCCGATGTGGTGTTCGGCTCACGGTTCCAGGGCGGCCAGCCGCACCGCGTCGTCTATTTCTGGCACATGGTCGGCAACAAGTTCCTCACCCTGTGCTCGAACATGGCGACGAACATCAACCTGACCGACATGGAGACCTGCTACAAAGTCTTCCGCCGCCAGGTGCTCCAGCAGATCCGAATCGAGGAAGACCGGTTCGGGTTCGAGCCCGAAATCACGGCGAAGGTGGCGCGGTTGCACGTGCCGATCTACGAGGTCGGCATCAGCTACTACGGCCGCACCTACGCGGAAGGAAAGAAGATCGGCTGGCGCGACGGCTTCCGCGCGCTGTGGGCGGTTTTCAAGTACAACTTCCTCCGCTGAAGCGGAGGACCCACGCGTTTGTGCGGGCAATTGGTTGTTCGTTGTTCGTAGTTGGTAGTTGGTAGTTCGTAATTGGTATTTCGTGGCTGCGAGCGAGTGGCCATGCGGCTCGGACCGACATCACGACACCGAGCCACGCGTCCACCCATCACCACCGACCACCAACCAGCGACCAAGTACCAAATACGAAGTACCAACTACTAACTCCCCCACTTTGACCGAATTTTGATCGCTCACTCGGGGGCCGCGCCGTTGACGGCGGGCGGGGCGCCGCGCAGGATTTTTTTGGTTGTCCGTCCCCGCGTTCGGCGGCGGAAGCAAAACCCGCCGCCGGGCTGCCGGCGATCATCCCTCTCTCCGCATGGAGCCTCTCCCGCCCGCCGCGCCGGCTGCAAACCCGCCCTCCCCGCCCTCCCCGATCCTCGGCGGTTCGCGGCTGCGGTGGCTGGTGCTCGGCGTCGTCGCGTGCGCGCTTCTGCCGCTGTTCTTTTCCTGGCCGGCCACGAGCATGAGCAAGCAGCAGGCAGCGGTGTTCAACGCGTACTGGGAGCAGATCGTCGAACTGAAGATCGCGAATCCACTCTTCGACTACCGCAAGGCCTTCGAACCGGGGAAGAACGAGGCGAAGCGAAACTTCCGGCTGACGGTGCCACTGCTGGCGCGCGTGACCGGCACGGGCATCACCGGCGTGACGGTCATCCGGTATGCGCTGCAGCTCGCCCTGCTCGTCGCGCTTCTGCTCGCCGCCGAGCGGGCGTGCCGTGACCGGCTGATCGCCCTCGCCGTCGCGCTGGCGGTGGCGGGGACCACCGTCGGCACGGAAGTCTGGCGGGACCTCTGTCTCTGGTTCGACAACTGCGCCCATGCCTTCATGGCCCTGGCGCTCGTCGCAACCAGCCCCTGGGCGGCGGGCGCGACGGTGTTTCTCGCCGCGCTGACCGACGAACGCGCGCTGCTGGGCGTGCCGCTGCTGATGGTGTTCCACCTCGCGATCGGCAGCCGCCGGTCGATGCAGACGGGAATGGTGGCCGGCGCCCTCCTCTACGTTGCCGTCCGGGCGGTCTTCGCGCAGGCGATGGGATTCATGCCGCCGCTGACGGGCGTGGCAGAGCACGACATCCTGGCCACGAACATCGCGAGCGCGCCGCTCGGCTACTGGGCCGCGCTCGAAGGCGGATGGCTGCTGGTCGGGTACGCGGTCTGGCGGCTGCACGCCACCGGCCGCACGGGGATGGCGTTGGGGTTCGCGGCGCTGGCGCTCCTGCCGATCGTGGCGTCGACCGCCGTCGGGGATTTCACGCGGAGTGCGAGCTACGGCTTCGCGGCGACGCTCGCGGCGCTGGCGGTCGTCTGCCGGCCGACGGAGGCCGCCGAACGTCCGCTCGTCCGGCGGCTCGCCATCGCCGCGGGCGTCGTGTCACTGCTGATACCGAACGTGAACGTGATGCGTTACATCGCCGTCGAGCAGTGCCTGCCCGTGCACGCGGTGGTGCAATGGCTGGATGCCCACCCATGAGCCGCCACGACAAAAATGCGCCTCGCCGCCGCACGCCCGCTTGCTCCCGGGCCGCGGGTTTGTCATGCCTCGGCCCGGCCGGATGAGCACATCTCCCTCCATTGCTCTCGTCATTCCCGTCTTCAACGAGGAGGCGGTGCTCCCGGAACTCCTGGCGCGACTCACCCGCGTCTTCGCCGCGAACGGCGACGTCACGTGGCGCGCGATCCTGGTGAACGACGGAAGCCGCGACCAGTCGCCGGAACTCATCCGCACCGCCGCCGCGCGCGATCCGCGGTTTGAACTGCTGGAGCTGTCGCGCAATTTCGGTTTCCAGTCCGCCCTGGCCGCGGGCCTGGCCGCGGCCGCCACGGCGGATGCGGTGATCACCATGGACGCGGACCTGCAGGATCCGCCGGAGTTGATCCCGGAGATGGTGGCGCGGTGGCGCGCGGGCGCCGAGGTGGTGGTGGCGGTGCGCCGCTCCCGCCAGGAAAGCGGCGTGCGGCGGGTCGGGCTCGACCTGTTTCACCGCGTGTTCCGCCGGCTGTCGGATTTCCCCGTCGCCCCGAACACGGGCACGTTCGGCCTGCTCGGCCGGCAGGCACTCGAGGCGTACCGGCACCTGCCGGAGCGCCATCGCTTCTTCCCGGGGCTGCGGGCGTGGGTCGGTTTCCCGACCGCCGAGGTCCTCTACGACCGGCAGGAACGCGCGGCCGGCAAGCCGTCGCAGACCTGGCAGGGCCTGATGCGGTACGCGCTGGACGCGATCTTCAGCTTCTCGCGATTTCCGCTGCGGCTGCTGACCTACACCGGAGTGACGATCAGCGGGTGCGGGTTCGCGCTCGGGCTGTTCTTCGTGGCCAAGCGGCTGCTCGGCATCGAGACGGCGAGCACGGGGTTCACGACGCTGGTGACGCTCACGCTCTTCCTCGGCGGCATCCAGCTCATCGGGATCGGGGTGCTCGGCGAGTACCTCGGCCGGATTTACGACGAGGTGAAGCAGCGTCCGCTCTATATTCTGAAACGACCGCCGGGCGCTCCGCCGCCGCCCCCCGCATGACCGCGCAGACCGGCGCCCGAAAACGCTCGTGGGAATGGCTCGGAGTGGCCGCGCTGCTGGCGGTTTACTGGTGGATGGCCGTGTCGGTCTCGCCGCGGATGGGGCTGACGGCCGATGAACCCTCGCATCTCACCGCCGGCTACAGCTACTGGCGGTGCAACGATTACCGGCTCCAGCCGGAAAGCGGGATGCTGCCGATGCGGCTCGCAGCGTTGCCGTTGCTGGCGATGAACGTGCACTGGGTGCCGGCAAACGACGCGGATTGGAATCACGCCGTGGTGAGCCGGGTGGCGAACACGTTCCTGTTCGACCGGGCGAACCCGCGCGACCGGATGGTGGCCGCCGGCCGGGCGATGATCGCATTGCTCGGGGTGTTCACCATCTGGCTGATCTGGCGCTGGGCGCGTCACCTTTTCGGACCGGCGGGCGGGTGGATCGCGCTGACGGTCGCGGCGTTCAGCCCGACGCTGCTGGCGCAGGGCGGACTGACGACGGCGGACATGGCGATCACCGCGGCGCTGCTCGCCGCGATGACGGCCTACTGGCGGCTCCTGCACGTGGTGAGCTGGACGAACGTCGCCCTCGCGAGTGTGGCGCTCGTCGCGGCGCTGCTGGCAAAGATGTCGGGCATCCTCGCGCTCCCGATGTTCGCCATTCTGCTGGTCGTCCGCTGGCTGCGGCCCACTCCGTTGATCGTGCGGCTGCGCGGCGCGGGAACCTGGCGCCGGCCGCGGACCGCGATCATCGGCACCACCGTCGGCGCGACGCTGGCCATGGGCATCGGCGCGCTGATCCTGCTCTGGGGCGCCTACGGCTTCCGGTACTCGGCCCTCGCGCCGGGCCATGCCCCCGACGCACAATTCGAGCTCACGTGGAACGAGGTGCTGCACGCCGGCACGCCGGCCGACGGGACCGCCGGGGCGCCCGTGACTTCGACCGCGGCGGCAGCGCGGCCGTTCGTGCCGCGGGTGATTGCCTGGACGCGCGAACACCGCCTGCTCCCCGAGGCGTACCTTTGGGGCGTCGCGCACACGTACAAATTCTCGCGCCGGCGGCTCGCGTTCCTCGACGGGGACGCCCGGGCAACCGGCTGGACCCGGTTCTTCCCGCTGACCTTCTGGTACAAGACCACCCTGCCAACGCTGGGGTTGTTCGCCGCCGGACTGGCTGCCTTCGCGGCGACCCGACGCCGCGAGCGCGCCGGCTCCCGGTGGTACCGCGCCAGCCCGCTGGCCGCGCTGTTCGTCCTTTATTGGGCGGCGGCATTGCACACGCCGCTCAACATCGGCCAGCGCCACATCGTGCCAACGTATCCCGTGGTCTTCGTGTTCGCCGGGGCGGCGGCGCTGTGGCTCGCGCGGGGGCCGCGACGACTGGTGGCGGCAGCCCTTGCCCTCGCGGTGGTGGCGCAGGTCAGCGACTCGCTGGCCGCACGCCCGTTCTATCTCTCGTATTTCCAGCCGCTGGCCGGCGGCACGGCGAACGGCTGGCACCACCTGGTCGACAGCTCGTACGACTGGGGGCAGGGACTGCCGGATCTCGCGACCTGGATCGCCGCGCGGCACGCGGCGGGAGACCGGGATCCGGTTTATCTCACGTATTTCGGCGCGGACTCGCCGCGCGCGCGGCGCCTGCCGGTGATCCGGTTCGCGGACGAAATCAATGACACCGGCATGCGGACGTTTCCGGTCCGGCCGGGCGGCGGCTGGTTCGCCATCAGCGCGACGCATTTTCAGCGCGTGTACCTGCACCTGTCGGGGCCGTGGACCGACGCGCGCGAACGCCGTTACCAGCAGTTGCGGCTCGCGCTGTCCGGCGCCGGCACGCCGCCCGATCAAGCTCATTTGCTGCCCGAGGCGATGGAATTCGAAGTGCTGGAGTTCGGCCGGTTGTGCCACTGGCTCAAAGACCGAAAACCCGTGGCGATCGTCGGCGGCTCGATCCTGCTGTTTCACCTGAGCGCGCCGGAAGTGCGGTTCGCGCTCAACGCCCCGCTGACGGACGTCGATCATTCGCTCGCGCTGACCACCGCCCACTGACCGTGCCCGCCCCCACCTCCCGCTCCGCCCGCTGGCTGACTGCGCTCGCCGTGACCGCCCTGCTGGCGCTGCATTTCACGCTCGGGGTCGGGAGCAAGCGCGTCCAGAGCACGACCTCGGACGAGATCGCGCACCTGACGGGCGGCTTCGCGTACTGGCAGTTCAACGACTACCGGCTGCAGCCGGAAAACGGCAACCTGCCCCAGCGGTGGGCGGCGCTGCCCGCGTACCTCGAACACGCGAAGTTTCCCACGCTCGATCAGATCTACTGGCGCACGAGCGAGGTGTGGGTGATGGGGCACGAGTTCTTCTACGAAACCGGGCAGGACCACTTCCCGCTGCTGATGGAGGCGCGGGCGATGATCGCGCTGTTCAGCGTCGGCACGGGCCTGCTGGTGTTCCTCTGGTCGCGCGCCCTGTTCGGGACGGCAGCCGGCTTCTTCTCGCTCAGCCTGCTCGTGTTCAGCCCGCTCTTTCTCGCGCACGGGGCGCTCGCGACCTCCGACGTGTGCATGGTGTTCTTTTTCGTCGCGAGTCTCGGAGCGTACTGGCGGCACCTGCACGACGGACGATGGCGGTGGGCCGTGACGAGCATGGCGACGTTTGGGCTCGCCTGCGTGGCAAAGTTTTCGGCGGTGCTGCTGCTGCCGATGTTCCTGATCCTCGCGGTGGCGCGGGTCTACGCGGCGGCGCCGGTGACGTTCGGACGACAGACGTTTGCGACGCGTCCCGCGAAAACGCGGGCGTTGCTCGGTTCCGGGTTGGGGCACGGCGCGGTCGGGGTGTTCATCATCTGGGCGTTCTACGGATTCCGGTACGCCGCCTTCAATCCGGCGGTGCCGGCGGCGAAACAGTTCATCCGCCGCTGGGACCTGATCGACCAGAACATCGGGTTGCAGGGCAAGGTGGTGGACGCCCTCGCGGCGTTGCACGCACTGCCCGAGGCGTTCCTTTACGGCTTCGCGTACGTGATCGATTCGGCGAAGAGCCGCGCGTCGTACCTGAATGGCGACTACAGCCTCACCGGCTGGCCGACGTTTTTCCCGTGGACGTTCCTCTTGAAGACCACGCTGCCCGTCCTGCTCGTGACCGTGCTCGTGGTGATCCTCGCCGCGACGCGCTGGCGGAAGCGGCCCGAGCGCGTGAAGGGCGACCTGTACCGGGTCCTGCCGCTGGCGGTGCTGTTCGTGGTGTACTGGGCGTTTTCGCTCACAACCCACCTGAACATCGGGCAACGGCACATCATGCCGACGTATCCCGTGCTCTTCATTGCCGCGGGGCTGGTCGTGGCGATGGCGTGGAAGGGCCGGCGCTGGCTGGCGGTGGCGGCGGTGGCGCTGGCCGGCTGGCAGGCCATCGATGCGGCGCGGATCGCGCCGTACTACTTGGCGTATTTCAACCGGATCGCAGGCGGGCCGGCGAACGGCTACCGTCACCTCGTCGACAGCTCGCTGGACTGGGGACAGGACCTGCCCGGCTTGAAGAGCTGGCTGGACGCCAACGTGCATGAGGGCACGCCGGTGTACCTGTCGTATTTCGGGACGGGCGAACCCGACTATTATCACATCCACGCGCGGCGGCTGGAGATGATCAACGGGTTCAAGATCCCGCAGCCGTTCGTGCGGCTCGAACCGGGCGTGTACTGCATCAGCACGACGGCGCTGGTGCAGGTTTACAGCGGGATCCGCGGGCCCTGGACGCTGGAGCGGGAGAAGGCGTTCGAATCGCTGCGCCAGCTCGAGCCGGCGTTTGCGGACTACGATGCCCACCCGGAACGCCGGGCGGAATGGCACCAGCGCGTCCCCAAGCTGAACTGGGCCGACTCGCGGGAGCTGTACGAACTGCTGCGGTTTGCGCGGCTCTGCGCGTACCTGCGGGCGCGCGAGCCGGACGCCCAGATCGGCTACTCGATCAACATCTACCATGTAAGCCAGGCCGAGCTCGACGCGGCGGTGAACGGGAGCTTCGCCATGTGGCGCGACGCCATCACCCGGGCGATCAAGAGCCGCCCCGGAGGCTGAGCGCCCTGTCACGATCGTGACACGGCGGGGTCGTGTCACTCGTGACAAGACGCCCCCCCGCGGGCTGTCACGATCCCCGTCGTGTCACTCGTGACAAGACGCCCCCCAGCGGTTGTCACGAGTGACATCGGCAATCGTGACATCCTGCGGGCGGTCACGATCGGCGGTGTCACGACCGCAGGGCGCGGCCCCGGGGAGGGTGTCACGCGGACGGGCGTGTCAAAGTCGCGTCGCCCGTCGCCCTGTTTGCTGGAACAGGTGTTCCAATCGATTTTTTTACACGTGGAATACCTGTTCCATCGAACGCAGCGAGGGGGGCCGGGGCGGCTTTGACACGGTGTCACGGCCGGACGCGTCACTCGTGACAACCGTCCCGGGGGGGTGAACTCTCCGCGTTTGTCACGAGTGACATCGGCAATCGTGACACCCTGCGGGCGGTCACGATCGGTGGTGTCACGACTGCCGGGCGCGGCCCGGGGAGGGTGTCACGCGAACGGACGTGTCAAAGTCGCGTCGCCCGTCGCCCTGTTTGCTGGAACAGGTGTTCCAATCGATTTTTTTACACGTGGAATACCTGTTCCATCGAACGTAGCGAGGGGGGCCGGGCGGCTTTGACACGGTGTCACGGCCGGACGTGTCACTCGTGACAACCGTCCCCCGCATTCGAGTGACAAGGCTCCCGGAGGACGCTGCTCAGGGTGGAGCGGGGATTCGGCAATTAACCGACCGGATTTGGCCGGATTCCGGGTGTATTTGGCCGGATACTCGCTGCGCCGCCGCTTGGACATCCATAACATACTTTCCATCAACATGTGCCGGATTAACGTCCGAATCCGGCAATCCGGCCAAATTAACCTGCGTAATGTCCGAATGGGCGCCATTTCCCGGGGTTGGGCGGCGTGGCATGTCACGGCTCCGCCGCAACCGAAGCTCAAAGCGGAGAGCGATGCAGCTTTGTAGGCGGGGCGACCCATCTCACCCCGCGGGGCGACGCGTGAGGCATGCGTCGCGCGGTGGGGTCACCGCGCCTACATTCGGAGCACCATCCGACGCAGTTCGTTGTAGGCGCGGTGACCTGCCCCCAGGGGGGGTAACGGGCGCTTCGCGTCGCGCGGTGGGGTCACCGCGCCTACAGGTGAACGACCCGCCCCTCGAGGCCGAGCGATCGATTCGTGTCCATTCGCGGTTTCTCCGCCGCCTGGGTCCGGCTCAGGCGTTTGTGGCCGTGAGGACCGACTCCCAGACGTTGCGCAGCAACCAGCCGGCGGCAGCCGTCGCCATCGCGACAGTGAGAATCAGCACAAAAACCTGTTCGAAACCGACGAGGACGGTCAGCCATTCGGGGATCGAACCGGGATGGGGGCGCACGGATGCGAAGGCCAGCGGGTGCTTGATCACCGCGATCCATGACACCGCGGACCACCCGCCGATTTGGAGACGGGCAAGCCAGCCGAACCGCCGGTGGTCAAGTTGCGAAATCCAGAGGACGGCGGGCAGGATCAGCAGCACGAGGCGGTAGGGGTAATTGCTCGCCAGGACGTAGCACGCGCCCCAGCACAGTGCGCCGACGACAAAGGCGTGGGCTTGGAAGCCGCCTGGCGGCACGGAGTCCCACAGGTCGCGCCAGCGCCGGATCAGCGGCGGAACGAGAACGGCGGCGCCGAGCACCGCCCCCAGGATCAACCAGCCGCGCGTGGCGAAGAGGCTGTTCCAGGTCAGATAGCTGACATAGACCCCGTAGGCGAAGATCGTCGTCGGCTGCGGGGCGAGCGCGATGGCCTCCTGGTATTCGCGCCGCCAGTCCCACCAGCACACCACGCACACCAGCACGGCCGCGGAGAACACCGCCAGCGCGATGCGGTTCCGCCGGCTGCCGGCCAGGATCGGAATCGCCGACGCCGGGTACATCTTCAAGGCGGCGGCCAGCACGAGCAGCGCGGCGCCGCCGGTATGCGGGCGCCAGCCGCGGCGGGCCAGAAGCCAGGCGGCGGCGAGGAGCATGATGACGATGATCAGGTCATTGTTGGCCCGCTCGAGCGCGAAGAGCACCCCGGGCGACCCGAGAAGGACCGCGGAGGCGGAGAAGCTCCGCAAGTTGCGTGCGCCGAGCGCCACGACGGAAGCCGCAATGAACGCGAGGCCGATGATCGGCCCGATCCAGATCGCATCCCTGACGGTCAGCCCGAGCCGTCCGCTGATCAGCCAGAGTGGCCCGTAGACATGAGGGCGGCCGAACGGATCAAAGGGATTTTCGGCGAACACGTTGAGCCCCGCGTGGCGGGCCTGGCCGGCGGCGAGGATCGCGACGACGTCGGCAAAGTACGGCTTCACGTGGTCGACGCCGAGGACCAGCCACAGCGGATCATGGGCCATGGCCGCGATGCACAAGACGAGGGGGACCAGCGCGAGGGCGGCCATCCATCGCCAGCGCCGCGCCGTGGCGGATTCCGGCCCGGCTTCACCTGGCCGCGCGGGGCGCGAGACGGGAGTGCGGTCGGGATTCGGATCGGACGGTGACGACATGGAGCGCGGACGGTGGGAAATGGGCCCGGTCACTTCTTCGGCGGCGCGGGCGGGCGCGGCTGAATCTCGACGAGTCGGCTGACGCGGTCGAGCCGCGTTCCGAACCGATGCTCCGCCACCGGCTGAAGCACGAACCAGTCGGGCAGCCGGTCGGCGGGATCGAGCTGGTAATCGCCGGCGGCGCTGGTCGGGCGGAGCATTTGCGTCACGAGGATTTCGCGAAAGGTGTGGTTCTCGAGTTGGAAGCGGAGCTCTTCGACGCGGTGCCGGGCCTGCTCGATGGCGATCGCCGGCGTTTCGTGGATCATCCACGGCAGCGCGGACTTGTTCGTCAGGATGAGCCGGTCGCCGGGTGGAAGGGAGGCGACGTAGCGCTGTTCCCAGGCGAGTTCGGCGTCGAGCGTGTTGAGCGCGGAGTGCTGGGCGTTGGCGATGAGCCCGCTCCAGACATAGCAGAGGACGGCGCCTCCGATGGAGACGGCGGCAAGATGGCGCCGCGGGGCATCGAGCACGTTCACCGCATAGGCCAGCGCCAGGGCGAGGAGCACGCAGGTCGGGAGACTGAGGCGGGCGACGATGGGGTCATCGAGCTGTCCCCAGTAGTAGAACATCAGGAGGAGCAGGTTGCCGAGAATGACGACGCCGAAGGCAACCAGTCCGACGGCCACCGGCGGGGCGGTCCGCCAGCCGCGACGCCCCCGCCAGAGACGGTACAGACCGAAGAGGAACGCCAGGATCCCCGCGACGGAGAGCCAGAATGAGTTCGTCGAAAGCGTCGATCCGCTGAACAGGTAGAGGCCGGCGTGGTGGAGGTTGGACCAGAAGTGATCGAGCCCAAACCGGGCCTTCTCGTCCTGGTGCAACTCCCAGAGGAGCGGCGTGCCGGAGAGGTAGGTGTTGTGAATCGCGTACGGGATGAGCAACGCCGGAGCGAAGATCGCCGACGGCGGCAGGATGATCCGGCCGGCCCGGCGCCAGCCCTCGAGCGCCACGACCGCGGTGGGAAGGACATAGAGACTCGATTCGTAGCGCGTCTGCGCGAGGAGAACGGCCGCCAGGAGCATCGCCGCGAGGCGGGGCGCATCCGGCGCATCGAGGTAAATCAGCCCGAGCTGGAGCGTGAGCAACAGCATCGCGAGATTGAGCATTTCCATGCCGGCGCCGGTGGCGTTCTGCGCGAGGAGCGAGAGCGTGCCCAGCGCGACGACCGCCGCGAGTGCGCCGCCGTGGGCCGCCAGCCGCCGTCCGAGGTAATAAACCTGCACGAGGACAACGGGCATCAACGCGAGGTTGACGTAGAACGCGTTCGCCTCGCGGTAGCCGGTCAGGTCGTGGACGAGGGAGACGAGGTACGCGAAGAAGAACGGCCGCTTGTCGAGATAGGCGTCGAACGGCACGAACATCCCGTCGACGCGGTAGCCGCGCAGGATGGTCTTCACCTCGCGGAAGAAATGCATGTCCCAGGCGGTCGCCTGCAGCACCATCTCGTCGTACAGCACCTTGTAGGTGATCGGCACGGTGAGAACGGCGATGACGGTGCAGACCGCGATGACCCCGCCAGCCTGGAAGCGCTCGCGACGCGCCGGAGCGGCGAGTTCCGCGCCGAGCACCGGCGCAATGCGCCAGGCGGCGATCAGCGCCCAGGCGAAGGTGAAGGAGATGGTGTAGTACCCGTAGTGCTCGATCAGGTACTGGGATTGGTGGACGCTGAAGGTGAGAAACCCGAGCGCGACCGACGCCAGCGCCACCACGCCGAAGGCCAGCAGGCGGGCGCGCGGGCCGAGCGTCGCCGAGGCGTGCTGGATGCGGGCGCCGATCGTCACGGCAGTTGCTTCAGGAATTTGTCGACGTAGGCCTTCTTGGCCGCGTCCCACTCGGCCGACGACCGCGTCGGGGTGGCCGCGCCGGGCGGAGTGACGACGAGGCCGGCGCGCGCGGCGACGTGGCCGCCCTGACGAATGGCCGTGATCCGGCTGATCCGGCCGATGAAGAGGGTCTCGATCCGCTTCTCCCACACCGGATCGAGCTCGAAATCAGGGCCGATATCGTCGGCCGGATCGAGCGTGCGGACGCCGGTCTTCGGATCGACGTGGAAATGCTGCAGGACATACATCGCGGAGAACGTGTCGTTCCGAAGATGATAGACGAGGCCCTCCTCCCGCAGCCGCGCCTGCTTCGCCGGCGTCGCGGCGATGTGGTGGGCGATCCAGAACGTGGCGTCGTTGTCGATGAACAGATAGTCGCGCGACGGGTAGCGCCGGAGGAAATCGGTGCGCCACTCCATCTCGACGGCCGGGGAATACGTGAGGGTGTAGGCCCGGCGGGCCATGACCGGCAGGCTGTAGACGACCAGCGCGACGAGCGCGGCGGCGGCCGCGAGTCGCCAGCCCCGGCGCCGGAGGAAAAGCGCGCCGACCACGACGACCGCCAGCGCCATCAGCAGGTGAACGGGCAGGCTGAGCCGGTGAATCACCGGATGGTCGAACTGGCCCCAGAAATACACCATGAGCAGCGCCCAGATGGCGAACAGGCCGAGGCCGATCAAGGCGACGGCGACGTCGGCCGGAGCGGCGGTGCGGGCCGTGCGCGCGACCCGGACGATCCACAACCCGAAAAACGGAACCGCCAGGAGACCGACGGCGGCAAAGAACGGCGAGTTCGGCTGGTAACCGGTGGTGTCGAAGAAAAATCCCAGTGCGTGGCCGAGGTTTTCACCCACGTACTGCAGCCCGAAGACGGAGGTCGCGCCGGGCCGGCCCGCCAGTTCCCAGGATCCCTCGTGCAGCGAGAAGACCCGGTTCTGCATGAGACAGAACGCGAGGAACGCCGGGATGACGATAACCGGCCACGAGAGCGTCACGCGTTGCTCGCGCCACCACGCCCAGAGCACGACGAGCGCGACGAACGGCAGCAGCAGGGCCGATTCATAACGCGTGTAGGCGAGGAGGACGCCCGCGTAGCACAGCGCCTCCTGCGTCCACGCATCGCGCCGCTCCGCCAGCCGAATGGCCAGAAGCAGGACGGCCTCGAGCATCACCAGGTTGAGCAGATCAAAACCGCCGCCCGTCATCTGCTGCGCCATGAGCGGCAGGCCGGCAAAGAGCAGCACCACGAGCACCCCCGCCCAGGGCGAGCCGCCGAGCCGGCGGCCGATCACGAAGGCGAGGCCGAGAAAGACAAACCCCAGGACGGTGTTGACGTAAAAGGCGTTCTCGACGCGGTAACCCGTGAGGTCGTGGGCGAGCGAGACGAGGAACGGATAAAAGAACGGACGCTTGTCGAGGACGCTCTGGAGCACCTGGAACGGCCCCTGGATGTTCGTCGCCCGGATCGGATACGCGACCTGGCGGACGTAATGCATGTCCATCGACGTCCCGACGAGCAGCTCCTCGTCGGCGAGGACCTTGAATCCATAGCGTTCATGGGCGAGGAGGAGGCCGCCGCAGACGGCGACGAGCGCAAGCACCGCGCCGTGCTCCCGGCGGAACCGCCAGCCGCGGAAATCCTCGCGCAGGCTGAACCAGAGAGCGCGCGCAAACAGGACGGTGGCCGCGAGGATGGCCCAGTAGCCGCCATTCACCACCCAACTGATCGCGGTGCTTCCGGAAATCGCGAACCGGCTCACGACGAAGGCGAGCGCGGAAAGAAGGACGATCAACCACAGCCGTCGATCGCGCAGCAAGGTTCGCGAAAACATAAAAAAAAGCCGTCCATTGACATGGACGGCTGAAAACGGAATGGCGAAGCGAATTCGCTCAGTTCGTGTACGTGATCGTACGGGCACCGGCAACGCCAGCCGCGGAAACGCCCGCGCCCTGGTTGATGCTCGAGTCGTAGGTCTCGTTGGCGACCGTCTGGATGTTCTTGATGTACTGGCTGGAGTTCGTGCCCACGAGTTCGGTCGTGTTCACCTGGCTGACGCCCTTCTCCAGGAAGTACTGATCAGCGGCCGAGCTCAGCTGGCGGAGGTTGTTCAACACAGCCTTGTCCTGGGAGCTCGCCCGGACCTTCTGGAACGCCGGAATCGCCATCGCGGCCAGGAGGCCGATGATGACAACGACGATCATGATTTCCACGAGGGTGAAACCTTTGCTGGACTTAACGGTTCTGTTCATGGGGATTTTCCTATCGGATGGATTAATAATATACGCTCAGGAGTGAGCAGTGGGACGGGAGACTGCTCCGATAGGGATTGCACAGCAAGTGCAAAAAACCGTAAACGGCTTATGGGCTGCTAGGTAGCCAACCCCTGCGGAACCTGGGGAAGGTCCCCTACCCTTTGCGGTGCGAGCGGGAGGACGGAGAGCTCTGCTTCCTGCGGGCAGTCGGCGGCTTACGGGTGGCAGGGGCCGCTGGCGCGAGGAGTTTGGCGACGGACACATCGGTGGCGTCCTGCCAGAGGCGCTCGAGGTTGTAGTGCTCCCGCATGGGCCCGAGGAAGAGGTGAATCATGACGTCGAAGGCATCGACGACGACCCACCCGCTCTCCTGCGCCATCTCGATCCCCACGATGCGCGTCCGGGAGCTGTCGAGCGCCTTCTCCAGCTCGACCCGGAGCGCGCGGAGGTGCGGTTCCGAGGTCGCGGTGGCCACGACGAGATAGTCGGTAATCGACGATTGTGCGCTGACGTCGAGCACGGTCAGCGCCTCGGCCTTTTTGTCATCGAGCACCCGGCAGCAGGCCTTCACCAGGTCCAAGGCCGCGGACTTCTTCGTCTTTGTCATGTACCGTCGCGATAAAGGCCCCGCTCCTGAATGTAAACAACGGCCTTGTGGGGAATGAAGAACTCGAGGGAAAGTCCGCGGCGCGCACGGTCCCGCAGCTCGGTCGAACTCACGGCAAGGAGATGCCCGTCGCACCGCCAGAGCTTGAGCCCGGCAATGGCCGGGTGGGCCTTGACGGGGTATCCCGGGCGCTCGAGGAAGATGAACTCGACGAGCTTCACGAGCTCGCCGATGTCACGCCAGAGATGGAGGTTGGGAAGCTGGTCGCCTCCAATGATCCAAAAGAGGCGATCATTCGGATACAGTTCCCGAAAGTGACGCGCGGAATCGATGGTATAGCTGATCCCGCCGCGGCGGAGTTCCCAATCAGAGATTTCGAACCGGCGGTCATGTTCGACGGCAGCCCGTAGCATTGCGAGGCGGTCTTCGGCACCGGACTGCACGTCATTCGCCTTCAGTGGAGCCTGGGCGGCAGGGACTAGGATCAAACGGTCGAGCGCATGCTGCTCGACTGCATCCTGCGCAGCCAGGAGGTGTCCAAAATGGACCGGATCGAAGCTGCCGCCGAGAAACCCGATTTTCACCGGCCGGAAGCTGTTTCGACCCCGTGGAGCCGGCAATCTCCAATTCAATGTGGCAACGGTAGTCCAATTGCGAGAGCCGGGGTATTAACAAGAACCGCACAATACCGGACAAGAGTTGCGCAGCCAGTCGCTCAAATCGCTGATAAGGTCAGACGTTGAAAACGATTGTTGCCCCAGTCGATTTCTCCAGCGCCACCGAAGCGGTAGTTGCAGAAGCGGCACGACTAGCGACAGCGATCGAGGGT
The DNA here is from genome assembly GCA_035545515.1 of Opitutaceae bacterium. Classification (GTDB taxonomy): domain Bacteria; phylum Verrucomicrobiota; class Verrucomicrobiia; order Opitutales; family Opitutaceae; genus ER46. The sequence continues at coordinate 22,557 of DASZYH010000057.1, forward strand.
CAAGTTGTTCTTTTAACGATCATTCAGCCGCCAGTGATCACCAGTGAGTATGCACCTTTGATGGAGAATATGGCTGAGATAACGGCCGCGGGCGAAAAAGCCGCCGCCAAGCATCTTAGCCGGCTCCAGGAGTTGCTGCAGCAGCAACAGGTTCCCTGTGAAACGGTGCAACTCAACGGAGCGCCCGTCGCGCATATCGTGGAGCAGGCGAGAAAGTACGCCGCCAACTATATCGTGATGGGGTCGCACGGTCACACCGCGCTATACGACCTTCTGGTCGGAAGCACGACGCATGGAGTGCTCCTGCGGGCGAGATGCCCGGTGGTCATCATTCCATCGGCAAAAGAGCGCGTGAAGAGACCATAGAATTTGGGTATGTGGGAACACCGGGCGTGGGCGTGGGCTCACGCCCGTTTTTTTGTGCTCGTTCGGACCGTCGTGGTCCCTTTGGCCGCGGTCGCGAATGAACCTCGGTCATGCACGACCCGCCTGCCGACCGGTCAGCGCCGAAATGCCGAGCGCATCCCGCCGGTCACCAGCGCCAGCGTCAGCAACGAGTTCAGCGGCATCAACACCGCCGCCAGGAGCGGGTTCATCCGACCAGCGAGCGCCAGCCCGACCGCGGCCACGTTATATGCCACCGAAAACACGAGTACGGTCGTGTGCGTGCGGCGACGGAGCCGGTCAATTTCGAACAGATCCCTCAGACCGGCGATGCCGCGACCGAGGTAGTAAAAATCCGCCTTCCGTTCCAGTACGCCACGATGGATCACCGGAGTGCCGCGACAGAGCGCGTGGTCGAATGCGAGGCTGTCGTTCGCGCCGTCACCGAGCATCAGAACGTCACTGTGTCCATGCTGATCGATCCAATCGGCCTTTTCCCGGGGCGTGAGCTCGCCCCTCGCCCGCTCCGGTGAAAGTCCGAGTTCGGTCGCGAGTGCCGTGACCTTGTCCGGCCGATCGCCGCTCAGGATGTACACGGCGAGACCAGCACGCTCGAGCAGTTCGATCTCGCGGCGCGCATCCGAACGCGGGTGGTCCGCAAATCGAAACCACGCGACAACGTTCTGATCGAACGTCAGGACGGCGTCCGCGGCACTGGCGTCGGCGAGCGACGGTGGCTTTGGCGGTTCGCCCGCCGGGGCGCCAGCCCAACCGGGCCGGCCAAGCGACCATCTTCCGAGCCGGACCCCCAAACCGACGATCTCCTCGACCGCGCCGGCCAGCGGCACGACAGTGCTCCGCGCCAGCAATTCCTCGCGGAGCGATTCGCTCACCGGATGCGGGTTGTCCTGAACGAGAGCGAGCAGTGCCGCCCGCGCCGGGTCGTCGAGACGCTCCAGAACGTCAGGATTCAGCAGCACCGGGCGTTCGAGCGTCAGGGTGCCGGTCTTGTCGAAGACGAGTTTTCGGACGCGCCCGAGTCGGTTCCAGAGGTCGGCCACGCGAATGAACACGCCGCGGCGACGAAGCGCGACGGCCGCGGTCTCGTCCGCCAAGGGGAACGCGAGTCCGATCGCACATGGGCACGAGACGACGAGGACCGCCACCACGACCGCGCCCGTTCGGCGGGCATCGCCGGTGCGGAGCAACCAGAAGGCGCCGGCGGCCAGCGCAACCAGAATGATGCCGGCGACGTACCCGCGAACGATCTTCTCGACGAGAGGATGGTTCTCCGATTCCCGGTCCGACGAATGCATGAGCTGCGCGAGCAGCGAGTCGTCCCACGACTGAAGCGCCTCCAGGGAGACGTCGCCACGGGTGACATTCACCGCGCCGGCCGGAACGCGCTGGGCCGCGCGGAAGAGCCTGGGCTCGGCCTCCCCGTTGATCGAGGCGAGCGAAAACAGCGCCTCGCCGGATTCCAGCCTCGCCTCGATCGGAAGCGTCTGACCCGCGGCGAGGAAAAACCGGTCGCGCGGTTGAATCTGATCGGGCGCAGCCATGCTGCCGCCGGCGAGCCGCACGCGCTGCGGTCGCGGCTGACGCCGGAGGAGCCGGATGCGGTTGCGTTCCACCGCCGCCGTCTGTGCCCAGCGACCGACCAACATCAGCAGGATGAACGTGGAAACAAAGTCGAAGTAAACCAGGCGCTCCATTCCGGCCAGCCAGCCGTAAAGGGATCCGAGATACGCACCGAGCACTCCAATCGCGATCGGCAGGTCGATGTGCATCGCGCCTTCGCGGAGGGCCCGCGCGGCGCGGCCGACAAAATACGTTCCACCCACCAGAAAACTCAGCGTACCGAAGAGAAGCGAGAGCAGCCGGAAGAGCCCGGCCCACTCGAAGGTCGGCTCCATTCCGAAGTAGGTCGGCAGCGTGAACAACATCACATTCATCGCGAACGCCGCGCACAAACCGATGCGGCGAACGAGGGCACGCGACTCCGAGTCCGACGGCGCCTCCCCCGCCGGCCCGACCAGATAACCGAAGGTCTGGAGCTTCCGGGCAAACGCCACCGCCGAGAACTGACCGCGGACCCACCGCAGCCGCATCGATCCGTACTGCGCGTTGACGTACACGTCCCGCGCCCCGGGCATTGTCTGGAACACGCGTTCGATCAGCCAGACGCAGCCGGCGCACGAAATTCCCTGGACATCGAGAGTCAGGAGCGGCGGATCGCGCGGCGCCGCCTCAGCGACCCGTTGCGCCTCCTCGAGCCACGAGTAGTCGCGCAGTTGGAAAACGCCGGCGTCAGCGGGCGCCGTCACCTCGTCCTTGATCCGATAGTACCCGGCGAGGCCCTGCTCGTGGATCAGCCGATAAACGTAACTGCAGCCCGCGCAGCAGAACCCGGTCTCCAGCATCCGGGCATCGATCAGCGGCGCGCCGCAATGTCGGCAGGCCGGCCGGCCGCCGCGTGACGGCGCGCCCTTCGCCGCGGACGGTTCCGTGGCAACCGTTCCGCTCTGTTGGACCAACACGGTCATCTCAGTGGCAAACGAACGAGGTGGGATCCGGGCCGGGTAGTCCGACCGTCGCCCGCAGCCGCCACGCGAGCATCCCCGCCGTGACGAGCGCGAGGGCAATGCGAGTCCGGTTGAGCCAAAGGGGCGAAAGTTTTTGCCGGAGCCATTGGAACTGCGTCTGCGCGACCCACAGCAGCGGCACGGTCCCGAGGCCGAACGCCAGCATGAATTCGAGGCCGCGCAACGCCGAACCCGTCAGGAGCGCGAGCGATACGATGAAATAGAGGGGACCGCACGGCAGCAGCGGCGTCCCGGCCCCGACCACGGCGGCGGCAAGGATGCGCGAGCGCCCGGAACTCCATGCTTGGAGCCGCCACATCAGCCGGCCGACCACCGCAAACTTCGGCAGAAATCGTTCCCAGCGGAGCGCCAGCGCGACGAAGAAGAGAACGAGCACCCAGGGCAGCCAGCGAACGACGGAATGAGAAAGCCAGCCCAGCGGAGCGCTGCCGATGGCCCCGCCCACCGCGCCGAGCGCCGCGTACCCGGCCAGGCGTGACACGTGATACACCGTGCTCACGGTCTGCGGATCGGCGGCGATTTCGCCGGTGCGCCCGGAGCGAACCGGCATCAACGTGCACGCCAACGGCCCACACATTCCCGCACAGTGCAGGCTTGTC
>DASZYH010000058.1:0-35591 GCA_035545515.1 Opitutaceae bacterium
AACCCTCCCCTCTCTTCAAACCTCAACTCAATCCAACCGATCCCAGACATTACCGATGTCTCCGAACGCACGTTACCCTTGTCTCCGGCCCAAACAGAGGACATCGCGTTCCACCCAATCGTGTCCCTCGTGGTTCACGACGAACGCGGCGCGTTCATCATCGCGACGATTTTCTTCACCGTTTTCCACGTCCTCGTGGTGATGTGCTTCCCGTGGCGTTTTCCGAGCGAGGTCATGAACTTCGGACCGTCGAGCGTCGCGCGGTCGAGCTTGCTATAGAGCGGATCGCGCCGGTCCTTGAAGAACGTCACCGTGAGATACCATTCACGGCCGTGTTCCGCTCCGCGGAACGGGTCAGCCTTCACCATCGCCTCGAGTTCCTCCCGCGTGCGCACGAGCACGTCCAGCGAGAGCCCGAGCTTTGCCGAGAGAGCTTGCTCGATCTTCGTCTCCAATGCCGCCGGCGAACGCGCGGCCGACTCGAACACGAGATTCCCGCTGCCGAGCAGCGCGCGGATGTCCCGGCAGCCCAACCCGGCGAGGACCGCACAGAGCTTTTCGTTGCGCATCGCCGGATTCGTCGGGCCGATGCCGCGGAGCAGGGCAGCGTAGTGGGGCATCGCGCCAAGGTGCTGGATCCTGTTCTCCTCGCAAGTGTTAGTGACCTCCGATCATCGGATGGCGGAGTTGGGGATTGGTAGTTTGTATTTGGTAGTTGGTGTCATCCGGCCCTCCAGTCTTCGGGCCATCCGGCCCTCAGATCCTCCGCCCCTCCGGCCCTCAGGTCCTCGGGTCCTCGGGTCCTCCGCCCTCCGCCGTCCGAAATGTCAGCATTTCAGCTTTTCAGCATTTCCGTCCCTCCACCCTCCACCCGTCCGCCGTCCGCCGTCCCTCCGGCCCTCGGGTCTTCAGGTCCTCACGCCGCCAGGGTCATCCGGCAACGCTCGGTGATCTGGTGTGCGATCCGCTGGATCTGCTCGGCGCTGAGCGGATTGTTCGGCCGGGTCGGAAACGAATGCTTCACCTCCACCGGATTCAGCACGTTCACGTCGCCGCGCGCGCGCCGGTCCACCCACCAGCCGGGCAGCGTCACGATCGCGCCGGCAAACACCGGCTCGCCCGTCGCCTTGCTCAGCCACGCGGACACGGCCTTCGCGTTCCGCCGCGCCTGCTCGAGCGGCTCCGCCGTGGCCCCGTTCGGAAATTTCAGCATCGTCCCGTCGAACGTGACCGTCGCCCGCTCGACGCCCGTGACATTCGTCGGCTTCCGCCGCGTCTTCGTCTCCACGACATAAACGCCCGGCACACCCACGATCACGTGATCGACATTGAATCCGTCGAACGGCAGGTCGTGAAACACCCTGAATCCGGCGGCCGTAAGCTGGTTGAGCTCCTCCGCCACGACCCGCTCGCCCTTGTATCCGAGACGGTAATCCCAAATCTGACGCGCAATCCTCAACAGATCGCGACCGAAATAGAGGTACGCCGCGATTACGAGGCCCGCGTAGCACGCGAGCGGCATGACTTGGTGCGGAATGGTGTCGTAAAGCGCGATGGCGACGGCCCCCACGACCGCGGTGCCGAAGAGCTTTTCGTCGTAGGTGTCGCTCAACGCATCGATCCTGGCCCGGAGGGACTCGCCCGGCGGACGAAGCGGCAGATCCGTGAAGGGATCATCGGTCAGGGCAAGATAACGCCGTTTGCGGCGACCGAGGATGACCCCGACCACCAACATCGGGAGGAGGATGACCACGGTGATCAACAGGGGTTTGGCGATTTCCCAAACAACCACTGGCACGAGGAGTTCGAGCCGATTAGACATGGCGACAACGTCAGGTTTGCCGGAGGATCACCCCGCTTGGCGTCCCGTTACAATACCTGCAAATACCGGAAATCCGGTATTCTAATATATAATCACTCCGGGCGGTGGTCCTGATTCCAGCAGCCTGCGGCTCCCAATCGATTTTCACCCGTAAACGCAGGGCGTAAAACGATTCAGCAACCCCGCTGCAACGAGGTGGGACGGGCAGACAATATAGGTAATGATGAGCAATTCAGTACAGATACTAAATATTCGTACGTCTCGCATGGGATGCCGATCAAACCCTACCTGCCAAAGACTCGGCCTGTCGGTTGCTGCGCCCGGAGTAACCACAGCCCGCGGGGCGCTTTCGCATGCGCCCGGTCTGCCGCATGATCGCGGATAAGCACCGCTGCGCCGGTCAACAGCAACGCTTCATAGCCGGCGGTGAGTTTCAGTTGCCTGCGATCGTGCCGAAACGCACCCCTGTGAAATTGTCGACCCTCCTGCTGTCCCTCGGGTTGCTTTGCGGCATTGCGCATGCGCAGACCAAACCGGAACCGCCCGTACCGATTCGAACGGTTGCGCCAGACTATCCGCAGCAACTGAAGCGCGACGGCGTGTCCGGCATCGTTGTCGTCAAGGTGACGGTCGATGACACGGGGCGGGTGGCGGACGCCACCGTCGAAAAATCGACGAACGCCGGTTTCAACACGTCTGCCGTCGAAGCCGTCAAGCAATGGCGGTTCAAGCCGGCGCACCAGAACGGCAAACCAGTGACCGTCCGCCTCGCCCTTCCGATCAAGTTCAACATCGAATCGTAGGTGGCAGCCAGCGGTGGAGTAGATCACGTAGCTGCGAGTGCCAGCGGGCGGATGCCTTCGTAGCTGCGAGCGTGAGCGAGTCGCTGTCCGCCGTAGCCTTGCGCGAAGGCGGAACGGGTGTGCCCGCGAACCCGAACGCCGCGCCCACACCAATCCATTCCTGTAAGCGCCCGGCGCAAAAAGCTGAAACGCTGACCCGCTGACCTTCTGCCGTCTGCCATCCGCCGTCCGCCGTCCATCGTCCCTCGTCCGAACTGTCAGGATTTCAGTTTTTCAGCTTTTCAGCATTTCCGTCCTCCGTCCTCGGGTCCTCCGCCGTCCGTCCCTCCGGCCCTCCGGTCCTCGGGTCCTCCGGTCCTGCGGTCCTGCGGTCCTCCTATCGCAAACGGCCAGCGCCATGAGAGGCGTCGCGCGGCCGGCATCCGATAGCCGTCATAACCCACCCTTCTGTCCGGGCGCCCGGCGGCCTCCGCACTGCAGCGTGGCGGCGACGAGTCGATTCACTAGCAAAAACCGCCGCTCGGAACGCGGGGGTCTTTGCGATGAACTTACAGACAAAGCTGATTGTGTCGCTCGTAGGCGGCATTGTGGGGGTGTACGTCGCCTCACAGGTCGCGCAGCAAGCCAGTCTCGCCCGGATGATGCAGCAACGGGCGAACCAAAGCCTGACGCAGGTAGACGCCGGCGAATGGGCCTGGGTCGAGAAGTTCGTCGGCGCCGAGCTGACCGCGCTCGTTGACACGATGAGCAACGGCGAAATGGATCGGATGCGGAAGATCGTCGAGGAGCAGGCGTCCACCCAGGGCGTGCTCGAGATTTCGCTCACCAATTACAAGGGCGTCGTCGTGAACAGTTCCAAGCCCGACCGGATCAAGCAGTCACTGCCCACCGATCTTTCGCCCCGACTGCTCTCGACCCCGGCTTCGATTCGCCGGAAGACCGACGACGCCTACGAGCTTTACACGCCGATCGCGGTCACGAAGAGCTGCCTCGAGTGCCACCAGGAACTGAAGTCGGCTCCGATCGGCGGCGTGTTCCTGATCCGGTACAGCACCGCGGGCCTCGCCGCCACGCGCCGCACGTGGACGGAATTTGTCGGCGAGACACGCACGTCGATGCTCCGCGTCTCCGCGATCACCACCCTCGCGCTCGTTGTCGCCGTCGCGGTGCTCACGTTCCTCCTCGTGCACTGGCAGATCGTGCGACCGCTCACCGCGGTCATCGACCAGGTCGGCACGGGCGCCGAGGAGGTGTACGGCGCCGCGACCGCGATCGCCCGCGGCAGCCAGGAGCTGTCCACGCGAACGACGTCGGAAGCCTCCGCTTTGGAGGAAACGAGCGCGGCGCTGACGGAAATCGCGGCGGTGACCAAGAACGGCGCCGAAGCCGCGCATCGGGCCAAGGACGTGGCGGCGGAGGCGCACCGGCTGGCGGACGCGGGAGCGGGACAGGTCGGCGCGATGCGCACGGCCGTGAGCGCAATTCGCGAAGGCAGCGGATCGATCGCGGGAATTCTCAAGACGATCGACGAAATCGCATTTCAAACGAACATCCTCGCGCTGAACGCGGCGATCGAGGCCGCGCGGGCCGGCGAGGCCGGACTCGGCTTCGCGGTCGTCGCCGACGAAGTGCGCGTGCTCGCGGGCCGTTGCGCCACGGCCGCACGCGACACCGCCGGCAAGGTCGAGGAGTCGGTGCGCCGCACCGAGCAGGGAGAGACCGTCACCGCCGAGGCGGCGGGCGGCTTCGCCTCGATCGAGGAGCAGGTCCGGCGGCTCAGCCAGCTCGTGGAGGAGCTCGCGACCATCGCCAGCGAGCAAAGCCGCGGCATCGACCAGATTTCGGGCGCAGTCTCGCAACTCGACCGGAGCACGCAGGCCAATGCCGCCGCCGCCGAGGAGAACGCAAGCGCGGCCGAGGAACTCACCGGCCAGGCTGTGGCGATGCGCGACGCCGTCGCCACGCTTCACGCGCTCCTCGACGGCCGTCCCGCCCGCACCACCGCCGCGACGTCGGCCGACGAAGCGCTCCGCTCCTACGCGAAAGCGTGACCCGCGGCGCCGGTCCACCCCATACGCCGCCAGCTCGCTGGTGTCCCTTCCGCGTCCCGCCTTCCGCATCGCCCCTCACCCCGCCCTTCGTCTCCGCGAGCGGCTGCCTTCGTGTCCACGAGCGGTTGTGTTTCGCAGCTGCGAGCGTGAGCAAGTGGCTGTCCTTCGTAGCTACGAGCGCCAGCGAGTGGATTAGATCCCGTGGCCGCGAGCGTGAGCGAGTGGCTATCCTTCGTGGCTGCGAGCGCCAGCGAGTGGCTGCCATTCGCGCCTCCAGGGACTCCCTCAAAGGACCCACCACCCGCGGTCGCCACGCTCCTCACCCGCCCCGCCCACGCCCATTGCAGTCACCTTTCACCCTCCCCCACTCAAATATGCATATATCGGCCTGACCCCGTACGACTGGGCCCCTACACGCTCGAACCCGATCCCGAGTTGCCGCTCGATTCGCCGGGGCCAAAGGAGCGGCTGGTGTTCGCATTTTCGACGGCCGATGTCGTCGTGTTCGGTGTGCGGCTCGCGTTCCTCGTGGACCTCCTGCGCGATCACAAGCTCGCCGCCGTCTGGCCGCTCGCTGAGCGTTACAGCAATTTGGAGCCGTCGCAGCCGTTCGTCAGCAGCATTGCGATTCGGCCCCTCGGCAACAAGTCCGATGGCGCAGCGGGCTAGGCGCGTTTCCAGTCCGTTTTCTGATCACCGAGGAACTCAATTTGCCCCGCGAACGTCCTTGCCTGAAGCGTGATGGTGACCCCGTAGTGTCCTTGGATAATGATCCGCTCGGAGTCGGCCTGATAATTGACCGATCCGATTTCGTAGAACGCGACGTTATCGGTCACGTCGATGGCAGTGGATGCGACATTTTCGAGCGACCAACGGACCTTTGTCCAACTGTTGCGGGAATTGGTGTTTGGCTTCGGCAATGCCTCGTCGGAAACATCCCTGGAAGGTATCCAACATTCCATTCTTAACCTTCTCGCCGACACATCCCAAAGCACATCTTCTCGATGGAACCTCGCATCGAGAAGATAGGAGAGGCCATCCTTTTTGAACTCTGCGTAATCGGAAAAGTTCATGGTTACCATGGCCAGTGGTGCCAGCCCATCGGAGGACTATCTATGTGCGGTCTCGGCAGGCCACCAGGGTTGGTCTCGAGGGGGTCACGACTGTACTATTGACAACGCGGGTGAAGGTTCACCGCCCGCCCCCCTTTCAGGTCCGTTGTGTGTGTCGAGAGAACGGTCATCATTCGACCGGGGCAGCGCGGGAACGTGGCGCCACGCCAGGGCGCCCATGTTCCAATCTGATTTTCCAAGCCTTGAACCACGCATATCTCGGCCCGACCCATTCGTGCTGAAAATGGCATCAACGGCCTGGCCCGTTCGGGCTTGGGCCGAAGTTGTACGGCAAGTCGAGCTGGGTTGAGACCGGAACGCCGTCTTCCACGCGGGGCAGGAACCACGCCTCGCCCAGCGCCGCGAGCGCCGCTTTGGCGAACGCGGGATTCGTCGCGCTTTTGACCGTCGGATGCACCACTTCGCCGGACGCACTGACGAAGCAGTGAATGACCACGCGGCCGGAGACCTTCTTCCGGCGCAGCTTCGAAGGGTATTCGGGGATCGGTTCGGTCAGGATCTGCGGAGCCGCCTGCGTCAATCGCTTGATCCGTCGCGCCACCATGCGCTCGTATTGAATCTTTACGTAAAGCGGCGGCAACATCGATTGGAGGACCTCGGCGCCGCCGTGGGCAAAGATGTGCACCTGGTACTGGGGCCGCCCGATGCTGCTGTTCAACGGTATGCGGATATCCACGTCCTGGGGTTCTCCCGGATCAAGATTCTCAACCTGCTGCACGAAAATCAGCCGCCCTCCTTCCCGGCTATACATGTTCAGCGCGACATAGACGTTCTCCAGATGATAGGCCGACTCGAAGGAAGCCCGAAACTCCATCTCATGATTGATCTCGCCGCCGGTGTCTTCCAACTCAACCGCATGCATCACGACGCCGAGGTTTTTGATCGAGACGAATTCGGGCGCATATTCCGCGACCGGCACGAGTCGATATTGAGTGCCCGACGCGCCCACCGGCTTGCCCTTCGGTCCGATGACATAAGGCCTGTTCTCGTACACCCGATCCACCCGAACGAAGTGTCTCTTATATTCGACCCGAAGCTCCACTTGGGCGCGCGCGAAGGGAAGCATGGCCCAGACAAAAACGAGGACAATACAGCGTCGAATGACCGTGGAGTACATGGCGGTGGGGTAGTGTGGTCCCTGGACGGAACCGGGGCGTGCGACCCGCCGGATCAAACCGCCGCCGGCGAGCAATACGAGACTAAAAGACCGCGGGAAGGTCGGATAACCTGGAGATGGACAATATTGGGAACCGACGCGCGCCCGTTCGGCGTGGAGGGCTTATCAAAGCCGCGGGAAAACTACAGATCGGCCCGAGCTCGCTCCGTCTTCGTCGAGGCGATGGCGGACACCGTCGGCGCTATGACGATCGAGCTTCACTACCCTTTCGCTCGATGGGGACATCGAGTGCCACCTGATTTCATATGTAGGCGCGGTGACCTCACCGCGCGGGGCGTGAGGGACATATGGGGCCGGATGAATGGCTAGGAGCGCAGTCCCAGCCCTACCCTCAGGCAACAAGCGATTTGAATTCGGGTAAGTCCTAACCCCTGAGGGTCGGCTTGCTCTCGCTCGCCGCTACGTGATGGACCGGCCCTCTGGCCCTCCGTCCCTCCGGCCCTCCGTTCCTCCGGCCTCGGGGCGCTAGTCGGTGCGGAGGGCTTCGACGGGGTTCACGTTGGCGGCCCGGCGGGCGGGGAGCGCGCAGGCCACCACCGCGGCGATGAGGAGCAGGATTCCGCTCAGCGCGTAGGCCGGGGCGTAGGTGCCGGTGATCCCGAAGAGCTGAGATTGCAGCACGCGGCTGCCGGCCCACGCGATCACGAGCCCGAGTCCCACGCCGGGCACGACCAGCGCCAGCCCGCGGCCCATCACGTTGCGCAGCACGTCGGACCGCTGCGCGCCCAGCGCCATCCGGATCCCGATGTCGCGCGTCCGCTGTCCCACCAGGCACGCGAGCACGCCGTACACGCCGATCCCGGCGAGCAGCAGCGCGGTCGCCGCGAAGAACGCGAACAGGTCCATCTGGAACCGCCGGTCCGACGAGAAATCCGCGATCCGGTCGGTCATGAGCTTCACGTCGAAGATCGGCTCGTCCGGCACGACCTCGTGGACCAGCCGGCGGACGGACGCCACCGTGGCGACCGGTTCGCCCTTGGTGCGGACCGCGAGGTGCAGGCTCATGGTGGCGGGCCATTGCGTCAGCAGCGTGTAGTATTCGCACGGCTCGCCGCGCTCGGCGCCCGTCTGGGTCGTGTTGCCGACGACTCCGATGATCTTCATCGTGGCGAGCGCCATGTCCGGCGCACCGATCACAAATGTCTTTCCGACCGGGTTCTCGCCAGGCCAGTACTGGTCGGCCATCTTCCGGCTGATCACGGCGCTGATCGGGAAACCGGCGTACAGGCCCGGCAGCGACTTCATGTCGATCGGCTTGCCCGGCGGCAGCGGCGCGAGCGGCTCGTGTCCGTCGAACAACGCCCCCGCGACCAGCGGGATGCCCATGACCCGGAAATAGTCGGGCGTGACCACATGGAGGTTGGAGGTCGGGTTCTTGCCCGGGAGCGGCGCGGGCCGGTCGGGCCGGAAGAACCAGTTCGACGACGTGTTCCAGGTGTACGGGAGCGAGGAGACGAACGCGGCCGACCGGACCTCGCCCAGCGCCTGCACCTTTTCCAACAGGTGCTCGTGAAACCGGATGAACGCCGACGGATCGCGGGTCATCGCGGCATCCGGCGGCGTGCCGACCCGGAGCGTGAGCACGTGATCGGGCTGGAGCCCCGTCGACACCGACGTCAGCCGCTGGAGGCTGCGGATGAGCAGCCCGGCGCCGACCAGGAGCATGACGGCGAGGCAGACCTGGACGAACACGAGCAGGTCGGACAAGTGGAACCGGCCGAACAACGTGCGGACGACCGGCCGCGTGTTCTTGAGGGCGTCGTTCGGGTTGGCGTGCGAGAGCTGCCAGGCCGGCGCGAGCCCGAACCCGATGCCGGTAAGGAGCGTGACCCCGGCGATGAACAGCACGACCGTCGCGTTGACCCCGCCCGCGCCGCCCATGAACTGCTGCATTTCCCACGGGGCGAGCCGCGACACGAACGCATAGCCCCACTGCGCGAGGACGCCGCCGAGGATCCCGCCGGCCGCGGCGAGCAGCAGGCTTTCGGTCAGGAGCTGGCGAACGAGGTCGCGGCGCGTGGCGCCGAGGGCGGTGCGGATCGCCATCTCGCGGGCGCGGCCGAACGAGCGGGCGAGCAGCATGTTGGCGACGTTGACGCACGCGATGAGCAGCACCATGCCGACGGCGCCGAGCAGCAGGTAGAGCCCCGTGGTGGCGTCGCCCTCGAGCCGGTCGCGCAGCGGGAGGACTTTGACGCCGATGCCGGCGTCGGCCCGCGGGTATTCGCGCTCGAGCCGCTGGGCGATCCCGGTGAGCTGGGCGCGGGCCTGCTCGACGGTGAAGCCCGGCTTGAGCCGGCCGACGACGGACGTGTTGTTGTGGTTCTCCCGCTGCCGCATGAACTGCGCGTCGACGATCGGCTCGATCGGGATGAAGACATCGGCGTAGCGGTAGAACTTGAACTCGGCCGGCAGGATGCCGGCGACCGTGGTCGCGACGCCGTCGAGCACGATCGTGCGGCCGACGAGGTCGGGCGCGCCATGGAAGAACCGCTGCCAGGCCGCGTGGGTGAGCCAGCCAACTGGCGCGGCTCCGACCCGGTCGTCGTCCGGCCGCAGGTCGCGTCCGATCGCGGCATGGACGCCGAGGACGGAGAAGAAGTCCTGGGAGACGTCGATCACGGTGACCTGCTCGGCGCTGTCGGAGGTCTTCAGCTTGACGCCGATGGGCCGGAAGATGGCGAGCCCGGAGAACGCGGACTGACCCGCACGCCAGTCGAGGAAGTTGGGGTACGACACGCTCATGTCGGAGTACTGGCCCGAGTGCTCGCTGACGCTGACGAGCCGGTCGGAGTCCGGATAAGGCAAAGCGCGGAGACACGCGCCGTCGACCAGGCTGAAGATGGCGGCGTTGGCGCCGATCCCGAGCGCGAGGGTGAAGATCACGAGGGCGGTGAACCCGGGGGACTTGGCGAAGAGACGGAGGGCCAGGCGGAAGTCATTCATGGCGGGGCGGAATCCAGAACCCCGGAGCCTGACCAAGAGTTACAGAAAGTTCGAGCCCTGTCCTGTCCCGCAGACCGCGCCGATCCCGGCGGCATCGAGCCGCGGCCGGCGGGCGGCCTGGAGCCGCGGGAGGACGTGATGCTTGAGCCGGGCAAACCCGTCGAAGTCGAACCGATGCTGTGCGACCGCGAGTTCCCGCTGCGCCGCGACCAGCTCCGCCGTCGGATCCGCCCGGTGCGTCAGCCGCAGCCGTGCGCACGCCTCGTCGAGCAGGTCGACTGCTTTGTCCGGAAACCGCCGTCCCGGCATGGCGCCGACGGATTGATCAACCGCCGCCGCGAGTGCGTCGTCGCCAATCTCGATGCCATGGTGGCTCTCATAGCGGCCCCGCAGCCCCCGCAGAATCTCCAACGTTTGCTGCGGAGTTGGCTCGGGGACATCGACCGGCTGGAACCGCCGCTCGAGCGCTGGATCGGCCGCGACCAGTTCACGCCACTCGGCGGGCGTGGAGGCCCCGATGCAGGGAAGCTCACCACGCGCGAGCAACGGTTTAAGGAGATTTCCCGCATCGAGCCCACCCTCACTCCGCCCCGCCCGGGCAATCAAGTGCAGCTCGTCGACGAACAAAAGACGCCGAGGCGCTTTCTGGCGGAGTTCGAGGATGACCTGCTGGAGCCGCTCCTCGAAATCGCCCCGGTAACCCGTGCCGGCGAGCAGACTGCCCAGGTTGAGGGAGAAAAGCGCGATATCGGCGAGATGACCCGGGACAGTCCCCGCGGCGATACGATGTGCCAGCCCCTCGACGATCGCGGTCTTCCCAACCCCGGGTTCACCCAGCAAGACGGGGTTGTTCTTCGTTTTTCGGGCGAGAATCCGGATCACGCGATCGATCTCGTGCTCGCGGCCGAATACCGGATCCAGTGCGTCTCCGCGCGCGAGAGCGGTCAGGTCGACTCCAAAATCGGACAGGGCGAATTTCACAAAAGGCTTCAGGTCGCGAACGCCGCCGCCGCGCTGTTCGCTACAACGGTCGCGTCAGTCGGGGAACACCGTGTTCGCGTCAGGATGACGCAGTGGCACCGCCGGCAACGCGAGGGCCGGTGGTTCGTCGACGACGCGCGCGATGATGTAGGCAACGAGATTTCGCTGGTGGATTTCCCGCGACTTTGACTTGAACAAATATCCCACGAGCGGAACGTCGCCTGCAATCGGCACTTTCGTCACCCCGTCGGCCTCGCCGATGCCCGCGAGGCCGCCGAACGCAAGCACCTGGTTATCTTCGACGAACGTCGTGTACTCATACTTCTGCGACGTGACGACTGGGACGTTGATGGCATTGATCTGGCGAAACTCCTTGAGCGCGCCAACCTCGATCCGGACCACCAGTCGAATCCGACGTCTCGCGCCGTTTTCGCCGTCAAAGATGGTGGGAACCACGTTGACCGATGTGCCGATCCTTCGGATCGCGATGCTGGCGGTGGTGGCGCCGAATCCACCATTCGGCACACCCGGATAAATGTTATTCGACGAAACAAACGGCTCCTCGTCGCCCACAGAAAAATACACCTCCCTGTTGTTGGCCGTGACAACGCTCGGATTTTGCACCAACCGGCTGCGGTTGTCGCTCCGCAGCGCGCTAACCTGTAACGCGAGGTCGTCCATCGAGAGGAGGGCACGCCCATCATGGCTCGACATCGATCGGAGGGTCACATTCGCCTGAATGTCAGAAAGCGACACTCGGGGCTGAAAACTCGCCGGATTGATGCCCAGGACGGCCTTGGGATCCCACGTTGTCTCGAAGAACCTCGCTTCGATATGAATCTGGCGGGGCGGCTGGTCGATCAATGCAATATAGCCAGCGACAAGGTTGTGCTGCGCCCGCGTGCATGCGACATACAACGCGTTCGCATCCGGAATATAGATCACCTTGGAACCACTCGGCGCCGGCGGCGCTCCGGTCGCAGCGCCGGCGGTTTTAGCCAGTTTTGGTTCCGCGGGAGTCCCCTTTGCCTCCACTGCGATCTGATCCGACGCCAAGCCGATCAACTCACGTATATCATCGATGACCTTCTGCGTCTGGGCCGAGAATACCATGCCGCCATCAGCCGAACTTGGTCCGCCCGCTGTGACCGTGGCGATTGTTCCGACGCCGGCGAACGAGTTCTGCGAGGTTCGGTAAACATCGAGGTTGGTGTGTTTCAGGAAATAGGTCCGAGGCACGACCAAGCCGGCGGCCTCCCGATCAAACTCCCAAATTCCGTCCCGGTAGATCATTCCAAACTGATAGCGATCGCTGAGCCGGTGGAGCAACCGCCAGGGATTCACCTTGGTGGTCAGAGTCACACGTTCACCGAATTGGTCGGCGGCAGGTGCAATGAAATTCATCCCGCTGGCGGTCGCGACCGCGGTAATTGCGCCCGCCAGCGTTTCCTCCTGGATCGGAATAGAGACGGCCGGCATCCGTTCCATGCGGGCGATCTCCGCTGCCTCGTTGACGACGTCGGAAACCGCCGGATCCGTCGCGACCAGGGGGACAGGATCCGCGCCCAACTCAGCAATCCGGCTACCCAATGCGGACGCTGGCGCATCGGCCCGCACACCCACAACGCTCGCGGCAAGGCCAAGGAACACCATCGCTCTCATTTCACCCGTGTGGCACATATAGTGATTATTGGCAAGTGTTTTTTACCCTTACGTACCACCGCTCGCCTGTTGGTGGGCAACGTCTGCAATCAGATTTGGGTAAGGCAGCACGATGGCCAACGCGACGACGCCGATAATCGCGCAGCAAACGATCATCAGCGGCCAACGAATCATGTTGGGCAGGAGGTTCAGCCGAACCTCGGCTCGGTCCCCGATCTCATCAATGATATGATTCAGCAGCAGCGGAAGATCCGCGCCCGCCATGCCGATTTCCATGCGCCCGGCGATCCGCAGGCCATCTTCGCCCAAACGATGCCGTTCCGCAGTGAAGGCCTCCTCGACCGATTCGCCGAGAGCAATACGATTGTAGCACGCATCGAAGAATCCCCCGACGACGCAGTTTCCGGCTGCGGCTGAAGCCAGTGCGAATTGATCCCGGACCTTCGCGCCGGATTGTTTAAGCAACACGAACGTTCCGAGTGCGCGGACGAGTGCCAGCCATTGGACGACGGGGCCGATCACCCAAACCCGAACGATCGACCGCTGAACCAATCCGGTGCGCAAGAGGCGGGGGGCGGCGCTCGCAACAGCGGCCGCAATTACCACAACGAGGGGAAGCAGGACCGCGGCATTCAGGCGAAGAAACTGCGCCGCCGCATAGAATCCACGGGTGATCGGAGGCAAGCGGCCTCCGAGCGTCCGGAACAATTCGACCATCGGAGGCAGAGCCCAGATTTCCAGCACGATCGCGCCAATGATCGTGAGCAAGAGAACGCTCGCGGGATACGCGAGCGCGGCCAAAAACTTTCGCCAGATCCTGCCGTCGCGCTGCAGCCGAGCGGATAATGTGACGAGCAAACCGCCCGCTTTGTCCAACCCGGTCGCAGCCGCTGCCTCAACCATCGCGAGCTGCATCGGCGAGAACACGCGGGGAAACCGCCGCATTGCGACGTGCAGTTCCTCGCCATGCATGACCAAGTGATGGATCGTACCGACAATCCCCCGCATGCGCGGCGAATGCGCGATACGTGCAGCTAGGTTGAGGGCCGCGGTCATTCCGCAACCGGTCATCAACGCGCTTCCGACCGTCTCATAGAAATCTGCGATCTCCTGACGGTCGGGCCAACTGCGATTGAACCACGGTTCGAGGGGTCGGATGGCAATGGCGCGGTACGTTTCGTCTGGACTGACACCCGCTCCAGCGGTGGCGGCCTCCAGCGATGGAGCATAAACGCAAATCCGCCTTGGACGGACCGGGGTGCTTGCGCTGACCCTTCCGGGCCGCCGATTTACCTCGAAGGCATAACTGGACCAGGTGAACGAACGCCGGTGTTCGGAGCCCAGGCTACTGACACTGGCGTTGTGCGTCACTGGCATTGAAGTGACTGATTTCATCATCGATTAATCGGACTGCCGCGGGTGATTTTCGTCCGGCAGATCGTCCCAGACGGCCTGCCACTGGCTTGCCTCGGTCATGCTCGTCTCACCCCGGGAGACCAGCGCCAGCGCCGCCTGGTACACCCGGGAGAAATTGTTTCGCCGCATCCAGTCATCGATCGCGCGCACCGGCCGCTTTTCCGCAATCATCTGTGCGACCTCGTCGGTAATCGGCAGCATCTCAAATGCAGCGACCTGGCCGCGATATCCCGTATTGCGGCACGCATCGCATTTTCTTCCGCAAGCATCGAACACATGTTGCGGCGGCGGCAGACCGTGCCGGCGAAAAAGTTCCCGCTCGGCCTCGGTCGCATTCCGTCGGCCGCCGTCCCGGCAGCGCCGGCACAGGCGACGAACGAGACGCTGGCTCACAATCAGGGTCGCCGCGTTTGCCAGCATGTCTGCGTTTACCCCGGTATCCACCAGCCGTTCGACCGTGTGCGCACACGACATCGTGTGAAGCGTGGCAAACACGATATGACCCGTGAGCGTCAGGCGGATCGCCGTTTCCGCCGTCGCGCGGTCCCGAATTTCACCAACCATGCCGACATCAGGGTCCTGCCGCAGAAAACCGGACAGCAGCACCTCCCAATCGACATTTCGCGCCTTGTCCAATTCCGCCTGATTCACGCCATCCATCTCGTACTCGACGGGGTCCTCCATCGTAGTGATATTCAAATTCGGCGAATTTATTTCCGCCAAGGCCGAGAAGGTGGTGGTGGTTTTTCCAGATCCCGTTGGACCGCAGAGCAGGATCAGGCCATATGGCCGCGTGATCGCGCGGCGCAGCAGAGCCGCTTCCCGGGGAGGCATGAGGTGGTCCAGGCTCGGAACTTCGCCACGTCTCGGCAGGTAGCGAATCGCCAGCTTCTGCCCGATCCCTCGAATCGGATAGGCGGCAATCCGAAGATTAACAATTTCCGCGCCGTGAAAGACCGTGCAGGCGCCATCCTGCGGCAGCCAACGTTCCGGCGGCATCCCGAACTGTTCCTTGGCCGCGCCGACGACCATTTTTCCAAATTCCGCCGGCATTTCGAGCCACTCTTCGAGATAGCCGTCGATCCGAGCTCGGACCCGGTACGACTCGAGCCCCAGTTCGACATGCAGATCCGTGGCCCCCTGGCGAATTCCGGCCGAAAGCTCCTTCAGGAATACTTTGAGCGGATCACGGTCGGGTCTTCTTGGATTATAGCTTTCGAGTTCTCGAATATCCCTTTGGGTCAGCCGGATCACCCCTGGCTCGCGAAGAGTCTCCGCGGCACGCGTCCTGGTTCGAGCGTCTTCGATCTTCACCCGAGCCTGCCCGCTGCGCTTCGCTTCCGTGGCATCGAGCGGCCCGTCGGCCGGGCAAAGGTCTCGTGGTGCCGCCCGCTCAATCGTTCGCGTCCCGTCGAGAAGCACGAAATGCACATGCCAGCCTTCGCCGAGTTCGTTTAGCAGGTCATCCTCCACGTCGGGCAGGGGAAGCCGCTCGGACGCGACCCAGAGATTCTTACCGCGTTCGGAGATCACCCGGATGCGACCAGCCAGGTGCGGGGGCAGTCGACGCACCACATCTTCGGGTAATGCGATAACAGTCGGATCGGCAACGGCACCGCGCTCGAGCAGAACCCAGGTGGCGCCATGGTAGCCGGGCGGCAGATCCTCCTCCGCCGGATCATCCGTCGTGACGAGAACATCCTGCAGCTTTTGCAGATCCGGCCTTTGGTGCGGAAAATACTCGATGAGAAACCGGAGTGCCGCCCGAACGGTCGTGGGCCGGACCAGTTTTGCGTCCCGGCCCGGGAAAACGCGCCGTGGCGCAGCAAGTTCATCCCAATTCGGTGCGTTTGCGGCGGCAATCACCGGGGCGCTCAACCGAAGATGTCTGCTGTAGTCCTCTTTCTCCAACAGGACCGGCTGGAACCAGCCGAACGGCAGAGGAGGTGGGGTCAATACATCCCAGTGTCCCAGCACCAGAAGCGGACCGACACAACCAACCGGCAGCCACGGATTGGCTGCCGGATCGAAACGCGTCCCGATCAGGTCGAGCCACTGAACAAGGCGCGCGATCGCCGCATCGTACACCGAGGCACTCGTGAGAGATACCGGATAGATCCCTCGATCAGCAAAGGCGCTTTGAGCATCCCGAGCGACGGAGACCAGCGTGTCGGCGCCGCTTGCCGGCTCGTCGTGACCGGACGGCGGGGACGGGTTCAGCGGCACCAGCACGTTCGTCGCGTTCATCGCCGGTTCAAGAACGCCGGAAGCAGGTACTCCACGCTGCATTGCACCGGTCGCTCCAGCGTTCCACCTGCGACGCTGAATACGAGCCGGTCATCCCCGATTTCCTTCAGCTTCGTAACCGCCGCCGGAATCGGGCGTTCTCGCCCCGAACCGAGAACCAACTCGTCCCCGACGCGGAATACGCGTCCGTCGATCACGACGATGGATGTCGCCCCGCGGATGACCGTCCGCACCCGGCCATCGAGCGCGGAGCGGATTCGAGGATGGATCTCGTCCGCCTCATCACGGACGAGGGACATGGCTTGCTGTTCACCGGTGACCGCCGGTTGCAGTGGATTCCGCTGAAACCCGACCGCCACCGCTCTTTTCACCCGCTCCGGCAAATAGTGCTCCCATCTTGTCGAAGCAATTGAGTCCAGGACCGTTCGCACCGCGGGAGCGGGAGCGCGGTGCGCGGAGTTTATTCGCAGTGGTTGAACCAGCCGAATGGTGAGCCCGGTATTGCCGCCTATATTCGATGAGAATTCGGCGAGTTCGATCAGTGCAGCAGGATACTTTTCCTCCAGTCTCCCGAGCCATGCCAGCAGCGATGCCAGATCTTTTCCGCTCGCGCGAAGTGTCACGCGCTGGACGCGCAGTGTCGTGGCCTGAAATCCGTAGCGGTCGGGCTGGGGCGTGATTGCATTGTCGGTCACCAGGGCGAGTTGGCGTTGCGCGATCGCTTCAATATCCGAACGAATCCGCTCTGCTGCGTCCTTCTCCGGCAGCCGCGCGAACTCGCTCCATTGCTCGGCAAACTGACGAACCGGAGCCATTGCCAGTTCGACCTGTTCAAACCGGTTACGCTCGTCATGTGCTTCCATTTCAGCACGACGCGCGGAGGAAAGCAGGTCCGCGTACCGTGCGCGCGCCTCGGCGGCAGCCGAATTGGCAAGGACCGCTGCGATGGCGAGACTTCCGAAAACAACCGCCATGCCCAGGATTGTGCGCGCGTAGTATTTGTTCATGTTGCTGCGGCGTCCCCTGCATCGGGGATGATAATGTGCATCCGGTACTGCACGCCACGGGCCGGAGAGGGCGCCCCGACCGGCATCTCCTCCCCGCCAATCTTGTACTTGAGATGATTGATGGCGCGTTCGATCGCCCGGTGCGTTCCCAACTGGGTCTCCTGGTCACCCAGGACGACAAAAGTCAGCGTGATTTGTCCGTCGCGCGCCTCGACCAGGAGTTTGTCGAGCGCTGCATTCGACGGAATTTCTTTCAGCAGCTGATAGCAGAACTCCTGCGCGTGATAGTTGGCGGCGACCCACGAACGGACCTCTCCCGAATCCACAAAATCAGACCCCAATTTCGCGGTTCGCGCCGAGTCGGCCAGGGCACTGTCCCGGAATTTCGCCATCTCGCGCTCGAGTTGATAGGAGCGGAGCCCGGTGCGAATGGCATACACGCCGTTTGCCACCGCGACCACGACGAGCACGGCCGCCGTTGCCGCATAGGCCCAGACCACGCGGCGCCAGGATCGTGAAACGGCGGGCCGGACCTCCTTCGCGTCGAACGTCAGATCATGTCCCACGCGCGGAGAAAGCGTCACCCGCTGGACATCGTGCGCATCGGTACCAGCGGGCCGGACGATTTCGGCTTCGCTGGCCTGCTTCTTGACGGCGAGGCAAAGTTCATCGGGCCCAATGAACGTCACGGACCGCCCGGAGTTCGCCGCAATGAACCGCGCCGCGTCCTCCTCAACCGCCCCGGGACGCTGGACCGCCTGGCGCGGCTGGTCTGGTTCGACCGCTCCCGGGGGCGGAACGAAGTCGCCGTGCTCCAGATTCAAGAGCAATGCGCTGAGTCCGTCGCTCAACAGCAGATCCCGCTTCAAGCCGGCCTCACCCTGAGTCCCGAGCCAGTACTCGAGTTGGGAGGCAACGGCGATTTTGACGCCGGCAACGCCGAGTCCGGTCTTCCGAACGCTGAGAAGCAGCTCTTCCAGATCATGTCTGCGAAGTGAAAACACGATCGATTTGTCGAGCAGCGGGTGATCGATTGCGGTGTACACCCGATCGACTTGTGCCTTGGGAACGACGAGCTCCGGAGTGTCGAACATGAGACGGTGTCGGGCAAAGGGGGTCGCGGGCTCGGTTGGATCCGCCCGGGCGGCACGCTGGCCGATGACCGCCTGCCATCCGCTTGCCACGATGATCACCACCCAGCGTGCGTTGACGGCAGACGCTTCGAACCGGAGCACCTCGGAGAATTCGGCGCCGTTGCGCTGGCGAATATTGCGGATTCCTCCCAGTTGCGGTTCACCCACGGCGTCGAACGTGACCCTCACCGTGGCCGCGCGCTCCATTGCCACATGGACGGCAAGAATCGTCTGACCCGCGAATCGGGTACCGAGTGGAGCGGTGATATCGGTCGGGTGCGCCTGAAAGGCGGTGCCGGTGAATAGCTCCCCGACCGGAGTGCTCCGCAATATACTCGGAATCTGACTCATAATTATAGGCGCCTTTCGGATCACAGGGGGACGAGCCCCTCCCGCCGGCGTTGTGCCAGACTATCCTCCCACTGAAGCATCCCAAATCGCTTGGACACTTCCATCTCCTGCCGCAGGCCCACCCAGTTTCCCTGCCGAACGAGTCGCTCCAACGAAGCAAGCCGTTCGCCGCGGTCGTTGCGAAAGTAGAGCACCTCGAAGATCGGCACCAGTCCCTCGAATCCGGGAATCAGGCGCTGCAACACCACCGCT
Source organism: Opitutaceae bacterium (assembly GCA_035545515.1). Taxonomy (GTDB): domain Bacteria; phylum Verrucomicrobiota; class Verrucomicrobiia; order Opitutales; family Opitutaceae; genus ER46. The sequence goes on from DASZYH010000058.1 coordinate 18,982, forward strand.
TCGAGGCAGGAGGCAAGTGCATCTCTCGCACCGAAGTCCTCCAGATTCGGACTCACAATTCCAAGAAATCGCTGGGGGGCGGTCGACGCTGTGTAGGCGTGAATTGAGGCGGCAACGACGTGACCACTCAATGCGGCGGCGAGAACCGTCTCGGCTTCCTCACGGCGCCGGATTTCCTGCACCATCAGAACATTCGGCTTTTCCTGGAGAGCGTCTTCCAGTGCCGCGGAGTAGCTTACCGCCTGGACGCCCACCTCGCGTTGATGAAAAACGGCGGTCGTCGTGTCCTCGTATTCGAACTCGATGGGAGACTCGATCGTGATGAACTTGCCACCCGCGTCCGCAGCCCGGGCCTTCATCAAGGATGCGAGGGTCCAGGTCTTGCCCGATCCGGTCACCCCTCCCACCAGAAACAGGCCACCCTGCAAGCGGGTGAAGTATTCCTTCAGCCCATCGGGAAGGCGAAGCTCCTCGGGGGAACGAATCGACTTGGGGAGCGGGCGCACCGAAATCGCCTCACCCTGTCGATTGGCGGAGATCGTCATCCGATACCTTCGTGCGTTCGCGTCTTTGACAATCGTCGTGTAGCCTTGGCGCACATCGCCCGGCCGCTGGGGCAGTAGTGCTGCCACGGTTTCGCTCCAGCTCTCAGCCAGTGCCGGAATGTTGGTCACTGAAACCGAAGCATTGCGGCACACCGCAACGGTTCCCGTCGACTTGATCGTGGCGTCGGTCGTGCCTGGTTGGGCCGTCGCTTGCTCGAGGAGGTCGAGAATTGGAAACGCGGTCATCGTCCTGTCCTCACGGAATCACCGGAATCGATATCGTTGGGCCCGTACTGACGTACGCCCCCGAATCAAAAGAGAGCCGGCCGATGGGAACGCCTTCCGGCCCAACAGGTGCATTGAACGTAATGGCTCCCGGCGGAAAGAAACCTGCGATGTCCGCGGCATCGGCCAATAATGGCATCCCGAGCTCAGTCTTTTTGCGGATCAGGGTCCAGTTGCCAGAACCGATCGACGCCCCTGGCGGCACGACCGGTGTGGCAACCACCGACACGGTGTCGGCCCATACTGTCAGCGCGTCGGGCTGGAAAAACGACGCGACGTCTCCACTGAACGGTCCGGGCGCATCGTGGAAGGTCCAGTTGAAACCAATCGGAAGGTCTTTCCATGCCACCCCGAACGCGGCTTTCGCCGTCGAAGGAAAATCGATTCGTAGCGCGAGGCGCCCCGCCTGCACATCCTCGTAGGTCGAATAATCGAAGACGAGCGAGGCACCTGTGGAATGCTCAACCGCACCTGAAACAAGCACCGGAGATCCCAATCCGATCGTGTAGCTGAATGCGACCGGCAAGCTCGGTTCGTAGATCTGCTGGCGTCCGTCCGTCCGCCTGACCAGCCAACGCGTCCGGCCATCGGCCAGCACAACGGACGTGCCAAGCGAAGTATCACCCGGAAATTCGGACCACGCAGCCCCATCGACCTTATTCGCCAAATCGACCGCCGTGATCGTGCGAGTGGCGACCGGAGCCCCTGATACGCTCGCAGTGGGGTGATTGAAAGCCAGGATCACCCTCGTACCGGTGGCGCCGTCTGCCCGGACCACAGTTCCGTACGGCGAGCCGTCGTCAGTGGCGACCAGTGTCGCGACATCGATCAGCGATCCATCCGGCGGAGTTATCACCGGCGCCGGCATAACGATTGGGACCAGGGGTGATGTGGGTGTCGTTCGGGCAGTGATCGCAACGCCTGTCCCGAGCTGGAATCCAGCACCGACGGACCGGGATTCCGCGACGGATTCGACCGTGCTGCGCAGAGGCTGGAGTTGGGCTATACCCGGGATGTCGGGGACAGAAAGGGCCATAACCACCGCGGACCCGACGGCAGGAACACCTGGATTCGCCAGGCTGCTCAACGCTGGTGCGCGACTCGGATCGATGCCCGCCGCCAGCACCTGGTCGGTGAAAGATCTCCACGCCTCAATCCGGGCTTGCTCCCCCATCGCACTGTTCAAGTCGTGGATTCGCGCCACGAAGACCAGGAAGGGCGCCAGCGCCACGCCGACAAAGACGATCCCGATGATGAGCTCAACCAGCGTGAAACCCCGATATCGTGCCGTTCTCATAGCCGAGTCGCGATCGTGGCAACGTACATGACCCGCGGCGCAAGTGCTTCGGCCTGCGACGGCATATCTCCGCACGCAAGCCCCGTCGGAATCACATTTGTGCTCCCGGCCCAATACGAGAGGTGGCCGACGCGGACTGGTCCGGAGGCGGTCAACGAACTCGCTGGATCCAGAAAGAGCGCGCCGTTGATGATCGCGCCCGAATCAACCGCCATCCGGACGTTGTAGCCGATAATCACTACGGGGCGTGTGATTGAACCGAGGCTCAGATTCAGCGGACCCTTTGCCGTGTCCGACGGCCCGAGTAACAGAATGATGATCGGAAACGCTCCGGCACCTGGGTCCGAATCAGATAGTCGCAGACTGCTTCCCGGAGCCTCTGTGAACACGACGGAGGCATCACGGATCATGGTGACGCCTCCAAATGATCCGCCGCCGGCCCGGCTGAGGTCCCAATTGGCCAATCCGCCCGAGCGGGTCATCCCTTCGAGCACCGCTGTGCCAGCGGCCGCACCAAGGTCGCAAAAATGAGTGATGCCGGCATACTCGGCGACGAGATCCACGAACTTCTGCGAGAACACGTATTGGTAAGCGCAGGCGAGGGCCGCCCTCCTTCGGTAATGATATGGCAGAGTGCCGTCCTGCGACCGAAGATCGCCGATAAACGCGGCATCTCGGGACGGCACCAATCCTGCCGGAGAAGTGAGTACCGGTCCCGAGCCAACCACCGCTGTCGTTGCTGCGAGTTCAGCGGGCAAATCGTAGGCCATGATCGCAAACCGGGTGAGCGGCACCGCAATCATCCGGGCGCGAACCTGGGTGCGGTAGGTTCGCGTGGCATCGAGGACGGTTCGCCGACTCGCAAATTCAAACACCGCCTCCGGATACGCCGCCACCCGCGGCCCGAGTAGAACCGAAAGCTCGGGGCTGAGGTACGCAGCCAAGTCCGTTGGCGTGATCGTCAGCGGATCGGCGGTCCCGGTGACCGCCGGAAAGACGTTAACCGAGGGAAGTTGGCCTGGAATCAACGTCGGAACGACCGCGCCGGATTCAGCCGTCAATTGCGCGAGCCGGTCGGCCACCGCGGAGGACAGCGTCGACGTGGGCTCCGCCGCGCTGATCTGCCGTTGGTCCATCACCGCCTCGGTCACCACCCGCTCGAGCCGGATCTGCTCAGCCACCCCTTGGCGGTAGGAGTCGAACGCCCGGGAGGTCGTCCCGACGCTCGTCAGGATCAGCACCTGCATCGCGGCGACCACGCCGACAAACACCAGGATCAGGACCATGAGGACGAGCACGTACGCCCGTTGCGGCGGCGCTCGCCGCGATCGATCACGGTTCCGGTTCATCGCGACACCGGCAGGAAGTAGCTGAACCGCGAGAACGGCGGCACGTCCGCGGAACGCCCCCGCGCGCCGGCGTACAGCCAGGGGTCGGGGAAGATGACGCACCCGGGTCCTTCCTCCGCCGTCCCGGCGAGGTCGTGACGATACCAGGTGTGGACCGCGCCCGTGAACGCACCGGGGGCGCGGACGATCGGCTCGGCAAAGGCATAGCGAAACATCCCCTGGTCGAGGTCCCAGAGGCGGACGTCGCGAACCGCGTACGTCCTCGTCTCGGCGCCGTCCGTGACGGCCGCGTCGGTGCGGCGCGACTGGACAAGGCAGGTGACGGCCAGACCCGCCGCCGCCGGTCCGACGACCACGATCGAAAAGTCGTCCGGCGAGCACGCGGCATCCTGTTCGCCCAGGGAATCGTGGTAGCGTTCGTAAAAGGAGGCGGCCGACATCGGCAGGTCCAGCGCGGGGGTGTCGATCGCCGGCAGCGCCGAGATCCGCAGCGGTTGGACGAGCGCCGCGGGTGATCCGGGGGGAATCGAAAGGTGACGTCCGCCGAAGACATAGATGGCCCGGGCGGCGGAGGCGCGATCCGTGAACGCCTGGTGCAGCCTCACCGCGGAGGTGAAGGCGCCGAAGGTCGGCGCGATGGCCAGGGTTTCGCCGTGCAGCGTGACTGTCTGCGGCTGCATCCCGCGGACCAGCGCCACGAGCCCGGCGAGAAGCGCGCCAATGACGATCCCCGAGAGCACCAGGACGACGATGATCTCGGAGAGCAGGAAACCGCGTGGCGGGTGCGGCGTTGGCGTCATGCTCAGTCGGGATAGTTCAGCGGCGTGCCGGCGCGGTCGCGCAGCACGGTCTTCGTGCGCAGCCCGCCCGGGAGCGCGAGAGTGTATCCGCCGCTCGCGCTGAGCCAGTCGGCCGCGGCGCCGCTCAACGCGCCGGCATTGACGAGCAGGGCGGCACGGTCGGCGTCCGTCAGCGCGTTGGCCCACTCCGTGGCGGCATCCGGCACGGTGAGGCCGTACGTGACCCGCGCCGCGTTGATAATCCGCGCCTTGTTCACCGCCGCCGTCTCGCGACCGGCCGGGATCACGTTGGCGAAACCGCCCACCACCATCGAGGTGAGGAGGCCGATGAGCATGACCGCGATGACGAGTTCGAGCAGGGTGAACCCGCCCGTGCGCCGAGGCCCGCGCATGGCTCAGGGACGGACGTTGCGGACGCCGAGGATGGGCGCGAATGACGGCGGCTTGGCGGAGCCGGCCGTGGCCACGCCGGGCGTGAAGTTGTAGGCCGCCGGGTTCACGGTCTGCTTCAGCTTCACCTCGACGGTCTGCCCCCCGGGGACGGTGGCCGGAAGGGTGATGCCGGCGGTGAGGGCATTGATGGCCGCGGAGGCGTCGGTCCACGCGGAGGTGTCGTAGCCGGCGTTGAACAGGGTTTCGGCGTACTGCGTCAAAACCTGTGCGTTGTGCGTCTTCGCGGTGTCGTTGGTCGCGTCGAAAAACCGGTCGACGGTCGGAATGACGAGCGCCGCCAGCAGCCCGAGGGCCACCACGACGAGGAGAACCTCGAACATGGTAAAACCCGATTGCCGGCGCCGGCGGGCAACGGGAGAACGCGACTCGCTGATCAATCCATCTGGCTTGTTCATTGTCGGTGGGGGATTGGTGAAAGCGCCGCACGTTGGTAAAACACATTTATTTTAGTCAACGTAGAAAAGCGGCAAGAATGTGGCGATACCTCCTCCTCCCTCGTAGGCGACATTATTTAATTTCCATTACTTATATTGCCTATTCACCCAAGACTCTTCCGTGGCGCCACAACGTCACCGCGCGCCGGCTGCGATCACGGCCGCGCAATCCGCTCTGACGTCTCCGCGAAGGCCGCGAGCGAACGACCCAACGTCGGGAATCGAATGCGCAGCGAAAGGTGGCCGACGCAGGTGGTCGGGATTCCACGTCGAACCCGCACGCGGGGCGGACACGCGAGGTCTGCGATCTGACGGGAGCGCGACCACGGCGCACCCGAACGGCGGATTGCCTCGCCGCCGTCGGCCGCGGGGCGGCGGGTCAGCGGCGGGCGTGCGCGTGGGGATCGCCGTCGTCGAGGTTCAGGCCCTCGGGCCAGGCGAGTTCGACGCCGTGCGCCTCCAGTCGGCGCTGGAACTCCCGCACCCGGCCGGGCGCCGCCTGCACGTCCCGCGGGGTGAGGTCATGGTCGAGACAGTGCACCGCGAGCAGCCCGGCCGCCTCGCCGATGTTCCACTCCACCGGATGCAGCCGGTAACAGCCGTTCGTGAGGTGCGTGGTGCCGATGTTCTTGGCCGCCGGGAGCAGGTTCGCAACCCGCACCGGCACGAGCGCGCCGAGCGGAATCCGGAACGGCAGCGACGGCACGTCGACGTAGTTGTCGCCTCCCGTCGTCGGATGCAGGTCGATCCGATAATAGCCGATGCCGACCGAGTCGGCGTAGCGCTCCGCGAGCGTGTCGCCCGGCCGGTGGCGGGCGGAGACATCCTGCTCCCGGATCGTCGTGACCGCCCGGATCCGTCGGGCCTCGCGAATGTACGGCGCGAGGGCGAGCCCGTCGCGCGTCCCGAGGAGGTCGCCCCGGAGGCGCAGGCCCGGCCAGCCGGTGCCGCCGTCGGGCCGCGGCGCCTCGGTCTGGAGCCAGTGCACCATGGAGCGGCTGAGCTCGCGAGCCGCCGCGACGTGCCGGGCGCGATCCGCCTCGGAGCCGCCGAGGAGGTCGCCCTCGAGGTAATCGATCATCGGCCAGTTCACCAGGCAGAGGTCGCTGCGGAAGAACCCCGGGGCGAACTGCCCGCGGTCGATGATCCGCCGGAACGCCCAGAGCCCGGAGAACAGCCCGGGTTCCTCGCGATGCGGGTCGAACCGGTACGACATCGGCGCCATGGTGCGGGGATTGAGCCCCGCCCAGCCGAGCAGCGGCCCCGGCCACGGCGGCGACAGCCGGGGAACGTAGCGCCGCCAGACGTCGTAGGTCGCAGGCGGCGGGATCACGTGGTTCTCGCCCGCGAGTTCCTCGAGCACGAAACAGACGGAGAACGCCTGCACGTTGCGCGGAGCGGCCACGACCGGCGCCGAGGGCTCGCCGGTGTCGGACCGCGCCTCCGCGCCGGTGACGTGCTCGACGCCGGCGAGCGGCAGGAGGTCGCCGTTCTCGGTCGCATCCAGGAAATAGGGCGCACGCAGGGTAGTCTCCTCCCCGGTCGCCCGGTCGCGCACCGCCACCGCGGCGATGCGGTCGGGGCCGGCGAGCGACACGCCGACCGGCCGGTGGCGCCGCAGGACCAGGATGCGGCCGGCGGCGACCTGCGGGGCGAGCATCGCCTCCAGCACGGCCAGGGCGACGCGCGGCTCATGGCAGAGGGGGGAAACCCAGCCATTGCCGGGATTGAGCCGCGGGTCCGCCGCCGGCCCGGGCAGGAGCGGATAATGGGCGCGGTAGTAGGCGCGGACGCCCTCCCGAAACCGGCGGTAGGTGGCCGTGCAGCCGAAACGCTCGATCCACCCGTGTTCGTCGGGCGGCACCGCCTGCGAGGTGAACTGGCCGCCCAGCCAGGCATACTCCTCCGTGAGCACGACGCGGCGGCCGGCGGCCGCCGCGGCCAGCGCCGCCGCGATGCCCCCGACGCCGCCGCCGATGATCGCGAGATCCGACTTCAGTTCGGTCATGAGCACGGGGGCGGATCAGGAGGCGCGCGGCCCGGGAGGCGGCGGGGTTTCCCCGCCCGCCCAGGTCTTCGCCAGCTCGCGCAGGCCCAGGGTCATCACCTTGACGTCGCCGCCCGGGCAGAGGAACTGCGCGCCGAGCTGCACCGCGCGGCGGTAGAGCTCCGGCCCCACGGCGACGGTGCCCCAGAACTTGCCGGCGCGGCGCGCGGCATCCGCCACGCGCTCGAGCGCGGCCTGCACCGTGGCGTGGCCGATCTGGCCGGAGAGCCCGACGCTGACCGAATAGTCGCCCGGCCCGAAGAACAGCCCGTCGACGCCGGGGACGGCGGCGATGGCCGCCGCCTCGCCCAGCGCGCGCTCGTTCTCGATCTGGCACAGGATCATCGTCTGGGTGTTCTGGTGGCGCATGTAGTCGATCGCGGCATGCGCCGCGTACCGGCTGTCGATGTTGCCGCCATTCCAGCCCCGGTCGCCGGTCACCTCGCCCGGCACCGGCTGCGGGTTGTTGAACTTGGCCCACGCCACGATCTGCCGGGCCTCGGCGGCGTTCGCCACCATGGAGCACATCAGCCCGCCCACGCCGGTCTCGAGCGTGCGCATGACGACCTGGTAATCCATCGCCTTCAGCCGCGCGATCGTGGTCAGCGGATGCGCCTTGGCCACGAGGCAGAGGGTCGCGAGCTCCTGCGTCGGGATGTCGAAATGCTCCAGGTCGAACCAGACGGCGTCGAACAGCCCGGAGCGGCCGACGAAGTCGACATGGCGCGGCGAGGCGAAGTTGCCGCAGACGTAGGCGCGCACGACGCCGCCGGCGCGAATCCGGGCGAGCGCCCGGTTGGGAAGGAGATCGGTGTTCATGGGGCGTCGCAGCGGACTTTCACGCAGACCTTGGTGAGTTCGCCGTCCGCGATGAGCGGGGCGTGGAGCTCGCCGGGAAAGAAGATGGCGAACCGGCCGCCGGCGAGCGGGAGGAACTGGTCCGGCGTGCCGTCGTACGTGCCGTAATCGGCCGGGGCGTCGAACGCCCGCCGCACGGCGAGACCGGCGGACTGCTCGCGCCAGCCCAGCCGCTCGCGGCCGGCGAGGCAGAGATGCACGTCGGCGAACTGCGCGTGAAATTCGAAGCCGGCCGACTCCGGCGGACGGCCGGCCTTCCGGACGACCGAGGCCCAGACCTCCCCCGGCACGAGGTCGGTCCGGCCCAGCGCGTAGTCGCCGCGGCAGGCGGATTGAAGGTACCGGAAGGCCGCGGCAAAGCGGTCGCCGAGCCCGGCGTAACGCGCGCGCGCGTCGAGGTGGTCGCAGATCATGGCGGATCGAGGCCGGATGAAGCCGCGGGGCCGGAGGCGGAACAACTTTGACCTTGTGGTCTCCTCGGGAAACCGGCTATGCGGGGTCGGCTTCCCGGCCGCCGCCGGCCAGAGTGCGCGGCATCCCCCATGCTCCCCTCGTACCAGTCCATCGCCGCCCAGGTCGCCAGCCGTCTCCGCGAAGAGCTGCAGCGGGGCGACTGGCAGCACCTGCTGCCGGGGGAGCGCGCGCTGGCGGAGCGGCTGAGCGTCAGCCGCAAGACGGTGCGCAAGGCGCTCGCCGTGCTGCGCGCCGAGGGGCTGATCCGCACCGAGCGGAACCGCGCCTCGGCGATCGTCCCGGCGGGCGCGGCGCCGCTGGCGGAGCCGGTCCACACCGTCGCGCTGCTGCTGCCCGAGCCGATCGAGTCGGCGCGGCCGTTCACCGTGCTGTGGGTCAACCACCTGATGGCGCTGCTGCACGAGGCGGGGATGCAGCTCGAGATCGTCGCGGGCTGGAAGTACTTCGGCGCGCATGCCGGCCGGTCGCTGCGGCGGCTGATCGGCACGCATCCCGCGCGGTGCTGGATCCTCGCGCGCTCGCACCGCGTGCTGCAGCACTGGTTCGAGCAGTCCGGCGAGCACTGCCTGATCGCGGGCTCGGCGCACGCGGGGATCGACCTGCCGAGCGTCGACATCGACCACCGCGCCCTGTGCCGGCACGCCGCGACGACGTTCCTGCGGCAGGGCCACCGGCGCGTCGCGCTCTTCCTCGAGCGCGCGGGGCACGGCGGGGACGACAACAGCGAGCAGGGTTTCCGGGAGGGACTGGCCACGCACCCGGACGCGGAGCCGCCGCTGATCTGCCGGCCGGCGAAGGGGCCGACGGCGATCATCAACGAACTGCGGCGCCAGCAGGCGCTGGCGTCGCCGCCGACCGGCTACCTGCTGTCGAACTCGTTCTCCTACCTGACGGTGCTGAGTCATTTTGCCCAGGGGCGGCTGCGGGTGCCGCAGGACATCTCGCTCATCTCGCGGGACGAGGAGCCGTTCCTCTCGCACCTCCAGCCGGTGCCGACGCGGTACGCGATCCCCCCGGCGAAGTTCGCGGCGGCGATCAACCAGGCGATCAAGCGCGTGCTTGGCCGGGAGACCCCGCGCCGGTTCGACATCCGGATCGTGCCCGACTTCGTGAAGGGCGGCTCGGTCGGCCGCCCCCCGCCGGCCGCGGTCAGAACCGGAACGTAGTCGTGAGGGTGTAACAGCGCGGCTGGGTGGTCCAGATCGCCTGGTCGATGCCCGCGTAACCGCTGATGCTGTTCGGCCGGATGAACACGCTGTAGCTGTTGAACATGTTCGCGATGTTCAACTGCACCGACCAGGTGATGTTCCGGAAGCGGCGCTCGTAGCCGAGGATGCCGTTGAACAGCACCTTGGTGGGGCGGTAGAGCAGCGTGCGCGTCGCCGTGGCGCGGTAGCCGCTGGGGTAGTAATAGTAGTCGGCCAGGCGCCAGGCGAAACTCGCCGTGCCGCCGATCTTCAGCCCCTTCAGCCCGCCGGCCGGCACGACGTACACGTTGGTGAAGTTCAGGCTCATCTCCGGGTACCCGGTCGTGTGATCGCCGGAGCGCGAGGTCACGATTTCGTCCGGCGGAGTGATGCCGGTGAGCTGGAGATCCGAGATCGGCAGGCCCGCGACGCCGGTCTTGATCGGGCCGTTGGGGCTCTTGGTGTAGTTGAGCACGTTGCGGGCGGTGGACGACCCGATCAGGCCGGTGATGGGATTGGGGTTGGCGTAGTACGGGTCCTTGGGATCGCTGAGCTTCGCGATGGTGAGCGGGATGTAGCCGCCGTTGGCGGCCGTGCCCGGCGTCGAGAGGGCGGTCGGCCGCACGTAGACGACGGTGCCGTTGGCGTAGGTCACCTGCCCCGCGGCATTGGCATAGAACTGGTCGTTATAGAGCGGCTTGTAGCTGGTGTCGTTGCCGATCGTGCCCTGGACGACGGCGGCGGAGAGCCGCATCCGCCAGCCGTTGACCGGCGCCGCGGTGATCGCCGCCTGCATGCCCTGCGACCGCCGGTTGACCTTGATCACGATGCCGGTGGCGCCGCGGTACCGGCCGTTCAGGCCCGCCGGATTGATGCTGTCGCGCAACTGCGAGGGAATGCTGTACGGCTCGTCCTTCGACTGGACGGCGAAGAAGGCGATGGAGCCGGACAGCCGGCCGCCGGGCGAACTGACCTTGACGCCCGCCTCCTCGCCGACGGAGTGCGAGATCGGCGCGGGGTTGCCGTACGGGTCGGCCGGGACCGTGAGCAGCACCCCCGGCAGGTTGTAGGTATCCGAAATCGTGACGTAGGGCCGGAGCCACGGGCGGACGGCGTAGTTCGCGCCGACGGAGTAGCTGAGGTTGTCGCCGGTGGCGACGATCGCGGGAATCGCGGTCGACGCGAACTGCCGGTTGTCCGCCGACACCCAGCGCAGGCCGGCGAGCGTGGCGAGGCGTCCCTGGTCCCACTGGGTGTAGTTGACGATGAAGGCGCCCTTGCTGATCGCGCGGCTGTGGATGAAGAGGTCGGTGCCGGTGACGCCCTGGGGATTCTGCGGCGTGATGAGCGCCGGGTCCGTCTGGTTCATGATCTGGCTGACGTAGTTCACGCCGTTGACGGTGATGCGGGGCGTGCCGGGCGGAACGAACGGGTACTGCACCGGGCCCTGGCTGACGTTCCAGTAGGGGTTGGGCACGTCGAACTGGATGCGCTGGCCGGTCGAGTCGTGGATCACGTTGAAATGATCGTCGGCCTCGTACCAGGCGTTGTTCTCGTTCGCGTAGGTGGCCCGGGTGTACTCGCCGCCGACGATCGTCTGCGCGCGCCCGAGGCCATGGAAGAGGCCGTGCGTCATCAGCACGGAGAACCGGTACGATTCGGACTTCGAGGGCTGATTGGCCCAGGACGGACCCGCCGAGCCGCTCGTGGCCGCCGTCCACTGTCCCGGGACGGGGTTCGACTTGTGGTTCGGCGCGTAAAAGGTGAACCCGCTGCCGACGCCAATCATGCTGTCCTTGTCCTGATAGCCGACGGCGAGCTGGGTGGAGAGCCAGGGCCGCCAGTTGGTCTCGACGGACAATTCGCCGAGCCGCGCGGTGGTGTACTCGTGGCTGTCGCCGTACGAGTCGACGTTGCCCCAGTTGATGTAGCCGTTGCCGATCACGCCGGAGGTGGTGGGGCCGGTCGCGCTCCGGGCCATCTGGTTGGTCGCGAGGAGATACCGGACGTTCTGGCTGTGGCGGCCGTCGACGGCCGTGCTGCCGGCGCTGAACACCATGTTCTGCGGGTTCGTGCGGTTGAACTTCGTCTCCTTGCCGGTGAGGCGGATGACGGTGTGGTGCGGCGCCTTGATCGCGAGCTGGCCGTAGATGCCCCGCAGGGGGCCGCCGATGTACTGGCGGTTGTCGCCGAGCTCCTGATCGAGGAGCGAGAGCGTGATGGCCGCGCCGCCATGGCTCGCGCTGTAGTCGAACTGGCCGAGCTTGTGGCCGTATTGGTCCACCTGGTACTTCAGGGTGGTCTGCGGGCCGCGGCCGAACCGCGCCGGGCGCGAGATGATGTTGACCACGCCGCCGCCGCCGCCGTTGCCGTAGAGCAGCGCCTGCGGGCCGTTGATCACCTCGACGCGATCGACGCCGAAATTGCTGTTGAGGCCGGTGCCCGCCGGCGACGGCAGCATGAAGCTGTCCTGCTTGACGACGGCGGCGCCGAGTCCGCGCAACTGCACGCCGGCCGACACGCTGTCGCCGCCGCCGCGGTCCATCGGCTGGTTGACGGGGATGCCGCCGACGTCGCCGGCCGCGGAGCCGGTGCCGGCGCCCGCCGAGTAGTCGCGCAGCATCTCCTCGAGGGTGGTGCTGTCGGTGTCGTCCATGAACGTGCGGTTGAGGACGTCGGCGGAGATGGGCAGCTTCTCCAGCTCGGCGTTGAAGCTGGTGATCGAGTTGGAGTTGATCGCGCCGTAGCTCGTGTCGGACGTGGCCTCGACGGTGAAGGGGCTGAGTTCGACGACCCCGGCCGGTTCGGGCGTCGACGCGGCCCGGGCCGGCGCGGCGAGGCCGAGCGCCGTGGCGAGGAAGCCGGCGGCGATCCGGCGGTGCGAAACCCGCCGGGCGGCGCCGGACGACGGGACCCCGGGATGCCGGGGCGGGGACGGGAAGGGGAAGGACGGACGATGCATGGCTCTCTCGGGTTGGTTTAGGGCTGTGGGGACCGGACGGCGCGTAGCCGGGCGCGGGCAACGCCGGGAAGCGAAGCGCGCGGCGCGCGGTACCCAAGGCCAACATTCCGGTGTCCGGAGGGAACCACGCCCGGAGACCGCCGGCGGCGCCACCGGTCACCCGGGGAGACCAGCAGCGCGGCGGGCCTGGACCGCGCGGAGCTCACGCCGGCGCGGGGACCGGCGGGAGCGGCGGCGCCACCCTGCCGTCCTCGAGGAGCGCGCAGAACGCGAGGAGACCGCCCCACGTCAGCAGCGGGTGCGTGTGGGCCCCGCGGCCGCCGACGCCGTCGAGCGCGGAGGCGTTTTCCGGCACGGCCCGGTGCGAGCGCCAGTTGCGCACGAGGAGTTCGTGCGATTTCTCGGCGAGCATCCGGCGCGCGTCCTCGAACCCGTAGCGCCGGAGCCCGAGGTAGACGAGAAAGTTGAGCGGCGGCCAGATCCGGCCGCGCATGTAGAGCTGCTCGGCGAAGGCGGGATCGTTGCGCGGCGCCGCCGGGATCATCCACGTGCCGGCATACTCCGCCGGATTCAGGAGGTGGCGCCGGACCAGCTCCTCGGCCTGCGCCGGCGACGCGGCGCCGGCCAGCAGCGGGTAGAAGGAGGTCGGCGAATGGCGCGGAATCCAGGCGCCGTCGTCGAGGCGCCGGTTGAGGAAGATGCCGTCGGCCTCCGACCACAACGACCGGACCCGGCGCTCGTAGTGCGCGGCCCGCCCGTGCAGCTCGGCCGCCTCGCCGGGGCGGTCCAGGACCAGGGCGAGCTCCGCCAGCGCCCGGCAGTCGGTCACGTAGAGCGCGTTGAGCCCGACATCCTCCGTCTGCATCAGGTGCGTCGCGGGATCGAACGGCGCGCGGTCGTACATCGGGGCGTTGTCGAGGCCGGACTCCAGGGCGGCGCCGGCGGCGGTGTTCGGCTGGACGAATTCGGCGGGATCGCCGATCCGCGGCGCAAACGGAGTCGAACCGAGCGAGAGCGACCCGGCGGCGTTCCGGCGCGCCCGGTCCCACCACCGGTTCCAGGCGAGCAGCGCGGGCCAGGCGGCGAGCAGGGCCTCGCGATCGGGTTCCCGGCGATGCATCCCGAGCAGGCACAGGCCGGCGACGGGCGGCTGCGACCGGTCCAGCGCCGCGCGGCCCGTGCCCTGCACGACATTCGAGACGAACGCGCCGTCGACCAGCTCGCGGAACGTCTCCAGCAGGCAGGCATAGCCGATGGCGGGCTCGTCCAGCGCGATCATCCAGGCCGCGAAGAAGCTGTCCCAGCAGAACACGGCATAGCCCCCGCGCAGGCAGTTCCAGTCCCGCGCCACGGTGCAGAGCACGCGGCGGTGCTTCGGTTCGTAGATGAGGTTCCACGCCAGGCTGGCCTGCATCGCCGCGTGGCCCTCGTGGCGCGCGCCGTAGGCGGCGTGCTGCGCCTCGACCCGCGCGCGTGCCGCCGCCAGCCGCGCCTGCGCCTCGTCGAGCGCGACGCGCCGGCCCGCCGCGACGACGACCGGGCGATCGAGGCGGACGGCGAGGGACGGCGACAGCACGGGGAGGTTCGGCTCGTCGACCGGCTCGCCCGCCACGTGGATCGCCAGCGTGCGGCCGTCGAGCCGCGCGTCGATCGCGCCGTCGTCGCGCCGGACGGCGTGGCCCGGCCGGTTCCAGACGAAGCCGACGTGGACGGTGAGGAAGCGGGGCCAGGGGTCCGACTGCCGCGGCGTGACCACCGCGACCCAGTCGTCGCCGTCCGCCGCCGTGGCCACCGTGAACCGGGCGCCGCGCAGGTTCACCTCCAGCTCGGTGTAGCCGCCCCCGTAGGAGCGCACGCCCGGGAGCACCTCGACGACGTCGCCGATCGGGAGCGAGCGGTCCGTGCTGGTCAACTGCGTGCCGGCCGTCCGGCCGAGCTCGCGGCGCCCGAACTGGGCCTCGTTGAGCCAGACCAGCTTGTCGAGCGCGGCGAAGCCGAGGCTCACGGCCAGGCCCTCCGGCAGCAGGACATGCCGCAGCACGCTGTGCGTGTCCCAGGTGTTCCAGCCGCGGGCGAGCCGGGCATGCCGGGCGTCGGCGACGGCGATCGCGGATTCGTTGGCGTTCATGCGGGGGATTCGTGGCGCTGGTCGAGTCGGTAGTTGAGGAAGGGGATCACCGCGAAGGCGGGGAGCGACAGGCCCATCGCGAGCGCGAAGAGGCCGGCATAGCCCAGCCATTCCTGGCAGACGCCGCTCAGCAGGCCGAAGAGGAGGTAGCTGGTGTAGATGACGGAGGCGTTGAGCGCGACGTAGGAGGCCGGGTAGCGCGACCCGGCGGCCATGCGGAACATGTAGTAGTTCACGATGGTGAACCCGAGGCCGAAGCCGAAGCTCTCGAGGCCGAGCAGGCCGAGGAGCAGGAAGTTGACGTGCCACACGCCGAGGCCGAGCGCGGCGAGGTTCCAGGTGACGCCGGTGCCGCGGCCGTGCGGCGCGAGCGCGAGGAACACGTAGGCGGCGGCCGGCAGGATGGCCGCGAAGGAAAAGGGCCAGACAACCCGGCGCAGCCCGAGCCTCCGCAGCAGGATCCCCGAGAGCGCGCCGCCGGTGATGCCGCACGCGGTCATGATCCCGGTGAACACGCCGACGTCCGCGATGCTCAGCCCGTAGCCGCCGGCCGAAGGCGCGTCCATGAGGAAGGCCACGCCCATCTTGTCCAACATCGTCTGCCCGCCGCGCATGAAGAACAGGTAGGCCAGGCCGGGGACCAGCGCCGGCTGGGCGAAATAGCCGCGCAGCAGGTCCCGCAGCGAACGCGGGGACGACGCGCGGTCGCGCGCCGCCCCGCCCGCGCCGGCGTCGACATCCGCGGCGGGAAACGGAAAGGCGCGGCGGGTGTAGACATACAACGGCGCGAACACCGCGAGGAGCCCGCCGAAATAGAGCACCCACGTCAGGTGCGGGTCGTTCCAGCGCGTCGCGAGGCCGGCGGCGACGGCGAGGAGGATCGAGCCGGTGAAGATGGTGGCGGTGCGGCCCCACACCGGATCCAGGCCGGAGAAGAGCGCCTGCTCGGGCTTCGACAGCGACAGGGTGAAGAACCCGTTGAGCGCCACCTGGTGGATCGATTTCACGAGCGCGAGGAGGAAGAGCGCCGCCAGGTACAGGCCGAACGAGAACCGCGGCAGGACGAGGGGAATCGCGAGGACGGCGACGCAGACCATGAGCCAGGCGCCGCCGGTGACGGACCACCAGCGCCGGGTGCGATGGCCGTCGATCATCGGGCCGAGCAGGAACTTCAGCGCCATCGGGAGCGTCGCGAGCGTGGCGTAGCCGATCACCGCGTTGGAGAAGCCGAGGGACTTGAGCAGCACCGTCGGCACGGACACGAGCACCGGATTGATCAGGCCCTGCCAGGTGCCGAAGCACCAGACGAAGTGCCAGGCGCTCCGGCGGCCGCCCCGGCCCAGCGGGTCGGCGGCAGCCGGGGGCGCGACGGGGCGGGACTCGGACGATTTCACCATCGGCGACGCTCGCGGGCGCGAGAAAGATCGGAAGCGCCGCTTGCTGGTTCCCGAAGGAGACCAGTGGAAGCCGGCCGAGGCATGGACCCGCGGGGCGGAGGCGGCCGGCGCGGACAATGGCGGCAGATTGTCGTGGGCATGGTGGGCGCGCCCGACCCGCACAGGGCCCGGGCCGGGTGACAACCAAAATCGGCGCCCGCCACGCCCTTCGGCATCGCCTTCGGCCGTCCGGGCGCGATGGTCTCCGCGAGGGACCGGCTGGGACTGCTTTCGGGCGGGCCGTCGCCGGGTTTTCCTGGCGAACTCCCCCACCGCACATGTTTTTCCGCCCGCTCGTCCTCGCCCTCCTCGCCGGCGGCTCCGCGCCGGCCGCCCAGCCCCCGCCCGCGCCGGC
>DASZYH010000059.1:0-28065 GCA_035545515.1 Opitutaceae bacterium
ATTACTATACGTTTCAGTTCACCTACATTGGTCACTACGCCATTTCGCGGCTGCTTACTGATCTGGGCGTGGCGCCACCATACCAGGTGCTCGGGTTGTACCTGCTGCAGGCGGGGATCGCTTTTGTGGTCGTATGGCGGCTGCTTGAGCGCATGGTCGCGCATCCCTGGGTGCGGTGCGTTGGGATTGCGCTCGGTACGCTCGCATTCTGGGACGGGGTGTTTCTCTGGGGTGGCCCACTCGCGTATTCGCTGGCAGCCAGCTGCCTGACGTGGGCGACCTATCTCGCGATTCGCGAGGCGGTGGAGGCCCGCGCCCGACACAGCACCGCGATCACCCTCCTCGTGGCGTTCGCGATCGTCTGCCATCCTTTCGCGGTGCCGTTTGCCCTCCTGCTCTGCGGGCTTCGCTTTTTGTTCATGCCGGCGCGGCGATGGCCAACGATGCTGCTCGCGGCGGGCGTCGCGGTCGCGGCCTACGTCATCGTGCGGGACAGCCCGCCGTCCGAGGCGAGTGCCGTCCACACGCTCGGATTGCTGTTCGGCGTTCGGCCGGGCGACATGGCCGACCGGATCACCGGCCTTTTCACGCAGGACGCGCTTTTTGCCCGTACGCTGTTTGGCCGGGTGACGCTGCCGGGCGAGATCTTCTTCGTCCTCATGGCGGTGCTGCATCTCGCCGGCTTCCTGATTTCGCCTTATGTGGCGCTCCGCGCCCGCGGCGAGACGGCGCTGCGGATGGTGGCCGTCCTCAACACCGGGGTCGGCTTGCTGTATCTGTTTGCTCGCGACGTGCCGATGGCGCCGATCCCGGAGTGGCCGCAGCGAATCCTGACGCTCTATTCGCCCATCACTTACGTCGCGGGGTTCACCGGCATCGTTTACGTGCTTAGGCGGGTGATGCGGGGCACGCGGGAGGGAAAAGACCGCGGCCGAAGATGGGGCTGGGCGATACCGCCGGCGATTCTGGCGGGCATGGTGCTCGTTGAGGTGCCTATCCTCCGGGTCGGCTCCGCGATCGGGACGAACCTGGCCAAGCTGCGCGACGAGATCGTTGCCTCGGGTGCCACCAATGCGGTGGTCGTAATCGGTGGTCTTGACGATGTCCACCCGTTCTACCTCCGGTGCGTTCCCTTCCTGCTTTTTTCGGATCCAGTGATGATCTCGCGCCACCTGCTGGTCAGCACCGAATGGCATTTTCAGGCACGCCATCCGAGCCGGATTACCGAGTTGTCGATCGATCTGGGCCGGAAGCGGTATCTGGCCAAGTTCAAGTCGGAGCATTCCGTGATGAGCGTCGTGCTGGTGGAACAGCCGAACAATCGCTTCCCTGTCATCGAGCACACAGAACAGAACCGATGGGGCAATGCGCCGGCGCTCGCGCTCGGACAATTTCGCCAAGGGATGGAGTTGCTCGATGCGGGTGACTATCGCGACGCACTGGAGCACTTTAACACGGCGATCCACCTGCAGCCGAAGTTCGCAAGCGCTTGGAATGACGGTGGGGCGGCCCTCTATAAAGCGGGCCAGCCGGCCGATGCAGCCGGTTATTTTGCCCAGGCGGTCAAACTCGATCCGGAATTCGTCGATGCACGCGTGAACCTCGCAACGGTCCTCCTCGATCTGGGTCGGCCGGCCGAAGCCATCCCGCAGTTGCAGGCGGCGTTAAAGCAAAAGCCCGACAACGCGCTCGCCCGCCAACTGTTGAACCGGGCAACCGACGCGGGGCATGAAGGCGCGCCGGCCGCGGCCGCGAAACATCCATAACCGCGCCCGGGCCCGGCGGAGTGGTGGACCGGTTTCAGGCGAGGTTTTGCCCGGTGTAGCGGAAGGACCTTCGCCTCCTCAATCCACGGCGCGGAAGGGACTCCGCGCCCTACCGTCCCGATTGCTTCGGTGCGCCCTACCAGCCCAGTGCTTTCCGGAAAACCGGCTCGAGTTCGTCGGTCATCGAGGTCTGCTCGGCGGCCACGGGATGGCCGTCGCCTTCGCTGCCCTGGTAGTGGCGGAGGTGCGCGTGGTGAAGCAGCGGGGAATCGACCTTTCGGATCACTTCGTCGAGATAGGCGCCGCAGACGGTGCGCTTCGGAATGTCGGCGTCGGTCAGGATGGGCGAGTCGATCAGGAAGATCGGCGCGTGCGGCGCGTCGCGCTGGATCTTGCGGATGAATTCGACATAGGCGTTCACGAACTCGTTCTCATCCGGAATGCCCTGGCTGAAATCGTTCGTGCCGAGGCAAATTCCGATGGCATCGGGGACGTACGTCGCCGGATTCCACCGCGTCTTCGGATCGTCCGGCAGGGCGAGTTCATAGAACTGCGGCGCGTTGTTCGTCGCCCGGATGCCCTGCCAGTCGCGGATCACCCCGCGACCGCCGTAGCTGACGAGCTCGCACTGCGCGCCGAGGCGCCGCGCCAGCTTCATGCCGTACGATTCGGTCGCATCGGTGCGCTCGGGCGCGGTGAGCCCCGGGGCGTTCGGCACGACCCCTTCGCCGCAGGTGATCGAGTCGCCGATGAAGAGCAGCTTCCGCGACGGCAGCGCCGGCGGCGGCAGGATCGTGCCGTCCACGTCGAGACCGGTGAATTCGCAGACGCCCTCCCAGCTTTCCGTGATCCGGATCAGCTCGATCGCGTGCTCGGCCGCGGTCGACGCCGCGAGCAGCGGGATCTCCGAGTCGCCCTGGTGCACCCGGATCTTCCGCGCGGGCTGGCCGTCGACCGACAGCTTGAAGAACACATCGTTGGAGCTCGCGTGCAGCTTCAGCCGCACGGCCGACGCGTTGACCCGCAGCCGCAGCGTGATGCCGGGGAATCCCAGGCGGACGTCATGCGCCGGGCCGACGGCGTATCGTCCCTCGTACGAGAGGCGCGGATCGTCCGGTTGGACGGTGGCGGCACGGGCGACCGTGGTGGAGGCGATCAGCGCTGTCATGCCGAGGAGGAGCGAAACGGGGCGGATATGACGGAGGGCGGCGGACATGAGGGGAAAATCGAGCGGAGCATGATGCGGCAGGTCAGTATCCCGCGGCGGTTCGCGGCGCGTCGCCAAGCATGGCCAGCAGCCCGGCGGGAACGGGACCGGGATGACCACGGCGCACCGCTTCGAGCAGAATGGATTTGGTCGCGGTGGCGCCGATGCGCGTGACGCCGAGCGCCCGCACCCGCAGCAGGTCGTCCAGGGTCCGGATCCCGCCGGCTGCCTTGATCTGCACCTGCGCTCCCGCGGTCTGGCGCATGAGTTTCAACTGCGGGTCGGTGGCGCCTTGGTAGTTGTAGCTTCCGTCGGGTTGTTTCACGAAGCCGTACCCCGTCGAGGTTTTCACGAACGCAACGCCGGCCTCCGTGCAGATCCGGCACAAGCGGGCGATGTGTTCGTCACGCAGGTAGTCGTTCTCGAAAATCACCTTGAGAATCGCGCGTTGCGCCACGCACGCGACATTCACGGCGGTGACCTCTGCCGTCACGTACGCCCAATCGCCTCCGAGCACCTTGCCGGCATTGATCACCATGTCGATTTCCGTGGCGCCTTCCGCGATCGCGCGTTGCGCCTCGGCGACAATGATTTCCGGGTGGCTGTTGCCGTGGGGAAAACCCGCGACCGCACACACGGCGACTTCCGAGCCCGCCAGGCGGTCGGCCGCGAGCGGCACCGCATACGGTTTGACGCAGGCGGTCGCGCATTGACAGTCGCGCGCCAGTTGGAGCCCGGCAGTCAGGTCCGCGTCCGTCATCGTCGGGTGCAGCAACGAATGATCGATCATTCGTGCCAGGCCGCCCACGGACGGGAGGAAGGGTTGCGCACTGCGGCTGCTCGGCACAGCGGGGTCCACGGGGGCAGGCATCCCCGATGAGTATTTGCGCTCCGAACCTGCGTCAAATCCTCGCGTTGGTGCAGCCCGATGTCCCCATCGGGCTGATCGCGCATGCGGGCCGATCGACTCAGCTGGCGACGGGGGCCGCGACGGCCGACACCTTCGTGATCTTGACGCGGAATTCCTCCGGACCGCGTTCGAGGTACTCCCAGGTGAACGCACCGGAGAACTGGCCCTGGAACTGATAATAGAGCGGCACCGGGTCGTGGTCGTTCAGGAGCACGAAATACCCGCCCACCGGCAGGTCGAACCAGCGCTGGAAGATCTGCGCATGTTTGACCCGGCCGGGGATCGGACGGACGTCGAAGACGGCTTTCGGATCGATCGCCGTGGTGGTGTCTTGCGGTTTTGGTTGTGGGTTCATGTTTTGATGCGCCGGCAGTTCCGGAAGGGGACACCGGCAGGAAAGACGGGCGGTCGGGGCGGTCAGCCCGAGCGCTCCGGTCCGCAGATCAGCAACGTCCGCCACGTGCCGTCGGGAAGTTCCGTCGGGTACGCCTCGACCCCGCGGGCGGCGAGCGCCTGGAGCAGTTCGGCCGGATCCGAGCGAGTGCGGACATATTGCGGCCGCCCGGGCGGGATCGCGTGGAGCGCGGCCAGCAGCGTCGGGACCGGCTTCGGCGGCGGCTGCGGGTAGCGGAGATCGAGTTCGGTTGGCACGATGCCGTCATCGATTGGGGCGACACGCAGCGGCGCCGGCGGCCGACGCACGGCCTTCGGCACCGCCGCGGAGCGGGGAAGGAACTCGGCGGTGGCAGTCATGGGCCTAGTCTATCGTGCCGCGACCCATTGCGCATTGATCCAGGTCAATTCGATCATGGGCGGCGGGAAAATTTGAAAATCGGGAAATCGGGAAATCGGAAAAGCGGAAAACGCGGAAAACGCGGAACGCGAAAGACGGGAAACGTTCCGAGGCGGAATTCAGAATCCAGAAGACAGGAGTGGCTTTGACTCGGGCCGGTGAAGAGACACCTTGCGTTCCGCCGCCTGGCGGGGCTGCACTGCGAGGTTCCCGCATCGGTTCCCATGATTCCCGCTTCCGATCCACTTCAGGAGCACCGGCACACGGCGCTGATGGCCTGCCTGCGCCAGAGCCGAATTTTCCACGATCTCCCGCACGAGGACATCGCCGCGATCGCGGAAGGGTGCCAGCTGCGCAGTCTGCAGAAGGGCGAGGCGCTGTTCCGCGAGGAGCAACCAACGGAAGGATTCTTCATCCTCCAACTCGGGCAGGTGGGCATCTACTTCGTTACGCCGGAGGGCCGGGAGCAGATGTTCAGTGTGTTTCGCGCGCCGGAGAGCTTTGGCGAGGCGGCGCTGGTGACGCTCGAAACCTATCCCGCCAACGCCGTGGCGCTCGAATACTCGCGCGTCATCCTCGTGCGGAAGGCGCCGTTTCGCGAGCTGATCATGCGGAAGCCCGAGGTGGCGCTACAGATGCTCGCGTCGATGAGCCAGCACATGAAGGAGCTCCTCCGTTTGCTCCAGAATTCGCGCGGCCGGCAGATCGAGTCCCGGCTCGCGGAGTGGCTGCTCCGCCAGAGTCCGGCGGCGTCGGCGGGGTGCCCGGCCGTCTTCGATCTCCCGGTGGCCAAGAAGGTCCTCGCCGGCCAGCTCGGCGTTACGAGCGAGACGCTCTCGCGCACCTTTGCCCGGTTCCGCGAGGAAAAGGTGCTGCGCGTGGTGGGCGCAAAGATCTTCGTCCTCGATCCGATCAAGCTCCGCAGCTACGCGAACGGAACGGGATGAGGGAATTGCGGAAGGCGGGCCTGAAAATCGGGAAATTGGAAAATCGGAAAACGAGGGAAAGGTTTGGATGCGGAAGATTGGGAAATCGAGAAACGTCTGAACGCCGGAAGCGGTGGGCGGAAAGTCAGGAGCCAGGAGTCAGCAGCGGTAGGGCGGCCAGTCCCTTGGCCGCCGTGGCGCGGAGCGGAGTCCGCGCCCTACCAATTGGCTCTCCGCTCGGGACGCGAGACTCCAGACTGCGGTCTTGGTGGAGCCCGATGTCCTCATCGGGCTGATCGGACAAGCAAACGCGATGAGGACTCGCGTTCCACCACGCAATCGAACCAACGCGCAGACGACATCGCGTTCCACCCTCGCGCGACGACACGCTTCTTTTTTGCGTCCCGCGGGAAAAGACCCGGAAAAAGTTGACGCGGATCAAGTCGGCGGGCCGGGAATTCCGGTAGGGTGGGCGCGTCAAGCCACTCGTTTCAACTCGCCACCCCTTTCGTTCATCATGTCCACCGCACCGATCACCGCTGAAACCACCGTCGGAGAAATCGTCCGCGTCGCGCCGATTCGCGCCCGCATCCTGGAAAAGCTCGGGATCGACTATTGTTGCGGCGGCAAGAAGACGCTGGCCGACGCCTGCCGCGGCAAACAGCTCGACGTCCGGACGGTTGCGGCCCTGCTCACCGCCATCGACGACGCGCCGGCGGCGGCGACGCCGAACCCGGATGCGCTCGGACTCGCCGCGCTGTGCGACCACATCGAACAGGTGCACCACCGCTTTCTCCGCGAGGAGCTGCCGCGGCTGGACTTCATGACGCGCAAGGTCGCGGCGGTTCACGGGGAACATGAACCGCGGCTCCTCGAGGTGCGCACGGTGTTCGATCATTTCGCGGGAGCGATGGTGACGCACACCAACGAGGAGGAGAGCACGGTTTTCCCGGCGATCCGCCAGCTCGACGCGGACGCCCTGGAGGCCGCCGCCGGTCGCGACGCGCTGCGGACGATGCTCGGAAAGCTCGAAGCGGAGCATGATGCCGCCGGAGCGGCCCTGGCGCGGCTCCATGAGCTGACCGACGGATTCCAGCCGCCCGAGTGGGCCTGCAACACGTTTCGCGCGCTTTACGACGGCTTGGAGACGCTCGAGCGAAAGACGCACGAGCATGTCCACGCCGAAAACAACATCCTGTTTCCCCGGGCGCGCGCGAACTGCGGCGCCGTGTGAACCGCTCCTCCGCCCCATTCCCTTCACCATGTCCACTCCGTCACTCGATTCCGCCGCCACCCTCGATGTCCGGCCGCTCGCCGGCCGCATCAAGCACGCGACTATCTTTCAGCGCTGGTTCGACCTGCCCGTCGGCGCGCACTTTGTCCTGGTCAACGACCATGATCCCGTGCCGTTGAAGTACCAGTTCGACGCCGAATACACGGGCGCCTTCACCTGGGAGTACCTCGAGCGCGGTCCGGAGGAATTCCGGGTGAAGATCACGAAACGGAAGGCGGTGGTCGCGCACGCGCCGCAGTTTCCGCCGCGCCGGCCCGATGCCGCCCCGGCTCCGGCCCCGGCAGCAGCGACGAACGGGGTCCAGGAAATCGATTGCCGCGGGCTCGAGCCGCCGGAGCCGCTGATCCGGATCCTCGACGCGCTGGAATCGCTGCCGGCCGGCCGGACGCTGCGCGCGCACACCGATCGCGAACCATGCCATCTTTTCGGCGAAGCCGAACAACGCGGTTTCCGCCACGAGTCCCATGAGCAGCCCGACGGCAGCTGGATCACCGTTCTCGTCCGTGGGTGAGCCGCCGGCCGCGGCCCCCCGTCCGGCGCGTCCCCCGTCCGGTTCCGCGCTGCCGCGGAGCTGGCTGGCGGGGCAGGGCCGGCTGCCGCTGGCCTTCATGGGCCTCGCACTGGCGTGGCTGGTGGCCGGGACGGCGCTCCTCGTGCTCGACCCGGAACTGCTGCTGCTGCCGCACGTGCACCCTCACGTCGTGGCGCTCACGCATGCGTGGGTGCTGGGATTCTTCCTGACCGTCGCGTGCGGCGCCGTGTACCAGCTTGCCCCCGTGGCGCTCGGCACGACGCTCGCCAGCGAACGCCAGGGCTGGTGGCATCTCGGACTCCATGCGCTCGGCGTGCCGGGCATGGTGTATTCATTCTGGGTCTGGGACCTCCGACTGCTCGGTCATTTCGGCTTCGCCGTGGGGCTTGGGATCACCCTGTTCGCCGTGAACACGTGGCGGACCGTCGTGCGTTCCGGCCGGCGCGGCCCGGTGGCGTGGTCGCTCATCCTGGCCTCCGGCTGGCTCGGGTTGACGATGCTCGTCGGACTGCTGCTCGCGGCCAATCGGTTCTGGATGTTCCTGCCGCTCGACCCGGTGTTCCTCCTGCGCGCGCATGCCCATCTCGGACTGATCGGGTTCTTCCTCACGCTCCTCCAGGGCGTCGGGTTTCAACTGGTGCCGATGTTCACCCTCGGCGAGGTCCGCGACTGGCGGCTGGCGAAAGTCGGGCTCGGCTGCACCCAGGTTGGACTCGTGGCATTGGCCCCGGCGCTGGCCTGGCACGCGGAATGGACAGCGTGGTTTGCCGCGTTGGTGATCGCAGCGGGTCTCGTGTCCTCCGCGGTCGGACTGCGGCGGGCGCTCGCCACCCGGAAAAAGCGTGCGCTCGATCCCGGGGTGACGGCCTTTCTGCGCGGCGGCGCGGGACTGGTCGCGGCCGCGGTGGCGGGGCTCGTCCTGCTCCTGCCGGGCACCCCGTGGGGCTCCGCGTCCGGCGGGTTCGGGGCGATGATCTACGCGGTGATCCTCGTCGGCGGCGCGTTGCTTCCCTGCATCGCTGGAATGATGTGCAAGATCGTGCCGTTCCTCACCTGGATGCGAGCGTACGGTCCGCGCGTGGGCCGCGGTCCGACGCCCTCCGCCGGCGCGCTCACGCGCCCGCGGCTCGAACGCTGGGGATTGGGTCTGCAGCACGCGGCGGTGCTTCCGCTGGTGATCGGCGCCTGGCGCCTGAGCGAGCCGTGGGTCCGCGTCGGCACGGGCCTGCTCGCCGTCGGAGTCATCCTCTTTCTCGCCGACATGCTCGGCGTCCTGAAGCACCTGCGCGTCAGCGCGGTTTCCGGGCCGAAACCAGTTTCCAACTCATGAGCTCCGCTCCCGATTCCACCGTTGTGTGGGACACCCTGCGCGCGATTCCCGACCCCGAGTTCGGCGTCAACATTGTCGACCTCGGATTGATCTACAGCGTCGAGTGCAGCGACGGCGCGGTCGCCGTGACGATGACGCTGACCACGCCGAACTGCCCGTCCGGCGGATGGATTTACGAAGGTGCGAAGGAGGCGCTCGAGCGGCTCGACGGCGTGAAGAGCGTGTCCGTCACGATGGTGTTCGATCCGCCCTGGTCGCCCGAGATGCTGAGCGAAACGGCCCGGAGCCAGCTCGGCCGGGGCGAGTGAGCGGCCGGCCGGGCGGTTGCCGGCCCGACGGGGCTCGCGGTTGCACTTGCCAGTGGCCGGTCCGCCGTGCGCGAATCGGGCGCTGCTTTGAACCTTCTCGACCGCCACATCTTCAAGAGCGTGCTGTTCACCTGCGTGGCGGCGGTCGCGCTGTTTTCGTTCGTGGTGGCGCTCGGCAATTTCGTCCGCGACCTGCTCGGGCCCGTGCTGGCCGGACAGATCAGCCTCCTGCTCCTCGTCCGGCTCGTCGCGCTCCTGTTTCCCTTCGCGGTGTCGTATGCGCTGCCAATGGGCGTGCTGACCGGCGTGCTCCTGACCCTGGGACGGTTGTCGGCCGACAGCGAAGTCACGGCGATGCGCGCGGCCGGGATCAGCATCGTGCGGATTGCCCGGCCGATCTTCATCTTGGGATTCGTCGGCATGGCGATCGCGCTCGAGGTTAACTTCGAGTCGATGCCGTGGGCCCGGGTCCAGTACCACCGCGAGTTCGCCGCCGCGCTCCGGACGAACCCGCTGAGCTACATCGTGCCGAAGACCTTCATCCGCGATTTCAAGGGACTCGTGGTGTATGTCGGCGGCCGCAGTGCGGACGGAACGGTGCTCCGCGACATCTGGATCTGGGAGCTGGACAACCAGGGGCGGGTGAAGCGGCTCGTGCGGGCGGATTCCGGCCGGCTGGATTGGGACGAGGCGACGAACAGCCTGATCCCGACGCTGTACCACGCCCGGACGGAGGAACGCGACCCGGACCATCCGGAGGACTTCAGCAAATCGCCCAAGGCGCCGTCGTTCGACAAGCTGGAGGAAGTGCGGCTGTCGCTGAACCGGTACCTGGGACAGGACATCTTCCACGTGAAACCCGAGTGGCTGCGTTACGGGGCGCTGGAGCGCCGGCGCGCGGAGCTGGCGGCGGAAAAACCGGCGCCGGGGCACGAAAAGGAGCTCAAGGTCGAGCGGATGAAGTATGCGCTGATCGTGAGCGACAAGCTGAACCTCTCGCTCGCGGTGTTTGCGTTCGCGTTCATCGCCGTTCCGCTGGGAATCAAGGTTTCCCGCCGCGAAACCTCGGCGAACCTGGGCGTCGCCGTGTTCCTGGTCCTCGGCTATTATTTCCTGGAAACGATGGTGAAGTGGCTCGACCAGCACCCGGAGTACCGCCCCGACCTCCTGCTGTGGGTGCCGAACCTGATCTTCCTCGCGTTCGGCCTGTGGCTGCTCCGCCGGATCCAGAAGTAACCGGTAGGGCGCGGAGTCCCAGCCCTACCCTCTGACGCATCGCACCGCCTCAGGCGCGGAGCCGGGCGCAGGCCCGGATCCACGTGTGCGGGTCGCCGAAGCCGCCCGGCTTGATCGCGAGCAGCAGCGGGCCGGCGGTCGACTGCGCCCGGACGAGCCCCAGGCCGGGTTCGAGCTCGGCGAGGAGCGCGAGCGAGTCGACGCCGAGGCGTTCGCAGATGGCGAAGGCGGTCTCGCCGCCCGTGACGAAAAGCCGGTGCACCCGCGCGGTTTCGATGACGCGCACCGCGGCCTCCGTGATCGCGCGCAGCGCGGTCTGCGCCGTGGTGCGCCGGGCCGTTACCTGCAGCGTCGCGGTGCCCACGCGGCTGAGATCCGCGATCGCGGCCGTGACCGCACGGGTGGGGTCGCCGAAATCCAGCTCGTGAATCGGCGCTCCCTCGATCTGGCGGAGCTGTTCCGCCTGGTCCCGATTCAGTGGATGAGCGCTGCCGCCGACCAGCAGCACGGGCGAGCCGGGAACCGGCGAGGCATCGCCGGCCGGCAGGGAGGTTTCGCCGGAGGCCGCCGCTGTCGGTGCAGCGCGGGCGGCGATGGGCACGGCCAGCGCGCCGGATCCCACCGGCACCCACGGACCGGGCCCGGCATCCATGTTCTGGACGGCGCCAAGGAGGTCGTCGGGGTCGACGGTGTCGGGGACAACGACGCGCGGCGTGGCGGTTGCGCCCAGGATCCCGCGGACGCGGCTGTCGCGCAGCGGCCAGGCCGGATCGCGGCCGAATTCCGTCTCCGCCACCGGGATGCCGCGCACGCGCAGCACGCCGTCCTGAACCGTGCGGCCCACCCGCGGATTCGCCGGCGCAAACAGGACGCGCGCGTCGGGCAACGCGGCCATCAGCGCCTCGAGTTCCGCCGCCACCGGACCGCGCAGCGTGGAGTCGATCTTCTTGTAAACCAGCCGGCCACCCTGGGCGCGGTGGGCGTCGATCACACGCGACACGACGGCCGCGGCCGCCGCCGGGTCGGCATTGCGCGTTTCCGTGGTGATGGCCAGGACCTCGTCCGCCGATCCGGCCGCGACTTCGCCGGACCGCAACGAGATCCGGACGCGGCGCCCGGCGCGGAGAAACGCGCCGCCCGCATCGAGGGCGCCGCTGAGATCGTCGGCCAGGAAGTAATCGTACATGCGGGGGTTCGCGCGCGCGAACCTGCCGATTCACGCCACCCGGCGCGCGGCTGGCAACCCCCGGCATGCGAATCCGAGGGCGGGGCGGTCCGGGCGGAACGGGTCTTGTTTCAGCATCCCAGGTATTTACGCCGGTGCTGACACGACGTGCCGGCCTCGGGCTTTGACTGCGACCGCCAGGGCCCTTTCATTGGAGCGATGATTGCCACCGAGGACGCGATCGAAATCGAAGCCGAGCGGCTGCTGCGGTCGATGATGCACGTCGAGTGCGACCCCCGCGGAAAGTCGTGGAATCTCGACACGTGCCGTGCGATTGCCCCGCTGACCCTGGAAATCAACCGGTTGAAGCAGGAGAAGGGCGCCGTGATCCTGGCGCATTCCTACGTCGAGCCGGAGATCATCTACGGCGTGGCCGATTTCCGGGGCGACTCGTACTTCCTCAGCCTGAAAGCGCGGGACGCGAAAGCGAAGATGATCGTGTTCGCCGGCGTCGTCTTCATGGCCGAGACGGCGAAGATCCTGTCGCCCGAGGCGACGGTCGTCGTGCCGGACCGCGGCTCGGGCTGTTCGCTGGCGGATTCGATCACCGGCGAGGAGGTCCGTCGGCTGAAGGCGCTTTATCCGGACGCGGCCGTCGTGTGCTACATCAACAGCACCGCGGAGGTGAAGGCCGAGTCCGACGTCTGCGTCACCTCGGGCAACGTCTATCACATCGTCTCGCACCTGCCGCAGAAGCGGATCCTGTTCGTGCCGGACCGGTTGATGGGGCAGAACGTGCGCGACGAGCTGAAACGGCGGGGCGTGGACAAGGAGCTCATCGCCTCGGACGGCACGTGCATCGTGCACGACGAATTCACGGGGGCGGACATCGCCGCGGCGCGCCTCCAGTACCCCGGCCTGAAGGTGGTCGCCCATCCCGAGTGCACGGCGGAGGTGGCGCAGGCGGCGGATTTCGTCGGCAGCACCGGCGCGATGATGAAGTACGTGAAGTCCACGGGCGCGCCGTACTACCTGATGCTGACCGAGTGCGGACTCGTCGGGCGGCTGCAGGTCGAGGATCCGGAGAAGAACTTCATCGGCGGCTGCCGCCTCTGTCCGTACATGAAACTCAACTCGCTCGAGAAGGTGCGCGACGCGCTGCAGGCGCCGCGGCCGGACCAGATCGTCACGCTCGACGAGGGCATCCGGCGCCGGGCCGCACGCTGCATCGATCGGATGTTTGAACTTGCGCCGGGCGACTAGGACGCGGTTCGGCGGGCCGCCCGCTCCCGGTGCCGTCCTCGCTGCTTGTCACCCTCCATCCGTTGCACGAACATCCGCCCGCACTTTTTTCACCATGCTGACCGCCCGCACCGACCATTTGATCGACCTTGCACTCGACGAGGATGCCGGGCTCGGCGACCTCACGAGCCGCGCGATTTTCCCGGCGAACCACCGGTCGCGCGCCTACATCGAGGCGACGCAGGATCTCGTCATCTGCGGGCTTGCCGTGGCGGAGCGGGTCTTCGTGCGCGTCGACCCGCTGCTGCGGGTGAGGGTGACGGCGAAGGACGGCCAGCGGATCAAGCGCGGCGGCAAGGTGCTGGAGGTTTCCGGTCCGACAGCCTCGCTCCTCACGGCCGAGCGCACGGCCCTCAATTTCCTCCAGCGGCTCTCGGGCGTGGCAACCCAGGCGCGCCGGTTCGCCGACGCGGTTGCCGGGACGGATGTCCGGATCGTCGACACGCGCAAGACGACCCCCGGCTGGCGCGCGCTGGAAAAGTACGCCGTCCGTTGCGGCGGGTGCCACAATCACCGCTCGTCGCTCGGCGAGCACGTGCTGATCAAGGACAACCACATTGCCGCGGCCGGATCACTGACCCGCGCCGTGCAGCTCACGCGCGCCGAGGCGCCGCACCTGGCCAGGATCGAGGTCGAGGCGAAGACCCTTGCCGAGGTGAAGGAGGCGCTGCGGGTGGGCGCGGACGTCGTTTTGCTCGACAACATGTCGCCCGAAATGGTGCGGCAGTCCGTGGCGATCCTCGGCGGCGGTGCCGTGATCGAGGTTTCCGGCGGCGTCCGTTTTGAAACCCTGCGGGACTACGCGATCCCCGGAGTGGACGTGATCAGCATCGGGGCGCTGACGCACTCCGCGCCGGCGGCCGACCTGAGCCTGACGCTGGTCGGGCCGAAGCCGGCCCGCCGGGCCCGCCGCCGATGAAGACCCTCCGCACCGACTGCCTCGTGATCGGCGCCGGCCTCGCCGGCTGCGCCTATGCGCTCCAGGCCGCGAAGCGCGGGCTGTCCGTCGAACTTCTCTCGCTCGACGGCCCCCTGCAGGCGAACAGCGACTGGGCGCAGGGCGGGATCATCTACGACGTCGACCACGACCCGGAACTGCTGGCGCGGGATATCGTCGAGGCGAGCGATGGCGCTGCCAACCCCGATGCGGTCGAGCATCTCGTCCGCGAGGGCCCGCGGGCCGTCGAGGAACTGCTGCTGAACGAGCTGAAGATCGGCTTCGACCGGGAGGCGGACGGCAAACTCGACTTCGCCCGCGAGGGCGGCCACAGCGCGCGCCGGATCATCCACGCGAAGGACACGACCGGCCACGCGATCCTGGCGGCGGTGGCGAAGCGCGTGGACGAAACGCCCCGGATCACGCGCCGGCTGGGCGGGGTGGCGATCGATCTGCTGACGCTCTCGCACAACGCGGACGACCTGCGGGACCGTTACCAGCCGCTGACCTGCTTCGGCGCGTACGTGCTCGACACGAACACCGGCGAGACCTTCGCGATCGTGGCGAAGAAGACGATCCTCGCGACCGGCGGGCTCGGCCAGATCTTCCTGCATTCGACGAACCAGCCCGGCAGCGTCGGACACGGCGTGGCGATGGCCTACCGGGTTGGCGCGCGGCTGATCGACCTCGAGTACGTGCAGTTTCATCCGACGGTCTTCGCGAAGAAGAACGCGCCGCGGTTCCTGATCACCGAGGCGCTGCGCGGGGAGGGCGCGGTGCTGCGCAACAGCAAGGGCGAGGCGTTCATGGACGCGCTGAATCCGCGCGGGTCGCTGGCGCCGCGCGACATCGTGGCGCGCGCGATCACGCAGGAACTGGCGTCGAGCGGCGAACCCTGCGTGTTCCTCGACCTGTCGGCGCTGAAGCCGGACTTCATCCGGGAACGGTTTCCGAGCATCTACGAACGCTGCGGCGAGTACGGCGTCGACATCACGCGCGAGCCGATCCCGGTGGTGCCGGCGGCGCACTTCGCGTGCGGCGGCGTGCACACGGATCTCCACGGCCGGACGAACATCCGGCACCTGAACGCGATCGGCGAGACCGGCTGCACCGGCCTGCACGGCGCGAACCGGCTGGCGAGCACCTCCCTGCTCGAGTGCCTGGTCAGCGCGAAGTTCGCCGCGCTGGCCGACGCGGAGGACATCGCCCGCGGCACGTTCCGGATGCCCGAGCCGCGGGCCTGGGAAAGCCCGACGCGCGAGGCCGACCCGGTGCTGATCCGGCAGGACATGCTGCACATCCAGCACACGATGTGGAATTACGCCGGCGTGGTCCGGTCGCCGAAGCGGCTGACGCGGGCGCGGCGGATCCTGCTGGAGCTGCGGGAGGAGATCCAGAGCTTCTATCGCGGCGCGCAGCTCACCCGTGAACTCGTGGAGCTTCGCAACGCGGTGCAGACGGCCCTGCTGATCGTGCACGCGGCGTCGCTGAACCCCCGCAGCCGCGGCTGCCACTACGTCGTCGTCGAGGAGCGGTAGCCCGAAGGGCTTACCTGTAGGCGCGGTGACCCCACCGCGCGATGCCTCAAGTGGTAGGGCTGGGAGTGGCTCCCAGCCTGGGCGCGGAAGGGTCTCCCCTTCGCTGAAGCTACGGCGGGCAGGCTCCGCGCCCTACCGGCAGCTGCAACCAAACCACCCTATCCCGCCGAGCTGACCTGTATGATCTTGTAGGCGCGGTGCCCTGACCGCGCGACGCCCCGACTTGTAGTCGCGGAACATCTCACCGCGCGATTCTCGTCGTCCGCAATCCTCACGCGCGGTGGGGTCACCGCGCCTACATCATCACCGCGCCCACATCTCACACCAACCGCGCGATGGGCTCACCCCACCTACAACAAACGAGTCCGATTACCGTAGGCCACGAGCTTGCTCGCGCCGAATTGGAAAAAGGGCGCCCGCAAGAGGACTGCCTACGACAGGATCAATATGTCCACGATCCCTCACGCGGTGGGGTCACCGCGCCTACATCATCACCGCGCCGCGGCGGCCCGGCGCCGCGCCTGCGTGACGATCTCCACCAGTGTCGCGAAATCCTCGTCGCGGGTCCGGCTGTCGATGACGAAATCGAACTTCGGCGCCTCGTGCAGCTCCGCCTCGGCGGTGGCCATCCGGCGGGCAATCTCGTCCTCGCCGTCCTTGGCCCGCGCCCGCATCCGGGCGATGAGCCGGTCGCGGTCGACGCGGATGAAGACGGTGGTCAGCGCGCGCCGGAGCCGGGCATCGACCGCCGCGAGCCGGCGCAGGCTGTCGACGCCCTGGACGTCAATGCTCATGATGAGGCTCTGGCCGGCGGCGAGGGGGTCGAGGACGCTCGATTTGAGCGTGCCGTAGAGCCGGAACCGGTTGTCGCCGTGGACCTGCGCCCACTCGAGGAACTCGGCGGCGGCGACCCGGCGCTGGAACTCCTCCGGCGTGAAGAAATGGTAGTGCACGCCGTCGACCTCGCCCTCGCGCGGCGGCCGCGTCGTGGTGGTCACCACCCGGGTGAACGTCGGATCCTCGAGCACGAGCCGGTCGCACAGGGTGCTCTTGCCCGAGCCGGCGGGCCCGGCGATGACCAACAGGACCGGTTCGGCGTGGGCTGACGGCGTGTTCGACTCGGCCATGGGGATCGCGCGACGTTCGTCAGTACGTGAACGCGACGAAGGCGAGGAGCAATCCGTAGAGGGCGAACGCGCCGCCGAGCGAGCGCGTCCGCTGCGGCCGGGCGAACACCCAGCCGAGGAAGTCGCGCATCCGCCACGGCTGTGCGCCCAGCCAGATCGCGAGCACAATGGCGACGTAGACGAGTACCTTGTAAAAGTAGATCTGCCAGTAGTCGTAGATCATATAGCCGGCGTCGAGCAGCGGCATGGCGCCCATGAGGATCACCGCGCTCAAGCCCCGCACGGCCAGGAAATCCGGGACGCACT
Organism: Opitutaceae bacterium; assembly: GCA_035545515.1. GTDB lineage: Bacteria > Verrucomicrobiota > Verrucomicrobiia > Opitutales > Opitutaceae > ER46. Next base: position 16,678 of record DASZYH010000059.1, read on the forward strand.
TGAAGGAGAGGACGGCGACGGCGGCAAAACCGATGAACAGGTAGCCGCGGTAGTCGCCGAAGTCGGCCGGCGACAGGTGCCAGACCGCGTACAGGAACCAGCCCGCGCCGAGGGTGAAGAAGATGTAGGCGGCGCGCTGCGAGCGGGGGAACGCCCGGAGGGCCGCGATCCACCCCGAGTTGTTCAGGGCCAGCGGCAGGCCGAGCCCGAGCAGGAGCAGTCCGGGAATCAGGGTGGCGAGGGTGAGGGACATGGGCCGGTCAGGAATTGGAAAGGAAAAGCTGAGCGCGAAGAACCCGGGACGTCAAAGGCGGGATTTGGCGCAGCGCGTCAGCACCGACGCGGGGTGTGGCGGGTGGCGCATCGTCATCCGGCGCGGGTGTCCGACCCGGCGGCCACCGTTTCGCCGACCACGACCTCGCCGTAGAGCGTGCTGACCGTGGCGCGGACGATCCGGAGCGGCACGAGCGAGCCGACGAGCCGCGGATGGGCCTCGAACACGCAGACCCGGTTGCCGCGGGTGCGGCCGGTGAACCGGGCGCCGCTCTTGTCGGGCCCCTCGACGAGCACCTCCTCGACGCGGCCGATCAGGGTCGACGTCCGCCGCTTCGAATTCTGCTCGAGGATCGACAGCAGCACCTGGTTGCGGCGCTCCTTCTCCTCCTCGGCGACCTGGTCGGGCAGGGTGGCGGCGGGGGTGCCGGTGCGGATCGAGTACTTGAAGACGTAGGCCATGTCGAAGTCGCAGGCCTCGAACAGTTCGCGGGTGAGCTCGAAGTCCTCGACCGACTCGCCCGGGAAGCCGACGATCACGTCGGTCGAGAAATACATCTCCGGGTGGGCGGCGCGCAGCGCGGCGACGATCTCCTGGTAGCGCTCGCGGGTGTACGGCCGGTTCATGGCGCGCAGGATCCGGTTGCTGCCCGACTGCATCGGCAGGTGGACGTAGCCGCAGAGCTTCGGCAGCCGGCCGTAGGCGGCGATGAGGTCGTCCCTGAACCCGCGCGGGTGCGGCGAGGTGAACCGGATCCGCTCGATCCCGTCGATCGCGTGGACGCGCTCGAGCAACTGGACGAACGGCGTGACGCCGCCGGTATGGGTGTAGTCCCGCCGCCCGTAGCTCGTGACGATCTGGCCGAGCAGGGTGATCTCGCGGACGCCGCGGGCGGCGAGCGCGCGGCACTCCTCGACGATGGCGTCCATTGGCCGCGACCGCTCGTCGCCGCGGGTCTTGGGGACGATGCAGAACGAGCAATCCATGTTGCAGCCCTGCTGGATGGAGACGAAGGCGGTGACCGGGCGGTCGGCGGGCTGGCCGTCGGCCGGCTCGGGGAGGAGGTGGTCCTTGATCGTGTTCTGCGAACCGGCCTCCTCGGCGATGTCGACGATGGTGGAGCCGATGGGGACGCCGGCCTCGCGGGCGGCGCGGAGGTTGTCGAGGTAGTCCGGGACCTGGTGGAATTTCTGGGTGCCGACGATGAGGTCGACGTCCGGCAACTGGTCGAGGAGGGAGGCGCCGCGGTTCTGGGCCAGGCAGCCGAGGATGCCGAGGACGAAGTCGGGCTGCTTCCTCTTGCGCTGCTGGAGGTAACCCGCCTTGCCGATGGCCTTTTGCTCGGCGGCGTCGCGGACGCTGCACGTGTTGAGCAGGAGGATGTCGCAGTCGTCCTCATCCGGGACGATCCGGTAGCCCCGGCTGCGGAGCATGGCGGCGACGGCCTCGCTGTCGCGCTCGTTCATCTGGCAGCCGTAGGTCTTGATGTGGACGCGATTCATGCAACTCCGCGCATATCAGGCACGTGCGGCCGGCCGCCGGGATGAAGGAAGGGACTGACGGGAACGAAGCATCACGGGTGGGAGGGGTCTAAGTAACCGCGCCCGCGCCCGGGTCAACGCACGAAACCGGCCGGGCGGACGAGCGGTACCCGGCCGGGACCGACCCCGCCGCATAGTTGGTAAAATAAAGTTGTCATACGACAATTAAAATGTCATATTCTCGGCAATTCGAGTCAAACCCGGTGCAGATCATGATGAAGTACATTCGGCATAAGGAGTTCGGATTCGTGCTCTTCGAATCCGGAATGGCTCATGATGCGATCGGTCGGCTGCTCGGTCGCCCGGAAGCGATCGTTTCCGCCGGCTTCGTGCTGATCCCCGACGCGGCGCCGCGCTGCCTCGGACATTCCGGGACTTTGGGCATCGGCGCTGGGCCCACGGACACCGAAGATCTTCACGACCGAGCCAGTCTGACAGGATGATGCGCGGCTGGGGGCACGCCCCAGCCGACCACGCAGGTGAACGTAGCGCAGCGCGGCCGGCCGGAACGCTAGGGTATCCAGAGCGGAACAGAAAAGGTCTTCACGCTGGACGGTGAAAACCAGTCGCCGAGCGCGCCGGCGGGCGGGACGGTCTGACCGGAAACTGTGCGGGTGGTCATTGGCAAAATGACCTGAACGGGGATCTCGGGGGAGAATTCGCTCCAGGTTCCGCCGGCATCGCTGATCCGGGCCCGGAACTGCCACTGGCCGATCAAGGGTGCGCCTTGCTGAAACGAAGTCGGCACGAGCGGATGATCCGGCGCCGTCGTGCCGAGCATCACGCTGAACGTCATATCCACCTTGGTTTGACCCGTCGGAGAATCCTGTTTCGCGAGACTGGTCCACTCGCCGCCCGGCGACCGACTCTGGATTTCGACGCTTTGAACAGAAGGCCAGGCCTGCGCCTGTACGTTGAATTTGACGCCGCTGCGACCGAGATACGCGACCCAGCCGCCGTCCTGCCACATTCGACCGTAACGATGGCCGTTCATGGGACTCGTCGGATCGGTGACGGCGTATTCGCTGACCACCGGTGTAAACGCTGTGACGGCGCGATTGCTGACCACCTCGATCGTGGCTGTCGCGGTGTTGGACGGGAGGAAATTACCCCCGCCCGCGTTGCTCACCGAGAGCGTGTAGGTTCCGACGTTGGACAGAGCCAGCGTCACACTCGATGCCGAGCCGCTCGCTCCCGCCGTGCCTCCCCAGATATAGGCGTTGGCCCCGCCTGACGCGGTGAAAGTGACGGGCTGGGAGGCGAAGACGGTGACCGAGTCTGGCGACACGGCGACAGTTTGGGCTATTGGGGATATGACGAGGTGGTCCGCGCCTGAGCCGGTGTAGTTGCCTGTGGCCTGTGCGGTGACCAGATACGATCCGGCATCGGGACCTTTGGTGAGATCAGCCACGAAGGTCGCGCCGGGGTCGCTCGGGGCGACGGTTGCGGTCTTCGGTCGGCCGTCGTAGGAAAAACTGAGATTGGCGAACGCGAATGTGACTGGTTTCGGACCGACCGTGAGCGTGACAGAGGCGCTTGCTCCATCGTATGCGGCGGGATTGGCGGGCGTGAAGGTCACGGTCAACGGATGATCGCCCACCGGAAGCAGACTGCCGATGGTTGGGGAGTAGCTGAATGTACCCGGAGCGCTGGCAGTCGCATCCAACTGCTCCGGCCCGATCGCCGTTCCGTATGTGATGGGCGCCGGTTGCGACCAGGTGATTGTGGGTGTCGCCTTCTGGACAGTGATGGTCGCGACAGCCGTGTTCGACCGGGCCCAATTGGTGCCTGCCGCAACCGCCGCGGGACTGTACACGGACACGGTGTATGTCTCGCCGCCCGTTGCGGCGGCGGGAACGACAAACTGCCCGGCAGCGCCGCCGGCCGAAGAGCCGCTAAGCCAGACATACCCGGTGTGACCGCCGGCGGCGGTAAACGAGACTGTCGCACCCGGCGTAGCAGCGACCGAAGCGGGTGCCACCGTGACGGTCTGTGGGGTGGGCGCTGGGGCTGGTGACTGGTAGATCTCGGTCGCGCAAAAGCCGCCATAGCTGTCGGTCCCCTGTTGCTCGACATAATACACCGTGGTGCTGCTGCTGTTGGTTGTTGGCGGAACGTTCCAAGTGGCCCATTGGACGCCACTGGCCGCGGGCATCCAGATGTTGATCGAGGTTATGAACGTCAGACTGTAATCGGGCGCGCGGCGCCAGATGTTCAAATAGCCAGGACCGCTGATGTTGCAGTCGCCGACGAACGCCACCGTGCCGCCCTGCCACCCGATCGACTGCGGGACCGCCGACATCGCCGTGTTACGACCGCTGCCCGCCGAGGTGACCTCGACGTTCGCCAATGCGGTGACGGGACCCCCAGATCCCTGCGCGGTCAGGGTGTAGGTGTAGGTGCCGGCTTGGAGATTCGAAACGGTTGCCGTGCCGGCCGTCGCTGTTTGCGTCGTGATTCCCGGGCCGGACACGGACGCAGACGTCGCATTCGTGGTCGACCACGTGAGGGTCGCTGTCACTGGTGCGACACCATAGTATGGGCTGGCGGAGATCTTTGCGGTCACGAGGCCCGTTGCCGTGCCAACCGTCAAAGTAACGGTTCTCGTCACGGGACCGCCCGATCCCTGCGCGACAATGGTGTAGGTATAGGTGCCGGTCGCGAGGCCCGACACGACCTGGTTTCCCGTTGCGGCGGTGCTGGTGGTCAGACCCGGTCCGCACACGGCGACGGACGTGGCGTTTGCACTCGCCCAACTGATCGTGCTCGAACCGGGGGCGATTGGATTCGACGGCGTGGCGCTGATCGAGGCGGTGACCACCGGCGCCGTAACGACGACCGAGGCCGTGCGCGTGATCGGCCCGCCGTTTCCCTGGGCCACGATCGTGTACGTATGGGTGCCGGCTGGAAGCCCGCTGACCGTCTGGGAGCCGCTCATCGCCGTCGTTGTTGTGAGGCCGGGCCCGGACACCGCCACCGACGAAGCGTCGGCAGACAACCACGTGATCACCGACGTGCCCGGCGCAGAGGTGCTCGTCGGATTCGCGCCAATCGAGGCGCTGACGGTGGGGGCGGCATTGACGGAGAATGTCGCGGTGCGGGTCACCGGTCCTCCATTTCCCTGGGCCGTGATCGTGTACGTGTAGACACCGGCGGAGAGTCCGGTCACGAGCTGGCTGCCGGATCCCGCGGTGCTCGTGTTCATTCCCGGACCGGAGACCGAGACCGACGAGGCATTGGTCGACGACCAGGAAATAGTGGTCGATCCGGGTGAACTCGCACTCGTCGGGCTCACACTGATCGCAGCGGTAACATTCGCGGGCGAGCGGAGCACGAGGGTGGTCGAACTGCTGCCGGAAAAATTGCCGTTGGCGGTGGCGACGACCGTGTATGTACCGGGCGCAGATGGCGCCGTCGTGTTTCCGTTGTAGGTGACGGAGTACGTCGCAGCCGGATCGCTGGGTGTGACGGTGGCGGATTTCGGTGTCCCGTCGGCAGTCTGGTCGAGATTTGAGAACCCGAACGTGATCGATTTCGGGGTGATCGTGAGAGTGGTGGAACCGGTGCCGGTGTAATCGCCGGAGGCTTTCGCGACGACGCTGTAAGTTCCAACGTTCGTTGGGGCATCCAAAACACCATTATAGGTCAGAGTGTAAGGCGAATCCGGGGGTGTCGGGGAAACGATGACGGGTTTCGGATTTCCGTCGTAGGTGGCCATTGTATTACGGAATACAAAGTAAGCATCGCGTAAGCGTAGGTCAAATCTAGCGACTACCGTCGTATCACGGTTCATCGTCACCGACAGAGGATTTATCGAAGCACTGTATGACGTAGACGTTCCGTCGATTACTACAGTCCAACTCGAGAACAAGCTATTTTCGCTTGGTGTGGCAGTGACGTCGACAGAAGTGCCGGAAGCATGCGTACTTTGGCCACTCGGAAGAACCGAACCGATTCCGGGACCAGTAGTTTGAGCTGTGAGAGTGCAGTCCGGACGCGAAATTGTGAACTGATATGAGCTGATCGCGTCCTTCCGGGAATACGTTTGAAACGCGGTATTGTTTAGCGACCACAGCGTCACCGTCCACGTGCCGTACTGGTCCCAGGTTCCAATGCCGCCAGAGTCGACCGGCGCGCCCGGCGTCCCGCCGATGGGGCCGCACCAACCAAGTTCGGTGCCATCGGGACGGGTGAACACGTAGGTGACGTAGGTGGGGGCTACGCCGGCGTATGAGTAACTAACCGGCGGATACACGGCGGTCGTGCACTTGAAGCTCGCCGCACCTCCCAACGTCAGGTTGCCACTCGTGACAACCCATTGCGCGCGCAGCGTCGCTGCGCTCGACATTAGCAGCACCACGATCGCCGGGAATCGGACGATAGACGCCCGCCGCAACGCGGCGAAGCGGTGGCATATTCTTCTGACCAGCACGTTTGCATTCACGGGAATTGAGAAATTCGGATCCTCCGGGATGGCGGATCCGGAATCGGTGCGGGTACAAGGAACAGCTGGGAAAAAGAACCGAGGTCTCGGGTCGGATGTTCGGTCAGTCTCCGACGTCAAAGACTTCCACGATGGCAACGCCTGCTGCCGATTTACCACTGACGAGTGCGGTGTAACTCCCCGGGTTCAGCTTGAGCACCAAAGCGGCCTCCCGGGGATCGGTAGGCGCAAATCCGACGAAATCCGAGGTCAGGCGGTCGTTCTGGGGGCTGTCGCGCCAGTTGTCATTGGCGGCGATCGTCCTGCCGTCGGCTTGGTCGACAACGGACAACATCGGATCGTCGAGAACGTTGGCCACGCCGTAACGCGCGAGCCCGGGGCCCTGGGTGCGTATGACAACGGTTCGAGGGCTTCCCTTGATGACGAACCCCGCAATCAGCATTTGTTCACCGGGTCCAGCGAGGCCGCGAGTCGAGAGATTCTGCAGGCGAGACGGTGTTTGCCCGTCGATGTTGAACGCCTCGACGATTCCAATCCCGTTGGCGGCGGTGTCGTCACTGACGATCGCAGTGTAGTTTCCTGGCCATAACGTGAGCACCATCCCCGCTTCAACATCGGATGACGGGTTCATCCCATAACTTTGGAGCAGGCGCCAATCCTGGTGCTGCCGCCAACCGGCATTCTCACCCAGCAAATGCTGTTCTGAGTCGTAGACGCGGAGCCGTGTGCTGCGCGCGGGATATTGAATTCCATATTGGATGAGCCCGGGGCCCTGGGTGCGGAGAGCAACGCGAACGGGAACGTTTCCGGCGACCGAGAAGCCGGCGATGAGTTGCTGGTCTCCAGTCCCGATGACGCTCCGGGTCGAAAGATTCACGAGCGGTGTCTGCGGGGACATCTTAGCGGCTGTGACGTTTTCCTCATCAAAGAATGTCACCGTATACCGGAAGTCGTGGTAATCGATGATCGTATTACTGGCCGGAGGAGTCTCTGCCACATTGCATATTGTGATTTCCACCTTGGTGCCGTCGGCAACTCTGTCACCCTGAAGGTCTAGGTATGTACGATCGAAGTCCCATGTAAGCGGCGCAGGGGGATTGTTGCGAACTAGATTATGAATTGGAACTGGCGATCCATTGATCGTGGCGCTCACAGAGGCATCTTTGTACGACAGTCCATCAACCACGCGAAATTGTCCGGAGTCGCTATATGCGCGGCAGAGCATCCAGTCATTTGCCGGTACGAAGCTCCAACGGATGTTTGCAAGTCCACGAAAAAAACCGATCGGCACGTATCCTGGCGACGGAAAGGCCACGAAATCTGCTGCTGGCGCAGAGCTAATTTTGATATCTGAATTCCAGACTGCAATTGCGCCGTCGTCATTGCTGTCCGTTGTTGCTCCCACTGATCCGTTGATACTGGCCTCATGTAGAAGCGTTGCTCGATGTCCAACCCAGGCGGCGTTTGAAATAGTATTATCGAATATAAATGCGTCTGACGACCCGCTGAATGAAAATGTATTCTGCGATAGGGTCGCTATCAACGAATTCGCCAGCGCGTCGGCTGCCGTCGAGTTGTACCCAATCCAGGTTGGATCGATCACGTGCGAGATCTCCCGCGTCGGGTTCTGCGCCAACACCAGCGCGCCGGCTTGGACGTAATCGAGCTTGGCTGGGTCTTCGGCCATCGGCGGTGAGCCGTTGAGTGCCCGATAAGCGTTGAGCTGGGCGTATTCGCGGATCCGCCAGAGTTCCGATGTCTGGCCGGCAACCGGCGGGTTGATCGAACCGGTCCAGCCCACGTCGGGGTATGGTCGGTTGAAGACGGTCCAGAAGAAATCCAACATCTCCGCACGGTTCGACGTGTCGACGAGGTATGAGCCGTCGTATTCCGTCCATGCGACCGGGCGGCTCTTGAGCTCTGGGTGCCGGTCGATACCGGCGCCCGCCGCAGTCACCACGCCAAGCAGGATGACGCCCGTAGCCACAACCCCGTGGCGCCCTTGCCGGAGATGCGACGCCAGCCACCGCTGCGGCGGAATTCCGTGGTTCTCCTCTGGGGACCTGAGTTCGGATGAGAGTCGCATGGCTGGAACGCCGAAGCAGCGCGGACGTTGCTTGCGTTAAAATCTGTTTGCTTATCGACGGAGAATCTTACCACGTCAAACGTATTTTACCAACACTGGCCATGCGACATCTCCGGCACTCGTGGGTTGACGAAACGGGGGATCTGGCCGAATGAGGCGGGATGTGCGGCCGGTATGTGCTCAAACGCGAGGATCTCGAGGCGCTTGTCCGGGAGTTTGGTCTCCACAGCCTCGAGGAGTGGCATAGCCGCTACAATGTCGCCCCCACCTCCGTCGTCCCGTTGATCCGCCGGTCCAGGTCCGGCCAGCCGACCCGGGAGGCCGGGGCAGGGCGGGCGGGTGACGGGGAGCCGGCGGTGACGCCGGCGGTCGGGTTGGAGGGGGCGGGAGCGCCGGGGCCGGGGTTCGAGCTCGCCGGGGTCCGCTGGGGATTGATCCCGGCCTGGACCAAGCCGGATGCCCCGGTGAAGCCGCTCGTCAACCTTCGCGCCGAAACCCTCACGTCCCGGTTCAAGGGCGCGCTCCGCTCCCGGCGCTGCATCGTCCCGGCCAGCGGGTTTTATGAGTGGGAGGCGGTCGGCGGACTCAAACAGCCTTGGTTCTTCCAGCCCCGCGAGGGCGGGCCGATCGGGTTCGCCGGGATCTGGGATGCCTGGCGGTCGGCCGAGGGCACCGAGCTCGAAACCTGCACGATCGTCACCACCACGCCCAACGCTCTCCTCGAACCGATTCACAACCGGATGCCCGTCATCCTGACCCCGGCGCAGTGCCGGACCTGGCTCGAGGCGCCGGCCGATGACGTCGAACGGCTGCTGGCGCCGTCGCCGGCGGAGTCCCTGGTCGCCCATCGCGTCGGCGCGGCCGTGAGCAGCGTCCGCAATGACGGACCCGAATGCGTCGTCCCCGGGACGGTCGGGCCGGCGGAGGATGCGGGGCCGCAGTTGTCGTTGGGGATTTGAGGGCCGGAGGGACGGAGGGCGGACGGCGGACGACGGAGGACGGACGGCGGACGGAGGACCTGAGGGACGGAGGGCGGACGGCGGACGACGGACGGCGGACGACGGACGGAGGACCTGAGGGACGGACGGCGGACGACGGAGGGCGGACGACGGACGGCGGACCTGAGGGATGGAGGAGGCAAAGGCGAAACGCGGAAGGCGGAAGGCGATGGTCGCGGCAAGGAGGGTTCCGTGGTGGAACGCGATGTCCTCATCGCGTTGTGGCGCGCACGAATGGAATGCGGCTTGGGTGATGGGGATTGGAGGCGCGGCTCGCTCCCCGTTCAGAGGTCTCGCCGGCGCCAATCCGCAGACGGCTCCTTTACCGTCGCATGACGGTGATCTGATCCGCTCGCTGGCGCTCGCAGCCACGGGTAATTACGCGCGGTGGGGGCGCCGGGGCTACGAGGGACGAGCCTGGCGGTTCAAGTGCGTCTGGCGTTTGTATTACGGCGGGATCGCCTCATGGTTCGCTCACCATGGCTTCCGAAGCGTTTCCCATCGACCTGAAGGCCCTCAAACCGCTCGCACTCGACCCCCGCGCCACCGGGCTCACGCCCGAGCAGAAGGACACCCTCCGGCACAACATCCAGCTCTGCCGCGATGCCATCGTGTTCTTTACCGCGCTCGCCGGGGCCAAGGGGCTCTCCGGCCACACCGGCGGCGCCTACGACACCGTGCCCGAGGTCATGATCATCCGCGCCTTCATCGCCGGCGGCGCCCCGATCCTCCCGGTGTTCTACGACGAGGCGGGCCACCGCGTCGCCACCCAGTACCTCCTCGCCGTCCTCAACGGCGCCCTTCCGCCCGAAAAGCTCCTCCACTACCGCGAGTACGACCAGCAGTTGCCCGGGCACCCCGAAAAACATCTCACGCCCGGCATCGAATTCTCCTCAGGCCGGCTCGGACACATGTGGGCCTTCTGCAATGGCGTCGCCATGGCCAACCCGGGCAAGTCCGTCGTCCTGCTCGGGTCCGACGGCTCCCAGATGGAGGGCGACAACGCCGAGGCCGCCCGGCTCTCCGTCGGCCGGCAGCTCGGGGTCAAGCTGCTCATCGACGACAACAACGTCACCATCTCCGGCCACCCGCAGAGCTACCTGGTCGGCTACGACCTCACCCGGACGCTGTCCGGCTACGGGCTCCTGACCGACACCGTCCTCGGCGAGGATCTCGACGCGCTGTTCGTTGCGCTCACCCGCGCGTTCTCCGACCACCGGCCGCACGGCCTCGTGATCAAGCGGCTGATGGCCCCGGGGATTCCCGGCGCCGAGGGGACCGCCCACGCGCACGAGGTGCTCAAGGTCGACGTCGCCGCCGCGTATCTCGCCGCCCGGGGGCACACCAAGGCCGTGGAGCTGCTGAAGGCCGCGAAACCGGACAAGTCGCCGCTGACGTACCAGGGGTCCACCGGCGCCGGCCGGAATCGCGACGACTTTGGCAAAATCATCAACGAGCTGCTCGACGCGATGCCGGCGGAACAGCGCGTCGCGAATGTCCGCGTGTTCGACAACGACCTCGAGGGCTCCTGCGGGCTGCACCACATCCGCAAGCAGCATCCGGAGGTGTACGTCGAGGCGGGGATCATGGAGCGCGGCAACTTTTCCGCCGCGGCCGGGTTCGGCTCGGCCCAGGGCCGGCAGGGCATCTACGCCACGTTCTCCGCCTTCCTGGAGATGTGCGTGAGCGAGATCACGATGTCCCGGCTGAACTTCGCCAACGTCCTCGCGCATTTCTCGCACTCCGGCGTCGACGACATGGCCGACAACACCTGCCACTTCGGGATCAACTCGATGTTCGCCGACGGCGGCGTGACGCCCGGGCATGGCGAGGACCTGACGCGGCTGTATTTCCCGGCGGACCGGCACCAGTTCGCCGCGTGCGTGAAGCGGATCTTCCGCGACGAGGGGCTGCGCTTCCTGTTCTCGACCCGGTCCACCGTGCCCGACCTCCTCGACGAGGCCGGCAAGCCGCTCTACGAGGGCAAGCCCTTCGAGCCGGGCCGGGACGACGTGGTGCGGGACGCCCGCGGCGGCGGCTACGTG
>DASZYH010000060.1:0-34311 GCA_035545515.1 Opitutaceae bacterium
GACACGACCAGCCGGCTGAGATCGGTGATCTCGGCCAGGACCGTCGTGAGGTCGACCGCTTCGCCCGGCCGCGCATTCAGCGCCGTGACGGTTCCGGCCAGCGGTGCCGTCACATGCAGGAGCGCGAGTTGCGCGCGCGCCGTGGCGAGCTGCGCCTCCGCGTCCTGCAGCGCCTTCAGCGAGGTGTTGTGCTGGGCATAAAGCTCCTTCTGCCGGGCGGCGCTCTCCGCGGCATATTTTACCGTGACTTCGGCGGCGCGATCGTCGAGGTCCACCAGCCGCGCGCCGCGGCGCACCTGCTGACCCTCGGCGACATGGACGCGTTTGACGACACCGGCGAGCGGGGGAGCGACCCGGGCGCTCGCCGCCGGTGCGTCGGCCGACGCGGGTGCGGGCTCCACCGTGCCATAGCCATCAACGTAGGCGTGCAACGTCGCCGGCCGGAGCTGGCCGACCTGGACGGTCACCAGCGTGGCCACCGGCTGGTCTTCGTCGTTGGAGTCGCCGGCGGTGCTACCGCCCCGGCGGACGAGCAGGAAAGCCACGCCGGCCACGAGAACGATCACGAGCACGAGAAGGGATTTGCGGTTCATGGAGAGGGAACGGATTCGACCTGCTGCACGAGCGTGTCGGGGATCACCTGCGGGCTTTGCACCGCGGCCTCGAGCCGGCCGAGGGCCTGCTGCGCCTTGATCAGGGCATCGAGATGCTGGGCGGCGCTGGTGGCGTATTCGACGTCGGCCGACGCGACCGCGAGCGGGTCCACCTCGCCGGCCTGCTGCATTGCCCGCGCGGAGTTCAACCGCCGTTGGAGTTGATCGAGCAGCTCGGCCGCCGTCCGCGACTGGGCGAGGGCGGACCGGTATCCGGCGAGCGCCACGTCGATTTCACCCAGGGCCCTGGCCTGTACCGCCACAAACTGGGCGGCGGACAACTTGCGGCGGGCTTCGGCCTCGGCGATCGGGCCGCGATCCTGGTTCATGATCGGGAGCGGCAGGGTGATCCCGAGCGTCCATTTGTTGTCCGTCTGGTCGAATTCGTAACCTGGCCCGAGGTGAATGTCCGGGTACTGGTTCGCGAGCTCCAACTGGAGCGCCGACTGGCTGGCCGCATAGCTCGCGAGCGCACTCCGGATGTCCGCCCGATGGAGCACGGCTTCGCGGCGCATTTCCGGCACCCTCTGTGGCGCGGGAAACCGATCCAATCCGGCAAACGAAAGTGCGGTGTGGTCGAGCGCGGAAGCCGGGATCCCGATCGCGTCGGCGAGCCCGGCCCGCGCCTCTGTCTCCTGCTGCCGCGCCTGTTCCAGCGCCAGCCGCGTGGTGTCGCGCGCGATCCTGGCCGGGGTGACATCGGCTTGCGCGACCGCGCCGGCTTTCAACTGGCCCTCGAGCAGTCGGACCACCTCGGCCTGCGCGTTTTCCTGTCGTTGCAGCAGGCGCGCGCTTTCCCGGGCGTTGTACACGCCAACGAGCGCGGAGCGTACGGCGGCACGGGTGTCCCAGATCTTCTGGATCAGATCCCAGCGGGCCGCGGCCGCGAGTGCCTCCGCCTGCGCCATCCGGTATCCGCGCTTTCCCGCCGTTTCGATTGGCACGTCGAACGAGACCGCCGGAATCCAGGGCGGCGGCGTGGTCGTGTCGTACGTGGCGCTGGCGCTGACCGAAGGATTCGGACGCTCGGCGGCGGTGCGCGTGCCGGCCTGCGCCACCTCCCACTGCGCGCGCGCCACTGCCAGACCGGGCTGATAATAGATCGCGGCGAGCGTGAGGTCGTCGGCGTCCCATGTCGCGACCGGCCATGCCGGCACGCGTCCGGTCAGGGTGCGCTGCATGAACTGGTGGAGGCCTTCGTCCCTGAGAGAACGGGCTGCCCATTGTTCGGCGGTGGCTTCCGGCGTGATCGGCCGGGGTTGGAACCGGACGCAGCCGCCGGTGAGTACAATCGCGCATGCCAACGCCAGGCCCTGGCTGGCGCATCGGGAGGTGAGAACGGAGGAGCGGGGGCTCATGTCGATTGAGGGAGCGCGTGCCGGGAGCGGAAGACGGCGGCTGCACCCGGGACCGCGCTCGCCGGCAATGGGTCTGGCTCAGGGAACTCAGGGTGCATCGGGCAAAGGGTCTTGGACATCTCAGTGTGGCCGCGGGTGCCCGTCTCGCTTGGCGCCACGCCGCTCGACGGTCTCGCTCGGGCGCAGATCGCAAGCCGGTCAGCCCCGTCCGTCAATCCGCGGCCGCGTGAATGACAAAACCGTAATCTTGCCGGCATTGACTCGGTGGCGCGGCGGAGTGGTTTCAGCGTCCGCCCCGCCGTCATTTCCGGCGCCGCGGCTCCCCCTAAAATTGCCATGAACACTCCCGTTTCCGCAGGCTTCCTGGCCCTCGCCCTGGTGGCGCCGGGCCTTTCGGCCCGGGCCCAGTCCGATGCGACCGGCCCCTACCACGTTGCCCGAACCTTTCACGTCGGTGGCGCCGGCGGCTGGGATTACCTGACCGTGGATCCCGCCCACCGCCTCCTGTATGTTCCGCGATCCACGCATACGCTTGTTCTCAGCGCGGACGGCGGCGCGACGGTCGCCGATATTCCGGGCCAGAACCGCAACCACGGCGTGGCGCTCGTCCCGGCTGCCGGCCGCGGGTTCATCACCGACGGCGAGGATGCCTGCGTCGTCGTCTTTGACCTGAAATCACACGCGGTGCTGGGCAAGATCAGGGCGCAGGACGACGCGGACGGCATCATCTATGATCCCTCGACCAACAAGGTCCTGCTCGTCTGCGGCGATGCCGGTGTGCTGATTCCAATCTCACCGGACATCGATCCGAAGACCGGATCCGCGGACCCGGCGATCGAGCTGGGGGGAAAGCCGGAATTTCTCGCTGCTGATGGCCGCGGTCGGGTTTACGTGAATCTCGTCAACAAGTCCGAGGTTGCGGTCGTCGACGTCCGCGCGGCGAAGGTTCTCGCCCATTGGCCGACCGCACCGGGAGGCACCCCGGTCGGGATGGCCATCGATGCGGCACACCGGCGGCTCTTCATCGGCTGCCGCAATCCCCAGAAGCTCCTCGTGATGGACTGTGACAGCGGGCACATCCTCGCGGCGCTGCCGCTCGGCAAGGGCAATGACGCCGTGCAGTTCGACGCTCCGTACGCGCTGGCAAGTTGTGGTGACGGCACGCTTACGGTCGCCGGCGAACGTTCGCCCGGGCAATTCGATGTCGTCGAAACCCTGACGACCCGCGTCGGCGCCCGGACCGCGGGACTGGATGCCACGACGCACACTCTGTTCCTGCCGACCGCCGAGATGGAACCCTCGAACGGCGGCCGCCGCCCGCGGCCGAAGCCCGACTCGTTCATGATCGTCGAAGTGACGCGGACGAGGTAGCGGTCCCAGGAGGGGGGTGGATCAGCGGAAGCGCGGCGAAGTTGACCGCCATTCCGCTGCCGATCGACCGTTAGACTGCCTCGATCGTCGACCGCAGGGGAGTTCGACGGCATGCCGGCTCGTTCCCCGATGAAATCCATTCCCCTGCCTCTGCTCCTGGCGGCGTCGCTTGCGTTGGGATGCCTGACTTCCACCCGCGCAGCTCCGGCTTCGCCGTATCCGCCGGTCACGCTGCCCGACACTGAGGTGCGGTCGCTGCCGACCTCGGCTCATGGCCGCAATTACGTGCTCGAGATCGGCCTGCCCGGTTCCTACCGCAGCGACCCTGCGCGTCGGTATCCGGTATTGTACGTGACGGATGGGTATTGGGATTTTCCGACATTGTATTCGTCGTATTTGAATCTCGTGTACGACAAGGTCGCGCCCGAGGCCATCATCGTGGGGATTGGCTATCCGGGCGATCACACGGTCGACGAGTACAACCAGATGCGCCTGTGGGAGCTTTCTCCGACACGGCTCGGCGGACCTGCCGACCACAATTCGGGCCATGCGGCCGAATTCCTGAACACGATCGAGCACGAGATCATTCCCTTCGTGGAGCACGAATACCGCGTCGACCCGTCGTATCGCGTGCTCGCCGGCAGTTCGATGGGCGGGTTGTTCACGCTCTACGCGCTCTTCACCCGGCCGTCGCTTTTCAACGGGTACATCGCCGCGAGTCCGGCCGTCACCGCCGGCGCCGACTGGCTGTTTGGGTACGAGGCGAGGTTCGAGCGGCATCCGCAGCCGATCAACGCGCGGCTTTTCATGACGGGTGCGGAATACGAGCACCTCCTGCCGGGAATCCGACGGTTCGACGCGCGGCTGGAGCAGGCTCACTTCGCCGGGTTGGTCTATCAATTTCGGATGATTGATCATGCCAACCACGCCGGCGAAAAGGGCGAAAGCTACATGCGCGGCATGCAGTTCGTGTTTGCGCCCCTGGTCCACGCCCAGCCCGGACCATAGCGAGGCCGCAGTCGGTCAGGGCGCGGCCCTTTGGACGGCTTTCCCGCTAAATCGCGCTGAAAAGACACTCTTCCCTCTGCCTCGAGGTTCGGGATCAGTCAGCTGCGGGCGCGGTGCCCCCACGGCGCGGGAAGTGCGGATATTGCGC
Organism: Opitutaceae bacterium; assembly: GCA_035545515.1. Lineage (GTDB taxonomy): Bacteria > Verrucomicrobiota > Verrucomicrobiia > Opitutales > Opitutaceae > ER46. The sequence goes on from DASZYH010000060.1 coordinate 4,539, forward strand.
CTCGCGGGGTGGGGTACCCCGCCCACGAGAATGCACTGCTCTCCGCACTGAGGTTCGGTTGCAGCGGACATGCGCTGGAGCGGTTTAACTTGAGTCGTAGCTGCCGGTAAGGCGCGGAGTCCCTTCGGCGCCAAGGCTGGCTGGGAGCGGAGTCCCGGCGCTACCACCTGAGGCGTCGCGCCGGCGATCGGCCGCATCTTTGTTTCAACAGCGCAGGGTGCTAATGGATTGATCGGGCGTGGCGCCCCGGCGAATCCGTGGCGCCGGTTTGACCGGCGTCAACGAGTTCGCAGATTCAGCTTGGAATCCGCCGGCCACGGCCTGTGATCGGCGGTCCAACGTTCTCCCATGCCGAAGCGCCTCAGCATCGTCTGCCTCCTCGCCGCCTGGCTCTGCGCCAGCGGGGCGGTGCTCGACGGCGTGCAGGTGTACGCGTGGGGGAGGATGTTTCTGCGCTACACGCATGGCATGTCGGTGGCACAGGCCGCGGCGGAAACGATGGACGGCAGCAAGCCTTGTCCGTTGTGCCTTGCCGTCCGGCGCGCCCGTGAACAGTCGGAGCATCAGCAGCCGGTCAGTGCCAGCGGCACGGACGCGGCGAAATTGATCCTTATTGCCGACGAGGCCCCGCCGCTGGTTCTGGCGCGGGAAATGGAAACATGGCCGATCGTGGTTCTCGGCCAGCCGCCGTCGCGGCGCGACGCGGTGCCGGTGCCGCCGCCGCGCGTGTCCGCGGCAGGTCTGGCAGTTTGACGCGCGCTCCGCCTGCGGGATTGGCTGGGGTGTGCTCCGTCTTGTCGGCTGCGGCGCATGCGCGCCGCCGCGGCTTCGTCCCGCATCCCTGCGCGCGTGCTTATGACCAATTCTTCCGCAAATCATCCTTTGTACATCCGCGTCGCCCTGTTCGGCGCGATCCTTGCGCTCACCAGCGGCGCCCCGCCCGTTCTCGGCTGCTCCGAGTGCGGCTGCACGCTCAGCTCCGACTGGTCCGCGCAGGGCTATCCGGATACGCCCGGCCTCACGGCGTCGGCGCGACTCGAGTACTACGAAAGCAATGACCTCCGCACGGGGACCGGGCGCGTCAATGCCGGTGCGGTCGCGTATCCGACCGACCAGGAAATCCAGCGGGAGACGCTCAATCGCAACATGTGGCTCGGTCTTGATTACGTGGGGGCGAACGGTTGGGCGGTCGAGGCCCAGCTTCCGTTCCTTGATCGCTACCATCGGACGATCGCCGAGGGCGACACGACCGAATCGGAATCATGCGCGTCCGGAGTCGGCGATCTGCGGCTGCTCGCCCGTTACCAGAAATTCTCGATGTACCGCAGCATCGGGTTCCAATTTGGTCTGAAGCTGCCCACGGGCGGCATCGACCAGACGTTCGCCACCGGACCGCAGACGGGAGAGCCGCTCGACCGCGGGCTGCAACTGGGAAGTGGCACGACCGATTTGCTGGCGGGCGCGTCGCTGTTTCGCCGACCCACGCCGAACCTCGGTTGGTTCGTGCAGGTGCTGGGCGACCTGCCGCTGCACGAGCGCCGGGGATTCATTCCCTCGGCGAATATCGTGGTGAACACGGGGGTGCGCTGGTTGAACTCGACGGCCTTCACGCCACAGCTCCAGGTCAACGCACGCTGGGATGCGCGTGAGCACGGCCCGGAGGCGGACACGGCCAACAGCGGAGGTTTTTCGGCCTACCTGAGTCCGGGCCTGACGGCGGAACTTGGCTCCCGCACCACCGGTTTCGTCTTCGTTCAAGTGCCCGTCTACCGCCGGCTGAATGGCCTCCAGCTCACGCCAAAGGCCATCATCTCCCTTGGTGTGACCTGCCGGCTCTAGCTAGCCTCGCATGGTGAAACGCGATGTCCCCATCGCGTTGCTTGAAGCACTTGGTCGTGTAGGCGCGGTGACCCCACCGCGCGAGAAGACACGATCGCCATGCCTGGCACGGTGACGGCACCTCGCCCACAAGTAAGGGCAGTTGAAATAGAGATGTAGCCGATCGTCGTCGCGCCCATTTTTCTCGGACGCCTGGCGGGGTGGGACGGTGCGACCAGGCGGTTCCAGCCGGACCATCAGCGCTTCGGCGCGCGTTGCGGCGGCATGGCGTCGGTCCGCGGCCGCGCGAGGCCGACGGCTCATCTCTCTTCCAGTCAAACCCGGCGTCACCGGCCGGGCCCGTCTGCGCGTTCCGCAACGTTTGCGCCGCGTCGTCATCGCGTCGCGCCCGGCTCTGACCGATATCCGGCGCCGCAGTCCGCGTGATCGGGACACCTCGGAATCCGACACCGTCCCGTTTCGCCCTTCGCACCCCGAACCATCCAAGACCCCATGTCGACGAGAACCCTGTCCGTTTCCGCGACGCGATCGCGCCTTACCGCTCTCTTTCACCTCGACGGCCATGCTGACGTGACCGTCCACTTCAACCCGAACCTACCAAGCATGAAAACTACCCCGAGATCGCCCCGGTGGGCGCTCTTCGTCGCCGCGCTCCTCCCGCTGGCCTGTCTCCAGGCGCAGACCGCGCCGTCCGCGACGACCGACGACAGTGATCAGGTCCTCGTCCTCACACCCTTTGAAGTCAGTGCCACGTCCGTCAACAGCTACAACGCCGCGAGCACGCTCGCCGGCAACCGCCTCAACACCCAGCTCCGCGATGTCGGCAGCAGTGTCACGGTCTACACGAGCCAGTTGCTGAAGGACCTGGGGGCGACCAGCAACACCTCGTTGCTGCAATATACGATCAGCTCGGAGGTCGGCGGCGTGTACGGCAATTTCGCCGGCACCGGCGACGCGGCGGCACTGTCGGAGCCGGACCGTCCAAGCCAGACCACGCGCATCCGCGGTCTCGCTTCCGCGGACAACACCCGCGACTTCTTCCTCTCCCAGATTCCGTGGGACAGCTACAATATCGACCGCATCGACCTCCAGCGCGGACCCAACGCCATTCTCTTCGGCGAGGGCAGCCCGGCCGGCATCATCAATGCCGGGACCAAGCAGGCGGAATTCAAGAACTCGGGCGAAGTCGAGCTCCGCGGTGGCAGCTACGGATCGACGCGTGAGACGCTGGACATCAACCAGGTGATCCTGCCGAAGCAGGTCGCGATCCGGCTCGATCTGCTCAACGACAATGAGAAGTACGAGCAGAAGCCGGCGTTTTCGCATGACCGCCGCGCCTCGGGCACGATCCGCGTCGAACCCGAGCTTCTCAATCGAAATGGCTTCCGGTTCGTGGCGAAGGCCGGCTTCGAAAGCGGCCGGATCGACAGCAACAACCCGCGCGAACTGCCGCCACAGGATCAAATCACGCCGTTCTTCCGCACGGGCACCGCGGGCACCAACCAGGCCACCTACAACGGTTGGCAGCTCTGGGACAACCAGAGCGGTCGCATCGGCAGCGGTGTCGCGCGCCCGACCAATTATGCGAACGCCGGCACGATGCCGATTCCCTATTCCTCGCCGTGGATCGAAAATTCCAGCTTCGGCAACATCAACGCCAACAACCCGGTGGCCTTCTTCGGCAACGGCGGCGGTCCGCAAACGGCCTATTGGGTCACCTCCGCGACGCAGCAGTACCAGGGAAACAACCAGATCGGCTACGTGACCGCGCCCGGCTCCTGGGCCAGCATTGCGAGCACCTCGATCTGGGCGGTGAATTCGGGGCTGCCGTATTCCGGGGCCGGCATTTTCAAGAACAACATGATCACCGATCCTTCGGTGTTCAATTTCTACAAGAAGCTCATCGACGGCGGCACCAAGCACGAAACACAGCAGTTCCACCGCGCGACCTTCAACGTTGCGGAAACCGCGCTCGACGACCAGGTCGGTGTGTCGTTCGACTACAACAAGGAGTTCTACAAGTACACCCACACCGCGCTCCTCGGCGGGAATGTCAGCGTCTTCATCGATCCAATGGCCGTCTACAACAACGGCACGCCGGATGCGGGTTTGACCGGTGTTCCGTACTCCAACGGCACGCCGAATCCGAACGTGGGCCGTCCCTTCGTATCCGCCAACGGCGGGAGCAATTATTCCAATGCCACCACGAGCGAGGACAAGCGCGTGACGGCCTACGTCACCCGCGACGTCCGCAAGGATCTCAGCGGTTGGGCGGGCCGGATCATCGGCCGGCATACGGTGACGGGCCTCTGGGCGGACTCGAGCCAGACCACCGACAACCGCGGCTGGGACAGCTACGGCTACCTCGATCCGAATGTCTATAATCTGCAGGACCCGCACCTCGACCCTTCGACCGTCAATTTCACGTACGTGAGACCCGCGATGGTCATGTATCTCGGGCCGTCGTTGCTGGGGAAATCTGCGGTGGGCGCGAATATCCCGGGCGTTTCGGGTACACCCGCGATCACCAATGGCTCGGTCACGTATTTCAGCGACAAGTGGAATGCTCCGGCGGGCGTCAATCCGACAGATCCCTGGACGAATAATGCGTACACCACGGATCCGTCGAAGCTGGCGCCAGGTTATCCGGTCGCGAACAACCCGCTGCCGAACAGTTTCACCCAGGCCAACAATCCGGCCAACTACGTCGGCTGGACGACGACCCCGCTCAGCATCACGCAGGCCGCCGATTCGACGGCGAATCGCGACGCGCTGACGACGAGCGCGGCCTTGAACAAGGCTGATACGATCTCCCAGGCGCTCGTGTGGCAGGGCAAGATGCTCGACGACAGCCTCGTCGCGACGCTTGGCTGGCGCAAGGACACGGCGAAAGCCTACGGCATTTCGCGCAACATCGGTGATGCCGCCGATCCCCAGCGAATCGACTTCAGCACCTACGGCGTTCCGAGCGGCCCGAATGGCATCATCAGCGTCAACTCCCGCTCCGAGAGCCTCGTGGCGCACCTGAACGATCTGCCCGGCCTCAAGAACCTGACGAAGGACTGGCCGCTGGAGGTCAGTCTCACGTACAGCCAGTCGACGAACTTCCAGCCGCTCGCCGGCCGCGTCGACGTGTATGGCGCGCAGGTCGCGCCGCCGTCGGGAAAGACCGTCGATCGCGGCATCGTGATCGAGACGCGCGACGGCAAGTACTCGCTCAAGGTCAGCCGGTACGTCACGTCGGAGGCGAATATCAGCACGAATGCCGGCAGTTTCTCCAACGACTTCAACTGGTGGATCGGAGGCGTGGTCAACTTCACGAACATGTTCGATCCCGCCATCCAGGGCGGCCCGGTTTGGGGGCCGCTGAAGGGCGGCAGCAATATCGAGCAGTACATGTTCAGCGACGATGTGTCGGTCCAGTCGGCGGCTCTGGCGGCGCGGCAGAAAGCCGCCATCGCCGGGGTGCGCGCGTTCGAGAACGCGGTCGACCCGCGTTTCTGGAAGGCCTGGGGTTTCAACAGCCTCGCCTACATCCAGTCCAACCAGACCGGAAATCCGTACGTCGTGGCCAACTCGATCCCGAACGGTTTCACGATCACCGAGGACGGCGTCTCGAAGGGCTATGAAGTCGAGCTCAACGCCAATCCGATCCCGAACTGGCGCATCACCTTCAACGCGAGCAAGGAGGACGCGGTCCGCAGCAACATCGGCGGCACGGCCCTCAACGGCCTGATGAGCCAGGTCATTTCGATGGTGAACGGGGATGGCGGCCTGATGCACTTCTGGTGGGGCACCTCCGACGTGCCGAACGCCCGCCAGGTCTTCTACACCGGCGTCGGTGCCCCCGGAGCCGTCGGCGCCGACTGGGCCAACCTCAAGCTCGTCGAGGGTGCCGCCGCGCCGGAAATTCGCACCTGGCACTACAATCTCGTCACCAACTACGACTTCACCCGCGACTTCCTCAAGGGCTTCAATGTCGGCGGTGGCGTGCGGTACCAGAGTGGCGACACGATTGGCTACCCACCGCTGGGCGACCCGGCCAATCCGGCGAGCCTTTCGTTCGACCTCGCGCATCCCTACAAGGGGCCGTCCGAAACGAACTTCGATGCCTGGATCGGATACAGCCGGACGATCTTCAAGAACGTCAAGTGGCACCTCCAGCTTAACGCGACCAACCTCTTCAAGCACGATTACCTGATTCCGATCACGGTGCAGGGCCCAATTGCGGGCCAGGCCGCGGGCACCCCGGCGGGTTACCGCATCGGACCGACCCAGGTCTTCACGCTGACGAGCCGGTTCAGCTTCTGATCGGGCCGGTGTAGGGCGGGGTCGCCGGACCCCGCCGTTGGGGGTGAAACCTTCGAATCGGCGGGGTCGGGAGACCCCGCCCTACAACGGACGTTACAACGGACGCACACTGCCCCGCGTTTTCTTCCTGTCTCTTCGACTCCTTGATCTCAGTGGCCACACACGATCCATATGCCTCGGGCAGCGGCTCTCCGCTTCCCACGGAAGGCGTGCGCGACTCGGACGGCGCACACCAGGCATTCGACGCGGTGGTCTTCGACATGGACGGGGTGGTGACCCAGACCGCCGTGGTGCACGCACTGGCGTGGAAGCGGATGTTCGACGAGTACCTGCGGTACCACGCCTCGAGTCGCGAGGTTCCGTTCCGCGAGTTCACGCCGGAAGATTATCGGACCCACGTCGATGGTCGTCCGCGTTTCCAGGGCGTCGCGGCCTTTCTCCGGTCACGGGGCATCGAGTTGCCGGAGGGAGCACCCACCGACCGGCCCGGGACGGAGACAGTCTGCGGACTCGGCAACGCGAAGAATGCCGAGTTTGGCCGGATCATCGCGCGCGACGGCGTCGAAGTCTATGAATCGACCGTCGCGCTCATGCTGGAGCTGAGGCAGCGGGGCGTGGCGCTCGGACTGGCGACCTCGAGCCGCAACTCCGCCGTGGTGCTGGAGAAATCCGGGACGGCCCACCTCTTCGGCGCAGTCGTGGATGGCGTCGTTTCCGAGCGGCGCGGGCTCCGCGGCAAACCGGAACCGGATATCTTCCTCCAGGCTTGCGCGGACCTCGGCGTTGCCGGTGCGCGGGTGGTGGTCGTCGAGGATGCCGTTTCGGGCGTGCAGGCCGGCGCCCGCGGCGGTTTCGCGCTCGTCATCGGCGTCGCGCGCGAAAATAACGTCCGCGAACTTCGCGACAACGGGGCCGACGTGGTGGTGACGGATCTCGCCGAAATCACCGTGGACGAAATTGGCCGGCGGGTTCGGGCGAAAAGGACGGCCGCCTCATGATTGCCGTCGAACCTACCCTCGACCCCGTCATGCGCGCAAAACCCCGCCTCAGCTTTGGGCAGCTCTGGAACATGAGCTTCGGCTACATCGGCATTCAGTTCGGCTTCGCCCTCCAGAATGCGAATGTCAGCCGGATCTTCGAAACCCTCGGCGCCCGCCTCGACGATATTCCGATCCTCTGGATCGCCGGACCCGTGACCGGGCTCCTCGTCCAGCCGGTGATCGGCTACATGAGCGACAAGACCTGGAACCGCCTCGGTCGCCGGAAACCCTACTTTCTGGCCGGTGCGATCCTCGCGTCGCTCGCCTTGCTCGTGATGCCGAACTCGCCCGCCCTGTGGTTCGCCGCCGGCATGCTCTGGATCATGGACGCCTCCATCAACGTGACGATGGAGCCGATGCGGGCCTTTGTCGGCGACATGCTGCCCGACGACCAGCGCACGACCGGGTTTGCCGTCCAGACCTTTTTCATCGGGGCGAGCTCCGTCGTCGGGTCACTGATGCCGTATCTGCTGACGAACGTGTTTCACGTCGCGAACACCGCGCCGGCAGGGGAGATCCCGCCGTCCGTGAAATGGTCGTTCTACGCCGGCGGTGTCGTGTACCTGCTCACGGTGCTGTGGACGATCGTCTCCACGCGGGAATATTCGCCGGAGGAGCAGCAGGCTTTTCATGCCCACCTGGAGGACACGGCTGCAAAAGAGGGCGGTGAGTTGACGCTGGATCCGCGGCAATACTCCCGGTGGGGCGGTCTGTGGGTGGGCGCCGGTCTCGTCGCGAGCGCGGTCATCTGGCTCCTGCACTGGGACCGGCCGCTCTATATCCTCTCCTTCGGTGCCTGCTTCTATGGCGCGCTCCAGTTGGCCGCCGCGCTGCGCTATGCCGCGGGCCGAAAGCGGGGCCTCGTCGAGCTGGTGTACGATCTGAACAACATGCCGAAGGCCATGCGACAGCTCGCGCTGGCGCAGATGTTCACCTGGTTCGCGCTCTTCGCGTTCTTCATCTATGCCACCGCCGCGGTCACCAGCTATCACTATGGCAGCAGCGATCCGCGTTCGCCGCTCTATAACGAGGGTGCCAACTGGGTCGGCGTGCTGATGGCCGTCTACAACGGCGTCGCGGCGCTGATTGCGTTCGTGCTGCCGGTGCTGGCGCGGCGCACCAGCCGCGTGCGCACCCACGTGATCTGCCTCGTCATCGGCGGTCTCGGCCTGGCCTCGATGTACCTGTTCCGCAATCCGCACCTGCTCATCGTCTCGATGATCGGCCTCGGGATTGCGTGGGCGAGCCTCCTGACCATGCCATATGCGATCCTCAGCAGCGTCGTGCCGTTCCGCAAGATGGGCGTGTACATGGGCATGTTCAATTTCTTCATCGTCATCCCGCAGATCCTCGCCGCCGCCGTGCTCGGTCTGCTGGTGCGCACCCTGTTCCATGGTCATGCCATCGACGCGCTCGTCCTGGGTGGAATTTCGATGATCGCCGCCGCCGCGCTCATGCGGCGGGTCGACGATCACCCGGCGGATTGAGGTCAATGAATCAACTCGGATCCATCACCACCGATGAACCAGCCGGCGACCGGGAAAGCGTCATGCGGCGTGGCAATGTCTACCAGATTGCCAACGGCTACATGGGCTACCGCGGCACGTTGGATGAATTCGGATCCGGGGAGTGCGTCGGAGTCACGCTGGCGGGCCTGTTCGATCGCGTTGGCTCCGCCTGGCGGGAGCCGGTCAATGCTCCAAATGCGGGCTTCACGCGCGTGTCGCTCGACGGCCGGGAACTGTCCGTGCTCACCGGTGGTGTTACCCGGCATCGGCAGACGCTGCACTTCGCCAACGCGGGATTCGAGCGGGAGACCGTCTTTCGCCATCGGGGAAAATCGCTGACGGTCCGCTCGGAGCGCTTTCTCAGCGCCGCGATGCCGAATTTGGGTGTGGTCCGGTTTAGCGTCACTTGCGACCGCGCCGCCGAGCTCGTGCTCCGGACCGGCATCGACGCGAACATCTGGGATCTCAACGGTCCGCACCTGCCGCGGCTCACGCTCGAGACGCCGGACGGCATCCTGCTCGTCCATGGCCGCACCGGCGAACTCGGGAAGGAGGTCGTGGTGGCCGAGGCGGCGGACACGGATTTCGGCGCGACCACCTACGAGGTGCACGATCAGCGGAACCTCCGCGTCATCCAGCTCCAGGCGAAACCGGGCGAGGTCTACACCCTCACCAAGTTTTTCGCGGTATTCACTGGAAACGACCGCCCCGGGCAGTCATTGCGCGCCGCCGCCATCGCGACCGTCAAGCAGGCGCGGGCGCTCGGGTTCGCAGCGTGCCTGGCCCGGCACGACACGGAATGGGCGGCCAAATGGGATCGCTGCGACGTCACCATCGACGGCGATGAGGAGGCGCAGCATGCGCTTCGTTACAGCATCCTGCAGCTCCTCATGGCCGCCCCGGTGAACGGCACCGCGAACTCGATTCCCGCGCGGGCTTTGTCCGGACAGGTCTACAAGGGCGCCATCTTCTGGGACACGGAGATGTTCATGCTCCCGTTTTTCCTTCACACCTATCCGGAGAAGGCCGTCGAGCTGCTGCGCTATCGCATTCGCACGCTCGACGGCGCGCGGCGGAAGGCCCGGACGGAGGGACCCGGCTACCGCGGCGCGTTCTACGCCTGGGAAAGCCAGGACACGGGCGACGACGCCTGCACGTATTGTAATATCGGAGACCCATTCACCGGGCGCGATCTGCGGACTCATTTCCGGGACAAGCAGGTCCACATCAGCGGCGATGTCGCGATGGCGTTTTGGGAGCATTTTCGGGTCACCGGCGACGACTCGCTCCTGCTCGAGGGTGGCGCGGAGGTGATCCTGGAGTGCGCGCGCTTCTACCTTTCGTACGTGTATTTCAAGCCGGACAAGCGGCGGTACGAGGTCCTCGATGTGATCGGGCCGGACGAGTACCACGAGCGGGTCAACAACAACGCCTTCACGAACCAGGTGGTGAAGGAGACGTTCGCAATCGCCAATGCCGCCGTGGCGCACCTGCGGCGCGCGCATCCGGAGGCGCTGCGGGCACTCGTGCGCCGGCTCGGGATCGCCCGCGAGTTGCCGAAATTCGCCGAGGCCGGGCGCCGGTTGTATGTTCCGCGCCCCGCGCCGAAGACCGGGCTGATTGAGCAGTTTGACGGCTATTTCCAGCTCAAGGACACCACGGTCGAGCAGGTGAAAGCGCGGATGGTTCACCCGAACGAATACCTCGGGGCCGGGCAGGGGCTGGCAGTTCAGACCAAGGTGATCAAGCAGGCCGACGTGGTGATGATGCTGAACCTGTTTCGGAGCCGGTACCCGGCGGACATCAAACGGGCCAACTGGGAGTACTACGAGCCGCTGACCGAACACGGCTCCAGCCTCAGCGCCTGTGCGTACGCGATGGTCGCGACCGAATTCGGCAACCTCGATTTTGCGTACCGGTACTTCCTCAAGACCGCGAAGATCGACCTCGAGGCCAGGTACAAGATGTACGTCGGTACGATCTTCACCGGTGGCTCGCATCCGGCGGCGAACGGCGGGGCGTGGATGACCGCCATCTTCGGCTTCGGTGGCATCCGTGCCGACGACCGGCGGCTCACGATCGCGCCACGGCTCTATCCCAAATGGCGGAGCCTCGCACTGTCGCTTGCGCATCGTGGCGGGCGGTTCCGCGTCACGATCACCCGGCAGGCGGTGACCATCGTCGCCGACCCGGCGAATCGCCGCGCCCAGTCGATTGCCATCGGCGATCGAACCGTGTCCTGCCGCCCGGGCAAGTCGGTCACCGTGAATTATCGCTCCGCCGCGGCCGGGCGGAGTGGGGTTGCGTCCCGCGGCCGTCGTTCGGTTTACTCGGCAACGCCGTGAACATTTCCCGTCCCGCCTGGGCTCTTTTTCTCGCCGCACTTGGCCTGACGTCTGCCCGTGGCGCCGGCGCCGACCTGCCGTGGACCACCTACGAGGCTGAAACGATGCACACCACTGGCTCGGTCTTGGGGCCAAAGTATCAGCCCTATTGCGTGGAGACCGAATCATCCGGCGAACGTTGTGTCCGGCTTTCCGCTGGCGAATTTGTCGGGTTCTCGGCGGCCGCGGATGCGAACGCACTGGTCGTGCGGTATAGCGTGCCCGATGCGGACCAGGGCGGCGGTCTGTCCGCGGAGCTAACCTTGCAGGTGGACGGTGCTGTCGTGCGCACGCTCCCGCTGACGTCGCGCTATTCGCACTTGTACGGGAAGTATCCGTTCACGAACGACCCTCGCGCGGGTGCACATCGGAATTTCTACGACGAGGTCCGGGTGTCGGGACTCAAGATCGCGAAGGGTAGCGTTGTCCGGCTGGAAAAAACCGCAACCGGTGCCCCCACCTGCGTCGTTGACCTCGTTGACCTCGAGTCTGTCCGTCCGCCGCGACCCGCGCCGGTCAACGCGCTCTCGCTGGTTGACTTTGGTGGTATTGGCGATGGCCGCGCGGACGCGACCGAGGCATTGCGAACGTGTATTGCGGCGGCCGCCAAGGCCCGGCGGCCAGTGTGGGTCCCGCCGGGGCGCTACGTGCTGACCGGCGACATCAACGTGCCGTCGGGAGTCACAATCGCGGGAGCCGGAATGTGGTACAGTACGTTTGTCGGTGATCCGGCGTTGTACAACCGGCCCGACCGCCGCGTGCGGTTCAGGCTCGCCGGTGATCACATCGTGCTGGCGGATTTCGCGATCATCGGCCGGCTGGATTACCGGAACGACAACGAGCCGAACGATGGGCTCGTCTGCCAGGGGTGCTCAAATTCCGTCATCGCCCGAATCTGGGTCGAACATACAAAGGTTGGCTTGTGGGCGTACAACGGTGACCATCTCCGGGTCGAGGGCTGCCGGTTCCGCGACACGATCGCCGATGGGGTCAACCTCTGCGTCGGCACGATCGCAACCGTGATAGAAAACTGCACGGCGCGCGGCACGGGCGATGACTGCTTTGCCATCTGGCCGTCGCCGTCGGACCAGGGATTCGCCGAGGCACACCGGCCCGGTGGCAACGTCATCCGCGACTGCACGGGACAGCTGCCGTTCCTGGCCAACGGCGGCGCACTCTACGGCGGCGCGGGCAACCGGATCGAAGATTGCCGGTTCACTGACATCACGGCGGGCTGTGGCATTCTGATCAGCAGCACATTCCCGACGTCCGATCCCGCACTCAAGATCGACAACAATTTCAGCGGGACGACCGTCGTGCGCGGCTGCGAACTGCTCCGCTGCGGCGGGTACGACCACGACTGGGCCTGGCGCGGGGCGCTGCAGATCTGCCTCGACCGGCGTAGCATTTCCGGTCTGGCGATCAGCGACGTGACGATTGCCGACAGCCTCTCCGACGGGTTCAGCGTGGTTGCGCCCGGCGCGGCGAAAGGCGAGGGCACCCTCACGAACACGCGGCTCGAAAACGTGACCGTGACAAAGGTCGGGCTCGGTACCACGTCGCCCAGCGGTGGCCTGTGGATCCGCGACGATGCCTCCGGCGCACTCGTCGCCGAGAACTGTCACTTCTCGACCGTCCACAACGACTCCAAGTCGTTCAAGATCGAGACGCGGTAGGATGTAGGGCGGGGTCGCCGAACCCCGCCGATGCTTGGTCGATCGATTCGGCGTGTTCCGTAGGCCGCGAGCTTGCTCGCGCGAGATTGGCCGCATGGCGCCCGCAAGCGGGCGGCCTACGAAAAGGATGACTCCGCCGTAGGCCGCGCGCTTGCTCGCGCGGATTTCGGCTCGATGTAGGCGCGGTGACCCCACCGCGCGAGGCGCAATCTACGCATCATCCCGCGGGGTGAGGTTCCCCCGCCTACATCAATCGCCCCGGTCGGAATCCCGTGCGCGCCTCCACCTCCCAAAATACGAATTACCAACTACCAATTACTAATCACCAACTACCATTCCCCCGCAACGTCCGTCCATCCCGCCAATGCCCATGCACCTGGACCGTCCGCGGCAGCTTCGGGATGCCGCGCTCGCCGGCCTGCAGTTTCGAGAACAGCAGGTCGACCGCCGCGCGGCCGATTTCGTCCGAATGCTGCTCGACGCCGCTCCAGTCAGGATGAACCGACGTGACGTCGAGCGACACGAGTCCGACATCGCGCGGGACTGACCGTCCGCGGGTGGCCAGCCAGGCGTCCATCAGGTTGGGTGCGTTCCGAAAGGTCGACAGCGTCAGCACGCAATCGATCGCGTGCTGCTCCACCCAGGAACAGAAGATCTCGGGCGTCATGTGCGCGGGCAGGAGCGGCGGGATGGCCACGAGTTCGGGCAGCGCCGACCGCAGTCCCGCATAGCCAAGCGACCAGCGCCCCCCCGTGATGTCGTCCTGGTATTTCTCGATCGCGAGCCCGATCCGGCGGCCGCCGCGCTCGGCGATGACGCGGGCCGCCATCACGACGGCTTCGGTATGATCGCTCAGCACGCAATCGAGACGCGGCGTCGCGATCCGGTGCCCGACCTGCACATACGCGAAGTCGTCCCACGGCAGCGATACCTCGTGCGGCTCGAAGGGAAACGCCGCGAGCAGCACGCCGGAGATTCCGCGCGCCGTGAGAATCTCGCCGAGCCGCCGGCCGGTCATCCCGCGCGAGCTGAGCGTGAACTCGGTGATATTGAAGCCGAACGATTCCGCGCGCTCGCGCGCCGCCTCCCAGTTCCGCCGGAGGGTCGGGGTTGACCGCCATTCCTCGGAATCGGCGACCGGCGTGACGAACGCGATCGTTCCGAGGTGATTCTGGGCGATCCCGAGGCGCGTCGCCCGCATGATCTGCCCGACGAGGGTGTTGTGCTGATAACCAGCCGCCTTCGCGGCTTCCAGGACCCGTCGCTGGGTGGAGTCCGCCACCTTTGCCGCGCCGCTCAGGCAACGCGACGCGGTGGAGACGGACACGCCCGCGAGCTTCGCGACGGCTTGCAGGGTAGGGGGCGTCGTGCGGGAAGGCACAACCGAGGTCATGCGCAGTTGTGCGACGGTGTCGCGCAGGCGTCAATACGGCGTCCGTGCGGATCGAATGATACGTTCTGCGATTGCGCCCGGTGCCGACGCGCGCACCTTCCTGCGCCGAGAAACGTCTTCCCGCGGCCACATGAAGCTTATGTTCCGTTGCTGGTTTCTAATTTCGTTGCTCTGTGCTCTCGCACGTGGTGCGGCGGCCGTGCCATCCGACGGCGCGACCCTCGTCGCCCAGCGCGACGTGGTCTGGACGACGCCCGGTGCGTCGGAACAGGACTCGCTGCCGCTCGGCAACGGCGACCTCGCCGCCAATGTGTGGACCGAGGGGAAAGGTGATCTCGTCCTTCTCCTCGCCAAGAGCGACGCGTGGACCGAGCTCGGCAAGCTCGTGAAACTTGGCCGGGTTCGAATCCACCTCGAGGGCGAGCCGTTTGTCGATCCGGGCAAATTCCGGGAGGTTTTGCGGCTCGAAACCGGCGACATCGAGATTGCCGCCGGCGACACCACGTATCGCATCTGGATCGACGCGAACCGCCCCGCGTTGCACGTCGAAATTCATTCCGCTGCACCCCGTGCACTCCGGGCCACGCTCGAGACCTGGCGGACGCCGGAGGCGTTGGGCAATGGCGACGCGGAGAAAGCGGGCATGTCCGAGATCGCCGGGATCAAGACCGTGGCGCTCGAACCCGACACCATTTTCCCTGCGGGGCCCGACGCACTGACGTGGTGTCATTTCAATCGGCAGAGTGTCTATCCGATCGTTCTCCAGCAGGAGCACCTCGGGGCGGTCGAGAACAAGTACCCCGATCCACTGTTGCGCCGCTGCTTCGGTGCGCTGCTCACCGGCCGGAACCTGCGAAGCGAGGGCGATCAGTCGCTGGTGTCGTCCTCTCCCCAGACCGATTTTCGCATGGATCTCGTTGCGCTGACGCAGCGCCCGGCCGCTTCGCCGGAGGCGTGGCGCCGGGCGGTCGAGTTGCTCCGGAAAAGCGCGAATCCCGCCGATCTCGTGAGTGCCTGGAAGGAGCACTGCCAGTGGTGGACTGGATTCTGGAACCGAAGCTGGATTGATGTCACCGGGGGGCCGGAGTCCGACGATGTTGCCCAGGGCTACGCCATGCAGCGGTTCATGATGGCGGCGAGCTCCCGCGGCGAGCTGCCGGTCAAGTTCAACGGGGGACTGTTCACGGTCGGTCGCGACGTCCCCGCCGGCACCCGCTCGAACGCACAGACGCACAACCCCGATTATCGCGCGTGGGGCAACTCGTACTGGAATCAGAACAATCGGCTGCTGTACTGGCCGCTCATCCAAACGGGGGACTACGATCTGCTGCGGCCCTGGTTCGAGATGTACCTCGCAGCCCTGCCGCTGGCGCGGGATCGAACGGCGATTTACTACCACCACGACGGTGCGTCGTTTCCCGAAACGATGTTCTTCTGGGGACTGCCGAACCTGCACGATTTTGGCTGGAATAATCCGAGCAATGAAATCCAGAGCCGCTGGCAGCGGTACCATATCCAGGGCACCCTGGAGGTGATCGCGCAGATGCTCGATTACTACGATTACACCGGCGACGAGGCGTTTGCCGCGAAGTCGTTGGTGCCGTTCGCCGACGCCATCGTGACGTACTACGCGGAGCACTACCCGCATGGTTCCGATGGAAAGCTTTGTCTGGTGCCAGCGCAGTCACTCGAGACGTACCAACTGATCGCGGTGAACCCGACGCCGGATCTCGCCGGCCTGAAGTCCGATCTGCCGCGGTTGCTCGGATTGCCGGAGCGGCTGACGACGTCCGCCCAGCGGGCCGCGTGGTCGAAGCTCCTGCACGTATTGCCGGATCTCCCGATGGGAACGACCGACGCGAAA
The DNA here is from genome assembly GCA_035545515.1 of Opitutaceae bacterium. Lineage (GTDB taxonomy): Bacteria > Verrucomicrobiota > Verrucomicrobiia > Opitutales > Opitutaceae > ER46. Next base: position 20,554 of record DASZYH010000060.1, read on the forward strand.
GGCAAAACCCCGCCGCTCGGGATCGGCGATCCGCACGGCACGCCGATTCTTCTGCCGGCCGGGCAGTACGGGAAGACGGGCAATTCGGAAAATCCCGAGCTGTATGTGACGTTCCCCTACCGGCTGTACGGCATCGGGAAACCGGATCTGAAGCTCGCCCGTGACACCTATGCCGCCCGTCGTTCGCCCCAGAAAACCTGCTGGGGACAGGATGGCACGGAAGCGGCGGTGCTCGGACTGACCTCCGAGGCGCGGGCCGCGGTGGTGAGCGAGTTCACCAATTACGGGAACCAGCGGTTCCGTTGGTTCTGGAAGCCGGCGCACGACTGGATTCCCGATCTCGACAACGGCGGCTCGGGCATGATCACGCTCCAGGAAATGCTGCTGCAAGCGGACGGTCGCAAACTCTACCTCCTGCCGGCGTGGCCGGCCGATTGGAGCGCAGATTTCAAGCTGCACGCGCCGTTGGCCACGGTGGTCGAGGGGCGGATCGAGCACGGGAAACTCGTTGCCCTGCACGTGACGCCCAAGTCGCGCGCGGCGGACGTTGTCGTAGTCGGACCGGAAACAACCGAACATCCCCGCTGAGCGCGAGAGTACGAGCAGCTCGAAGAGTACGCGTCTGAGCGGACGCATTATCCCACGCGGTGGGGTCGCCGCGCCTCTATCGTCAGCACGCCCGGGTTTGATGCAGGGCGGGGTCGCCGAACCCCGCCTCGTTGGTCAGGTGGAACGCGAGTCCCCATCGCGTTGATTCGTTCATCAGCCCGCCGTGGACCGCGGGCTGTATCCCAACAACTCACAATCAGAGATCTGAAAGATTTAGTTCTTGCTTAATTAAGATTACGCTTAACCTGTGTGCGCCATGCCACGCCGCTTGATTTCCACCTTCGCCGCGCCACGGCGCGTGCGTTTTTCGGCCGGCACGTCGGCCAATCATCCCAAGGCTTCCCCATGAGCGCGCCGGTCCACGCCATCGTCATGCATCGGTTCGAGGTTCCGCCGGAGCGGATCTTCGATGCGTGCCTTGATCCAGCCTGGGTCGGACGCTGGATGTTCGGACCCAACGTGCGGGACGAACGCGTCGTCCGGCTGACACTCGAGGCGCGGGTCGGCGGTCGGTTTTCGTTTGTCGTCAACCGCGGTGGGACCGAGGTCGAGCACGTTGGCGAGTACCTGGAAATCGATCGACCGCGGCTGCTCGTCTTCACCTGGGCGACACGCGAAAACCTGTCCGACCCCAGCCGGATCATCATCGAACTCACGCCGCACGGCGCCGGTGGCTGCGACGTGAAGCTCACGCACGTGATGAGCCCCCACTGGTCCGCATATGTCGATCGCGCCGCGGGCTCCTGGTCGCGGATGCTCGATGCGCTCGAGCGTGCCATCGTCCAGGACGTGGCGGCGCCGCAGCGCTGAATCCCTTCCCGCGAATCCCATGAACAACGAAAACGACCTGCCCGGAAAATTCACCCAACCCGGAGAAGTGCGGATCGTCCGCACGCTGCCCGGCCCGATCGAGCGGGTCTGGGAGTACCTCGTCGACCCTGAGAAACGGTCCCGCTGGTTTGCGGGCGGCCCGATGGAACGTCGCCCGGGTGGCAAGGTGGAGTTGTTCTTTCATCACAAGAACATCGCCCCGGGCGAGACTCCCCCCGAGAACCACCAGAAGGTTCAGGATCCCGGGTTCAAGATGGACGCGACCGTGCTCCGCTGGGAGCCCCCACGCGTGCTGAGCTACACGTTCGATGATGAATCCGACGTCACGTTTGAACTTACTCCACAGGGCAAGACCGTGCAACTCGTGCTGACGCATCGCAGCCGTGGCACCGATCTGCCGTTCCTCTCCGGCTATGCCAGCGGCTGGCACACGCACCTCGCGCAGCTCATCGCCCTACTCGAAGGCGCGCCGCGCCCGCCCTTCTGGCCCATGCACACGCGCCTGAAAGCCGAATACGAAAAGCTGCACGCCGGAGCCGCCGGCACCGGCGGGTAATCGGTCGTTGTCGTTTGGTCAGCGATGTCCGGCGGTCGTCGCCCCGTGGCTGCGAGCGCCCGCGAGTGGACGCATTCGCGGCCGTGAGCGTGAGCGAGTGGATGTTCGTGTAGGCGCGGTGACCTCACCGCGCGGGACCCGACCTCGGCCTTCCGCCGCTGCGGCCGTCGCCAACGCGGTCCTCCCATCCCATCTCCATTTCCCATATCACACCAATGAACTCACCCAATTTCACGACCCACACGCACGGCTTTGCGCCGGTCGACGGGCTTCGAATGTATTACGAAATCAGGGGAACGGGTGATCCGCTGGTCTATATTCCGCCGGCCTTCGGATTCGCCGGTCTGGAGTCATTTTCCGGGCTCACGCAGAACCACGCGGTCATCTCCATCGATCTCCAAGGGCATGGTCGCACGGCTGATATTCCGGAACGTCCGCTCTCCATCGAGCAATATGCGAAGGACGTCGTGGGTCTGTTGAAGCACCTCGGAATCACGAAGGCCGACTTCTTCGGCGACAGTTACGGTGCGGTTACGGCGGCGATGATGGCCGTTCGCCACCCGGACCTGGTCCGTCGCGTCGCCGCCTGCGCTGCCACGTTCGGACCGCCGGAGGTGGCGCTGAATCCCAAGACCACACACTTCAGCCACCCGCCGACGGCCGACTCCAGCGACATCCAGTTTCAGAGGGAGAATTACCGGCGGGTGGCGCCGGATCCCGACTATTGGCCAAAGATCTATGCGAAGGTTGGCGGGATTCAGTGGCGCGGATTTTCAAATGAAGAGCTGGCCTCGATTCGGGTGCCGTTTCTCATTCTCGTCGGCGATCGCGACTTTGTCCGACTCGAGCACGCGGTCGATGCTGCCAACCGGATTCCAACCGCCGAACTCGCCGTCATCCCGGACGCCAGTCACTTCGTCGTGTATTCGGAGCCGGAGCGGGTGATCCCGATCATCAAACACTTCCTGGAAAAACCTGACGACCGCCCTCCCGTAGCCACTGCCGATATCGGATATCATCCCAGTCGCACGCGATGAGAGCAGCCGCCCCCCAAGAAACAATCCATCGTTGTCCGGATTTCACCAGTTGCTTCGTTGAGAGGTTGGCGCTCCTTTGCGACGGCCCGGATTTATTACGCTAACCCACACTTCCATGCAAAAAATCGTTCCTTGTCTCTGGTTCAATGGTCAGGCGGAAGAAGCGGCGAAGTTCTATGTTTCGTTGCTCCCGAATTCCCACATTGATCGCGTGTATCGGTCACCGACCGAAACTCCCGGCGGCGCGGCCGGCTCGGTGCTGACGGTGGAGTTCACTCTCGCCGGCACGCGCTATCTCGGGCTGAACGGCGGTCCGCAGCACCCCTTCACCGAAGCGGTATCGTTTCAGATCCATTGCGTCGACCAGGCGGAAGTCGACCGGCTGTGGAAGGCGCTGACGGACGGTGGCCAGGAGATTGCGTGCAGTTGGCTCAAGGATCGCTGGGGCCTGTGCTGGCAGATCGTTCCGGTGCGGTTGATCGAACTGCTCCACGACTCCGACCCGGCCCGGGCGCGTCGCGCTATGGAGGCGATGATGAACATGGTGAAGATCGACATCGCCGCACTCGAACGCGCCGCTGACGGACGCTGAGGCGCATCAGCCTTCCTTTCCGGCCTCTCCCGGCCGGTGAAGGGGAGCGTTCGATGACCTTCGACGCTCCAGTCTCCGCATCACCCCCCGGAACAGCCTGGTGGAGCTGCGTTACAAGGTGAAGAAATCGCCGGCGGCGAAGTGAATCGTGGCGGGATCGGTGTAGGTTGCCGGCGCCTTCGACGCATTTTCCATGAAGCCTTCCTATTACACCCTCGGCCACACCGGCCTCCGCGTTTCCCGTCTCGCCCTTGGCACGATGACCTTCGGCACCGACTGGGGGTGGGGGGCCGATCAGGCCACCGCCCGCGCGCTGTTCGATCGGTATCTCGCTTCCGGCGGGAATTTCTTCGACACCGCCGACCTCTACACCAACGGCAACAGCGAGCGCTGGCTGGGACAGTTCGTCCGCGACGCGGGCGTTCGCGACCGCGTCGTGATCGCGACGAAGTTTTCCTACAACGGCACGCCCGGCGACCCGAACGCCGGCGGGAACGGCCGCAAACACATCCTCGCAGCCGTCGAAGGTTCGCTGAAGCGGCTCGGCACCGACTATATCGACCTGTACCTGCTGCACACCTGGGACCGGCTGACCCCTGTGGAGGAGGTCATGCGCACGTTTGACGATCTCGTGCGCGTCGGAAAGGTCCGTCACGTCGGCGTCAGCGATATTCCCGCCTGGTATGCCTCGCGCGCCCAGACCATCGCCGAGTGGCGCGGCTACGAAAAACTCTCCGCGCTTCAGCTCGAGTACTCACTCGTGGAGCGCGGCATCGAGGATGAGTTCATCCCGCTCGGCCTCGCGCATGGCATGGGCACGATGGTCTGGAGCCCCCTCGCCAGCGGACTGCTCAGCGGCAAATACAAGCCGTCGCAGGACGGCGGCAGTGGCGCAGGCCGGCTCGCGCTGCTCACCAAGTCGGGAAATCCCGGATTCGCCAAGTTCAACGCGCGCAACTGGGCGATCGTCAGCGAACTCGAGCAGGTCGCCCGCGACGTTGGCCGGAGCATGGCCCAGGTGGCGCTCAACTGGGTGGCCAACCGCCCGGGCGTCGCCACGGTGATCCTTGGTGCCACCAAGCTCGCGCAGCTCGAGGACAACCTCGGCGCGCTCGATTTCGAGTTGCCGACCGAGCAGCGGGAACGACTCGATGCGGTGAGCGCGATGGCGCCACGATTTCCGTACACCTTCTTCACCTCGGGGATGCAGGCGATGCTCACCGGCGGCGCGATCGTCGGGGACAAACCCGCCGGTTATCACGCCCCCGTCCTCATCGAGGCCAAGCCCGCCGGCGTCACGCAGGAATAGTGCGCTGGAGAGAGTCGAAATCGATCGGTCTGCGACACACGACTACCGCGATCCCAACGCCAACGCACTCGAACAGGCGATCAACGTCGGGATCACGAACACCATCGGCGCGTTTCTCATCCTGACCGGCAATGCGCTGCTGTATGGCCGGACGGACGCGTTGAATCTGGCGCAGGTCGCGGCCGTGCGGCTGGGTGCGGCCGCGGTTTTCCTGGGGTGGAGTGAGCCGAACGCGGAGGAAAATCCGACGCCGACGGAGCCCGAAGTGCGTGAAGCCCGGCTGGCGAGACAGCCCCCGCAGACCGGGGTGGAGGGGATTATCTTGCAGGAGGGCGCTCTATTTGGCCGGATTCTCGAATCCGGCCATAACGCTCTGATTATGTGTAAGAATCGTATATCTAAATGGATATGTGTCGGGCATCTCCCGCCGACGGAGAATCCGGCCAAATAGGACGAGAATCCGGCCAAATCAGCCCCGCCCGCCGCTCGAAGAGGGACAGACCCTTCACGCCCGCCGCTCGAAGAGGGACAGACCCTTCAAGACGGCCGCTCGCCGCTTTCGCGCGGCGCGTTCTGAGACGGTAAGTCTCCGTTTCCTTTTTGTCATCGGTGGTCTCGTGTTTCGGCCCGAATCTTTCCGGGACCTCAATATCACGAATTTTGCTCAACAGGGTCTTTTCGCCGGGTAGTGTTGGACCATGCGCAAACTGAAGATCGATTGGTCTGATTTCGAGATTGCGGCAGAGGCGGACTCGGCGGAATCGCGTGGCTATGTTCAATTGCAAACCGGCGCGGTGTTCAGTGTGACGAACGAAACGGCGGAACAGCTGCAGGAGTTGCTTGCGGTGGCCGCCGCCGATGCATCGATCGACGCCGTGATCGCGGCGGCCGAGGTACCCGATTGGCAAAAGGACGCGTTGCGGGAGGCGTGGACCGTCGAGGAAAGCCTCGGGCACTACCTCGACGTCTCTGAAGTCGAGTTCAGCGACGAGTATCGCGACCTCGAGGACTTTACGGCGACGGTGGAGGACCCGGCGGTGCGCCGGCAACTCGAGGCGGCGATCGAGGGCCCGGGAGCGTTTCGGCGGTTTCGCAATGTCGTCCACGGCACGATCCTCGAGCGTGAACAATGGTACGCATTTCAGGCGAATCGCCGGCGCGAAACGGCGGCGGCATGGCTGGCAGGTCATGATATCGAGGTCGAATGGATCCTGCCGGCGCCCTCCACTCGGCCACGGTCGCGCGACCACCTTCTCGCCGGCGTCCTGGTTTTTGTGCGCGCCGTGCAGCAGCTTCCCGGAGTGACGCGCATCGCGCTGCTCGGATCGCTGACCGGCGACAAGCCCGAGCCGAAGGACGTCGACATGCTCGTGACGGTGAGCGACGAGATCGATCTGACCCCTCTGGCGAAGGCCGGCCGGAAACTCGGCGGACATGCCCAGCAATTGAATCGCGGGGTGGACGTCTTCCTCGCTAACGAGCGCGGTGAGTACATCGGGCGGACCTGTCACTGGCGAGAGTGTGGACCACGGTTTCGTGCAACGTGTGACGCGCTGCACTGCGGGCAACGTCACTATCTGCACGACGACTTCCGGGCCCTCCGTCTGAAAAAAGCCGTGATCGAAGCACCGCCGATTGAGCTATGGCCGCAGGTGAACGCACGGGTGACTCCACCCGCCGACGTCGAACGATTGCTCCTCGCGCCCTTGCGAACTCAGCAAGGATCATGATGCGGTCCATCATCGCACGGCGGTGAAAGGACCCCGGGTGTCTGTAGCCTAGTCAGCGGCGGCCAAGTGACCCTCCTTCGCCCGAGCGCTTTCGGTAGGAGCACTGGCCGCCCCGCCGAGGGGCGCGGCGGCGAGCCGGTAGGGGGGGCGAGACATAAGGGGACGGACATAACAACCGCACAAAAGCGCCGGACGTAAAAAAGAGTTGTCAAAATGGTAAAAAATAATTGCCATGCAGATATGCGACGGGCGCGACTCAAGATATCGCCGGACAGCGGGGAGGCCGTGTACCACCTGATCAGTCGGACGGTGAACGGGGAATGGCTTTTCGGAACGGTGGCGAAGGAGGTCTTCCGACGGCAAATGTGGCAGATTGCGGACTTTGCTGGGCTGGAGATTTTGACCTATGCGGTCATGTCGAACCACTTTCACATCTTGGTGCGTGTGCCGAAAGAGGTACCGATCAGCGATGACGAGCTGCTACGGCGTTACCATGTGCTTTATCCGAAACCGACCAGATACCAAACGGCACAGCTGGCAGTTGTGGCGGCGGAACTAAAGCGCGGCGGACCGCATGCGGACCGGTGGCGGGCGCGGCAGCTTTCGCTGATGAACGACGTTTCCGCCTATATGAAGCTGCTAAAGGAGCGGTTTTCGATTTGGTACAACCAGCGACACGGGAGATTCGGGCCGGTGTGGTCAGACAGATTCAAGAGCGTTCTGATCGAACCGAAAGGACGGACGATAGAGATGATGGCAGCGTATATCGACCTGAACTGCGTACGGGCGGGTGCTGTGAAGGATCCGAAGGATTATCGATACTGTGGCTATGCTGAAGCGGTGGCCGGAAACGTCCGGGCGCAGCGTGGGTTGCAGAGCGTGATCGGCGGAGCGTGGTTCGACACGCACGCAGCGTACCGGATGTTGCTGTTCACGAAGGGTGCCGGTCCTCGCGCCGGAAGTGCGAGTATCACCCCGCAGCAGGTGCGCGATGTGGTGCGCCTCGGAGGAAAACTTGCGTTGCCCGACGTGCTTCGCTGCCGGGTTCGGTATTTCAGCACCAGCGCGGCGCTTGGTGGCCGGGAATTCATCGAGCGGCAGGTTGCGGACTATCGCCGGCGCTTTCGCGTCGGAGCGCGCGTTGCGCGTCGCAACCTGCCGGCAGTGACGGATTGGGGGGACCTGGCCGGTCTGCGACAGGTCAGTGGCGAACTCTTCGGCTGACGATCGCGGCAGATCGCAAAGGGGAGTGCCGGCGGGCGTGTTGTCGTTTTTCGAAACGGATCCGGGAGGACCGTCGCCGAAGGGAAGCATCTAAGCCACGTCGAATGCGGCGTGCAGCGGTTGTCGATTGTTCAGGTGCCGAGAGGTTGTCCTGTCGCGCGTCGTTCCCCTCTCTTTTTCAAAATGTCCGTCCCTCATTCTCTGAGCTCACGTGCGCCACGTATGTCCGTCCCCTATGGCAGTGAATTCTCACTGCGATTGAACACTGGATGTTCAAACCTGCTCAGCTTGACGGGCACCCGGTGAATTGTCGGATGGAGGTGCCGATCGTGTTTCAGGTCGATAACAAGTGATGGGGCTGAACTCGATGTGGACATCGAGTTCCACCTATGCTGACGCTGCACGGGCCGGTTCGACGCCGAGGGTGGAATCCTGGTAACTATTCAGATCGTGGGCGGTTCTTGGATCCGCCCCCATGTTCTCGAACCTTCGGCTTTCCGTCCGCGCGCTCGCCAAGGCGCGCGGATTTTCGGTCGTGGCCATTCTTACGCTCGCCGTGGGAATCGGCGCGACCACGGCGATTTTCAGCGTCCTCCAGGCGCTCGTGATCTCGCCCTTCCACTACCCGGCGGCCGACCGCCTCGTGCATGTCTGGTCGGGTGACGGATGGCCGCTGTCGCCCGCGGACGCGTTCGACCTGAAGGAGCAGTCGTCGAGCTACACGGCCTTCGGAGTTTACCAGACGACCACCGTCAACGTCGGCCGCGAAAACGCCCAGTCCATCGTCGGCGTGTCGGGCACGGCTGACGTGCTGCGGGCGTTCGGCGTTCAACCGGCCCTCGGACGGCTGTTCGATCCGCGGGATGACGAGGTCGGCGCGCCGGCCGTGGTGATCATCAGTCACTCGCTCTGGCAACAGGTGTTTGGCGGCGATCCGCACGTGCTCGGGAAAAAGTTGCGGATGGACGGCGCCGACGCGGAAGTCGTCGGGGTGATGCCGGCCACCTTCGAGTTCGTCAGTCCATGGCTGCGAACCGAGGAGCCCCAGCTTTGGACCCCGCGCAGCTTCGACGCGAAGGAACGCAAGAAGCGCGACAGCCACTACCTGCTCGGCATTGCCCGGCTGCGCGACGGGGTGACGGTCGCGCAGGCCGACGCCGAGATCAAAACGATCGGCCGGCGGCTGACGAAGCTCTATCCCGATTCGAACACCCGGAAGGAATTCCTCGTGCGCTCGCTGCACGAGGAGATGACGCGAAACCTGCGCAAGCAGGTCTGGATGCTCTTTGGCGCGGTCGCGCTGGTCCTGCTCGTCGCCTGCGGAAACGTTGCCAGCATGCTGCTCGCCCGGAGCGCGCGTCGGCAGGGCGAGTTCGGCGTGCGTGTCGCCCTCGGCGCGACTCGCGGCCACCTGATCCAGCTCGCTCTGACCGACAGTCTCGTGCTGGCGTTCGCGGGTGCCGTGCTGGGGGTGGTCGTGGCCTACGGTGGCGTCGAGGTGTTGCGGGTCATCGCGCCGGTGAGCGCGGCCCGAAAGGCCGCGATCGCACTGGATCCCGTCGCCCTCGCGTTCGGGCTCGGCGCGACGCTATTGGCGGCACTGCTCGCGGGACTCCCGCCGGCACTGTCCGCGATGCGGACGTCGGTCGCCACGGTGATGCGGACCGACGCGCGCGGGGCGGTTGGCTCACGTTCGCGCCACCGAATGCTGCGCGGGCTGATCATCGCCCAGGTGGCGGTGGCGTTCGTGCTGGCAAACGGGGCGGTGCTGTTTTCGCGCAGCTATCTGCGGCTGCTCCGGGACAACCAGCTGCTCGACACCGACAACGTGACGGTAGCCGCGATTGGATTGCGCGGGCCGAAGTACCCGGACGATGCGGCGCAGGTGCGATTCTGGTACGAAATGGTCGACCGCGTGAGGGCGCTCCCGGGCGTGACGCATGTGGGGATAACTTCGAAGCTTCCCCTCGAGGGCGGCAGCAACACGAACGGCCTCGTGAATGACGAGACCTACGACCCGACGCAGCGGCGGATGCTGATCGAGCGTTCGTCTGTCACCGAGGACTACTTCGCCGCGATGGGCCTGCGGCTGCTGAAAGGACGCGGCATTGAGGCGCAGGACCGCACGGGTGACATTCGCGGTGTGGTGGTGAACGAGGCGCTCGTCGCGAAGGCCTGGCCGCACAAGAGCCCGATCGGCGAGATCATCCGCGGCAACAACCCGGGCAAACCGTGGTACACGGTGCGGGTCGTGGGCGTGGTGGAGAATGTGCGCCAGCAGGGGGCTGATTCCGCCGCGCGTCCCGAAATGTACACCGCACCGGAGGGCCATTGGGGCAATCGCCTGTATGTCGTGGTGCGGTCGGCCCTCCCGACGGCTCAGCTCGCGCCGATGCTGGTGCGGGAACTTAAGGCGATCGACGGCGAGCTCGCGCTCAAGGATGTGCGGACGATGGAGGACGTCGTGAGCAAGGCGACGGAAGGGCAGCGCGTCATGGCGGAACTGGTGAACGTCTTCATGGCCTTGGCGCTGGGACTGGTCGCGGTCGGGCTGTACGGCACGCTCTCGTACTACGTCCAACTGCGGACGCGGGAAATCGGCGTGCGAGTTGCGATTGGCGCGGTGAAAGGAGATATCGTGCGACTCGTGTTTGGCCAGGGCAGCCGCTGGGTGACGCTGGGGCTTCTGATCGGACTCGCCGGGAGCATCGCCCTGTCGGCGGCGCTCAAATCGCTGATTTATCGGATGGACGGTATCAGCGTGCCGCCGCTGGTGATGGCGGTGGTGGCCGTCGGTGTTGCAGCGGTATTAGCCTGCTGGTTGCCGGCCCTGCGCGCGGCGCGGCTAGATCCAATCGAAGCCCTGCGGGCCGACTGAGTGTGTGGTAGGGCGGCCAGTCCCTTGGCCGCCAATTCGCTCGCCCGATCCGGCGCGGAAGGGACTGGCGCCCTACCGCGGCCCGGATAGCCCGATGGTGGAACGCGATGTCCCATCGCGTTGGATCGGCCCGATCAGCCCGCTGGGACAGCGGGCTCCACCAGCGCTGACGCATTTAGGTGAAGATGGTCTGTAGGTGCGGTGACCTCACCGCGCCCACAAGGAAAACCGCGCATCCGCTTTTCCGCTCGCATCCGAAGCGGCGCGCCGTTTTCTCGGGCGATCCCCATGAACGCCCGCCGCCCCGGGGCCTGGATATTCATCGAAGGCTGGTCGCGCGAATTCCGCCACGCCGCGCGGCGGCTGATCCGCGCTCCGGCGTTCAGCCTGACCGTGCTGGGTTCGCTGATCATCTGCTTCGGGCCAAACGTCGCGACGCTCTCCGCCCTGTACGCGCTCGTGCTGAAGCCCCTGCCGTTTCCCGATCCCGGCCAGCTCGTGACGATCGTCAATGTGGCCGAGAAGAGCGGAGGTCAGCAGGTGCTTTCGAGCACGACGCAGTACCTGGATTTCAAGGCGCACGCCGACCTTTTTTCCGGGTTTGCCACGTCCACGCAGGTGGGCGCAGTCCTGACGGAGGAGACAGCACCGCGCGTTGTCAGCCTGAATGTCGTTTCGGCCAATTTCTTCGACGTGCTTGGCGTTCCGCCGCTGCTGGGCCGCTATTTTTCGCCCGGTGAGGAGGTCGCCGGCCGGAATGCAGTCGTCGTCATCTCGGAGTCGTTCTGGCGGTCGCATTACGGCGCCGATCCGAATATCGTCGGCACGACGGTCCGGATCTGGCCGACCCCCTGCACGATCATCGGCGTCGCCCCGCGGTCGCTTGAGGCGCTGTACCGGCAGACCTGCTTCTTCCAGCCCTATGTCGCCGCCGCCTCGAAGTACGATCCGCAGACCCGGTATCGCGGCGACCTGGCGCTCTTCGGTCGGCTGAAACCGGGCGTTTCGCTTCAGGCCGGGCTCGCGCAGTTGACGGCGCTCGAGCAGGATTTCCGCCGCGAGCGCGCCGGACCCGCTCTCCGGGCGCTCATCGCGTCGGCCGGATACCAGCTCGTGTTGCAGCCGCTTCGGCCTGGCATGGCGATCGGCAACACGGACGCGTTGTGGCTGCTCGAGGGTGGGGCGCTGCTCGTCCTGCTGATCGGCTGCGTCAATGTCGTGAACCTCTTCCTGGCGCGACTGAACGGTCGGCGCGGCGAACTGGCGGTCCGCGTGGCGTTGGGCGCAGGTCGGGGCGCGCTGCTGCGCTCCGTTGCAGCCGAGAGCATTCTCCTGCTCGGAGTCGCCCTCGGGTGCGGGCTCGCCATCGCGGGTGGCATCCTGCGGGTGTTCAACCATTACCTGCCGATTCTAATTTCAGGCGCGCCGCCCGTCGGGATCGACGCGGCGGTCGCGGCCGCGGTCGTCGCCGGGGCGTTGCTCGTCGCGTTCCTGGTGGTCGGCATCCCGCTCCAGGTGCTCTGGCGGCACGGACTCCGGCTTTCGCAGTCGCGGGGTGGCTCGACGGGCGCGGCGACGCGCGCGGTCAGCGGCGCGCTCGTGATCGGCCAGGTCGCCGTGGCGGTGATCCTGCTGGTCGGCGCGAGCCTGCTGCTGCGTAGCTTTGCCCGGGTGATGGCGTCCGACCTCGGCTTCGATGCGACCCACGTGGTGGAGAGCCGGGTGACGCTGTCCCCGGCCTATCGCACGCCGGCGTCCCGGCTCGAGATCCAGCGGCGGATCATCGAGGCGGCCCGGTCGATTCCGGGTGTGGAGCACGTTGCGGTGTCGCTCCGCTCGGTCGTCGTCGGCAACGAGCGGCCGGTGCCGTTCGCGACGCGCGGCGGCGAGTACGGCGAGGTGAATCCGCTGGTTCATATCGTCGCGGTATCTCCGGAGTTCTTTGCGACGGTGGGCGTCCGCGTCGTGTCGGGGCGCGCGTTCAACGAGGCCGACGATTTCCGCCAAGGCCAGGTGGCGGTCGTCGATGAAAGCTTTCGGGACCACTACTTCCCGGGCCAGATGGTCGAGGGTCGTGAGATCTACCTCAACTGGGGCTTTCCGCTGGGAGTGGACGGGTGGCCGCGCATCGTGGGCGTCGTCAACCGGGCGAACCTGACCGGACGCGACAGCCGCGATAACCTGCCGATCGTGTACGTGCCGACCGTCGGATTCCCGATGTACAACTTCGACGTGCTCGTGCGGTCGCCGCGGACCGCCCCCGACCTGATGGCGGCGCTGCGCGGCCGGCTGCATGACCTCGATCCGACGCTCGTACTGGGCGGTGGCAATACCCTCGATCTTGCTCTCGACAACCTGCTGACCGCACGCCGCGGTGTTACGCTGCTCCTCGGCGTCTTTGCCGGTCTGGCCCTGCTGCTGGCCGCGGTCGGGCTGTATGGCGTGCTTTCGTATGACGTGTCGCAGCGCACGCGGGAGCTCGGCATCCGCGCCGCGATCGGGGCCACCCGATGGCAGATCGTCGGCCTGGTGGTGCGCGGCGGAATGGTCAGGACGGGACTGGGCGTACTGGCGGGGATGGCGGGTGCCGCGCTGCTGACGCGCTACCTGCAGGCGCTGTTGTTCGGCATCGTCGCGACGGACGCTGTATCGTACGTCGCGGTGGTCACGCTCATTGCCGCCGTCTCACTTCTCGCCTGCTGGCTGCCGGCGCGCCGCGCGGCGAAGGTCGACCCGGTTGTCGCCTTGCGGGCGGAGTGAGCCGGCAAAGTTGGTCCGTAGCCGATGGGCGTCGGAACTGCGCGAGCGGTAAGAGTCGGCTCGCTCTCGTTCGTTGCTACACCGGCCGAGAGCCGCCCGGCGCAACGGGCGAAGGGGATGGCGGCGAGCGGAGTCGCATGCCCTACCGATCGGATTTCAGCGTGTCGGCGTTTCAGTTGTTCGGAGGTCGGCTCGCTTGCGCTCGTTGCGACGGGAGGGAAAAAGACATCGG
>DASZYH010000061.1:0-6635 GCA_035545515.1 Opitutaceae bacterium
TGGTCCGGGCGGGCTTCATCGTGCGAACGCGCGCCGATGCCGAACTCCGGGAGGCTCGGGCGCGAACGACGACCCGGCGGGACTGCGCCCTCGCAAGCGGGGCCCAGTGTGTCAGCACCGACTTCCCGGTGCCGGACCGGCGTTACTCCGACTACGAGGTGCGGCTGCCCGGCGGCGCGTCGGCGCGTCTCAATCCGGTGAATACCGCCCCTACGCCCGCCGCGGCGTTCGCGACACCGAACTGAGTGCGACCGGCCGCCCGCACCGATCCCCACGGCCGGCCCCCTTTCCGGACCCTCTCACCCGTTACCATCAATTCAACGTCTAAATCATGGAAAAAAAGATCAAGGTTGGCGTCATCGGAACAGGCCGCATTGGCCGCCTCCACACGGAGCACCTGGCCTTTCGGCTTCCGAGGGCGACGGTCACCGCCGTTTCCGATGTGAATCTCCAGGCCGCGCAGAAATGCGCCCACGACTTCCATGTGCCCGTGGCGGTCGCGGACTACCGCCTGCTGCTGGACGATCCGGCGATCGAGGCCGTCGTCATCTGCTCCAGCACCGACACGCATGCCTCGCTCATCGCCGAGGCGGCCGCCCGCGGGAAACACATCTTCTGCGAAAAGCCGATCGCGCTGAACCTCGCCGCCATCGACCAGGCGCTGGACGCGGTCGAGCGCGCCGGCGTCAAGCTGCAGATCGGATTCAACCGGAGGTTCGACGCGAATTACCGTCGCGTGCGGGAGATGATCCGCGACGGCCTCGTCGGCGACCCTCACATTCTCCGGATCACGAGCCGGGATCCCGCGCCGCCCCCCCTCGCGTACGTCAAGGTGTCCGGCGGCATCTTCCTCGACATGATGATTCACGACTTCGACATGGCGCGCTTCCTGATCGGCAGCGAGGTCGAGGAGGTCTACACCGTCGCGGCGGTCAGGATCGATCCGGCGATCGGACAGGCGGGCGACCTCGACACGGCCGTAGTCACGCTCAAGTTTGAGAACGGCGTCATCGGCACGATCGACAACAGCCGCCAGGCCGTCTTCGGCTACGACCAGCGCGTCGAGGTCTTCGGCTCTCGCGGCATGGCAGCGACCGAAAACAACACACCGAACCGGGTCACCTTCAGCGGCGCCGAGCGGATCTCCCAGGACCTGCCGTTGCGGTTTTTCATGGAGCGCTACATCGAGTCGTACATCCGCGAGATGGAGGCGTTCATCGCCTGCGTCACGGAGGACCTCGCGCCGCCCGTCACCGGGATCGACGGGAAGATGCCGGTGAAGATCGGCCAGGCGGCGAGGCTCTCCTTCGATCTTCACCGTCCGGTGAGGCTCGAGGAGATCAGGTGAGGTCCTGATCTCCCTGACCGTCGCTCACCCCACGGGCTCCAGCTGGCCCGAATGCAGCGAACGGGTCGCCGCCAGCGCAATGCGCTGTGCGGCGATGCCGTCGCGGCAGACGATCGGGGCCGGTCGGTCGTGGCGCACGTTGTCGACGAAGTTCTGGAGCTGGCTGACGTACGCCTGCTCGAACCGTTCGTAAAAGCCGGGCACCGAGTCGTGGGCGATGACGCCCTTGGTCATGACCTGCACGGCCGTCTCGCGGTCGTAGCCGATCTGCAACGTTCCCTTCGTTCCCATGATCTCCGTGTCGATGCCGTAGCCGTAAACGCCGGTGCGGCTCAGTTGGACGAGGCCGATGTTGCCGTTCACGAAGTTCAGCGTGGCGATGCCGTTGTCGATGTCGCCCACCGCGCCGATCTCGGGATGCGCCAGCGCCCCTCCGACGGTGAACACGCTCTTCACCTCCCCCATGAACCAACGGGCGAGGTCGAATTCGTGGATGCCCATGTCGATGAAGATGCCCCCGCTGTTGGCGGGACGGAGGAAGTCGACCGGCGGAGGCGACTGGTCCTTCCCGATCGCCCGGAAGACGATCGGGGCGCCGATCACGCCGTCCTCGATTTTCCGGCGGGCGGCGAGATACGCCTTGTCGAACCGGCGCATGAAACCGAGCTGAAAGAAGGCGCCGTGCTGTTCGACCGCCGCCGCCATCGCGGCCGCCTCGTTCAGGTCGAGCGACAGCGGCTTCTCGCAGAAGATCGCCTTCCGGGCGCGGGCCGCGGCGATGACCACCTCGCCGTGCAGCTTGGTGGACGTCATCACGACCACGGCGTCCACTACCGGGTCGGCCAGCAGTTCCCGATAGTCGCCGTAGGACTTCGGCGCGCCGGTTTCCTCGGCGATGGTTTGGGCAGTCTCGGGGCGCACGTCCGAGATCGCGTGGAGCCGCGCGCCGGCGATGCGCGTGGCAAAATAGCGGGCATACTGGCCGCCCAGGCGGCCGACGCCGATGACTCCGACGTTCAGAGGTTTCTTGTTCATGGCTGGATGATTTGAAATCGTTGCGGTGGGGCGAAAGGGATGGACGCCGGGCTACTTCTTCCAGACGTCGCCGACGTTGCCGCCGAACCAGCGGGACGTGACGACCTTCTGCTGGGTGTAGAACTGCACGCTTTCCTTGCCCTGGATGTGCAGATCCCCAAAGAACGAATTGTCCCACCCGCTGAAGGGGAACATCGCCATCGTGGCGGGCACGCCGACGTTCACGCCGACCATGCCGGCCTTCACGCGCATCGTGAATTCGCGCGCTGCGCGGCCGTCGTTCGTGAAGATCGCGGCGCCGTTGCCGAAGGCCGACCGGCTGGCCTGCTCGATCGCGGCGTCGAGGTCGTCCATCCGCATCACATTGAGGACAGGACCGAACACCTCCTCCCGCGCCAACGTCATGTCGTTGCGCACACCGTCGACGATCGTCGGCCCCACGTAGAAGCCGCCGGGCGCATCCGGCACGGAGAAGCCGCGCCCGTCCGTCACGATCCGGGCGCCCTCCTGCTCGCCCGCGGAGATGAGACGCTCGACGCGTTCGCGGTGCTGCGCGGTGATGACGGGCCCCATGTCGGGCTGCGCGGACCGGTCGGTCGGCCCGACCCGGATCGCCCGGGCGGCCTTCACGAGGTCCGGCAGCACGCGGTCGGCGGCGGCGCCGACGGCAATCGCCGTGGAACCCGCCATGCAGCGCTCGCCGGCGCAGCCGAACGCCGCGGTCGCGAGATTCTCGACCGTCTTGCCCACGTCGGCGTCGGGCATGACGACGATGTAGTTCTTCGCGCCGCCGTTGGCCTGGACCCGCTTGCCCTGCTTCGTCCCGGTCTCCCAGATGTGCCGGGCGATGGCCGTCGAGCCCACGAACGAGACCGCCCTCACCTTGGGATGGGTGAGCAGCGCGTCGACGCAGGTGCGTCCGCCATGGACGAGGTTGAACACCCCCTTCGGGCACCCGGCCTGCTCGAGCAGCTGCCCGAGCAGGACCGCGCTCAGCGGCACCTTTTCGCTCGGCTTCAGAACGAAGGTGTTGCCGCACGCGATCGCGACCGGGAACATCCACAGCGGGACCATCACGGGAAAATTGAACGGCGTGATGCCGACGCAGACGCCCAGCGGCAGGTTGATCGTGTCGCAGTCGACCCCGCGCGCGACGTTGCGCAGCGAGTCGCCGAAGAGCAGCGTCGGAATGCCGCAGGCGTATTCGACGTTCTCGAGTCCGCGATGCACCGATCCACGCGCCTCGGCGTAGGTCTTGCCGTGCTCGCGCGACACCGTGCGGCACAGCAGGTCGAAATTCTGCTCGATGAGCTGGCGGTATTTGAAGAACACCCGCGCCCGCTCGATAGGCGGCGTGTCGCGCCAGGCCGGAAACGCGGCCTGCGCGGCCTCGACGGCGGCGTTGACGTCGGCCGCGCTGCCGACCGGGCACTCGGCCACCACCTCGCCAGTGGAGGGGTTGAACACGGGCGTGGTCGCACCCGTGGGCGCAACCCATTCACCGCCGATGAAATTCGGGCAGGTCTGTGGAGTCATAGGAAGGTGGGGTGTCGGGTGGGCGGGGTTCGCTCGCGACGGAAGCGGAGAACGGGCGCGGCCCAAGGTCGACGCGACGCTCAGGCCAGCATCCGCGCGCGGACGAAACCGAGCAGGTCGCCGTAACCGCCAAGGAACTGGTTCAGCGTGTGCAGCGTCGCTCCGTAGCGGAGGAAGTCCGCGGGCGGCATGCCCGACTCGTCGTGGGCGCGGATGAAGTCCGGGAACTTCGCCCGGAGCTCGGCCACGATCCGCGGCTCGACCGGTTCCTCCAGCGTGCGCTGGAGCTCGAAGGGGGAGCCGTTGAACTTCATCCACCAGGTGTACGGAATCGTCTGGAGCACCTCCGGGCCGATGATCTGGGACCAGTGGCCCTCGTGGCGGTAGGCGGCGGCCAGCAGCGTCCCCGGCCGTCCCGCCGTCTTGAACAACCGGTGCGCGTGCTTGAACACCGCGATTCCGGCCCAGTCGAGCACCCCCGGCGAGGTGGCGATCTTCTCCCGCTCGGCCACCCGCTTCAAATGGTCGTCGACCCGGCCGATCATGAGCGTGATGTAGGGCCGGATTGCGTCCGCGTCGCGGCCGGCCGCGCGGGCGCGCTTCAGCCCGCGCTCGAACGCGGCCGAGACGGCGAGCGCCTGCGCGACGGAGAAGCTCACCGTCGCGTTCACGCGGATGCCGCGCGCCGTCATCTCCTCCATCGCGGCGATGCCGACTTCCGTCGCGGGCGCCTTGATCGCGATGTTGGGAGCCAGGGACGCGAGCTGCGTGGCCTGCTCCACCATGAGATCCCGGTTCGGATGGAACTTCGGATTGACCTGCACCGAGAGGAAGCCCTTCACGCCCCGCGTGGCGTCATACACCGGCTTGAGCCGCGCGGCCGCGTCGATCGCCAGGGTGTGGATGAGTTTCCACGCGATCTCGTCCTCCGTCGCGCCGGGATTCTCCTGGAGCAGCCGGTCGATGATCGGATGGCACAACGCGGGCTGCGCCTTCACGGCCTGCGCGACGATCACCGGGTTCGACGTTCCGCCAACGGCGCCAAAGACAACGGCCTCGGCCAGTTCGGCCGGCACGCCGGAATCATTCCACCAATCGGCGCCGAGCGCCGTCATCTGAGACATGCGGGATGCGGTCATGGCAAAATCAGGTGCCGGTTTGGGCGCGAACGTACTCGCGCGCCTGGCGCGCTTTCGGCAGGGCCGGGACCTTCACGGGGTCCTCCTCAGCTTCGACGACGAGCCAGCCGCGATAGTCCACGCCAGCCAGCACCGAAAAGATCGCGGGATAATCGACGCACCCCTCCCCTGCCACGGTGAAAACGCCGCCGGCCACCGCTCGGTGGAACGACCAGCCCTCCCGGTGCACCCGGCGCGCGACCTCCGGGCGGACGCTCTTCAGGTGGACGTGGCCGATGCGCGGGGCGTGGCGCCGCGCCACCGCCACCGGATCGATGCCCGCAAACGCGAGGTGCCCGGCGTCGAGCAGGAGGGATATCTCGGGCACGCCCGCCAGCAGGCGGTCGAGATCGGCCTCGGCCTGGATGACCGTGCCCATGTGGTGGTGATAAACGATCCGCATTTCCTCGGCGGCGGCGATCGCGGCGAGACGCCGCAGGCCGGCGAGCAGCCGCGGCCACTCCTCCTCCGTGAGTCGCGGCCCGGGCTGGCCGTCGACGCCCAGCGGCGCATTCCGGTCGCCGTGGATGCACCGCGTGCACTCGGCGACAATCGCCACCCGCGCCCCCAGTGTCTTCAGCAGCACCAGGTGGGCGTGAAAACTCCGCTCCTCGTCCGCCAGCGGCTTCGACGCCAGATACGTCGAATGCCACCCGCTGACGAGGCGCAGGCAGTGGCGCGAGAGCGCATCGGCCAGCGCCGCCGCACCGCGCGGATATGCATGACCCAGTTCGCTCCCGGCAAACCCGGCTTCGCGCATCTCGCGGAGGATCACGTCGAGCGGCACGTCGCCAGCGAGGTCATCAAAGTCGTCGTTGCTCCAGATGATGGGATTGGCGCCGACAAGGCAGTCGCGGTGAAGTGGGACGGGCATGGTCGCTTCGGGGTTCAGTAGTAGAAACACTGTTTCGTCCGCACCACGCGGTCGTATCTCCGCCGCGCAGCCCGGACGCCCGCCACGCGTGAGGTTGCCGACACCGGCACGTCCCACCACGAGTACCCGGGCAGTCGCACGTCGGCGGGGGTGTTCACGTAGACGAGCACCACGCCTTTCATCGTCTTCGCGGCCGCAAGCGCAGAGCGCAGCTCCTGCGGCGTTCGGGCGTGCAGCGCCGCCGCCCCGAGGCTCTCGGCGTTCTTCACGAAATCCACCGGCAGGAACTCCCCCTCGAGGCGCCCGGCACTGGCCACCCGCCGCCGGAATTCGTTGCCGAAACTCCGGCCGCCGCAGCCGCGCTGGAGTCCGTGAATGCAGCCATAGCTGTGGTTGTCGATCAGCACGATCGTCAGCTTCAGGTTCTCCTGCACCGCCGTGACGATCTCGGTGTGCAGCATCAGGTAGCTGCCGTCGCCGAGAAAGGCATAGATCTCCCGCCGCGGCGCAGCCAGTTTCGCGCCCAGCGCGCCGGCGATCTCGTAGCCCATGCAGGAGTAGCCGTATTCGACGTGGTAGCCGCCCGCGCGACGGGTGCGCCACAGCTTGTGCAACTCGCCCGGCAGGCCGCCGGCCGCATGGACCAGCACGATACCGTCGCCCA
>DASZYH010000062.1:0-7630 GCA_035545515.1 Opitutaceae bacterium
TGACGTCGTCGAAGTCGGAGACCGCCTCGATCAGCTTCTCGCGATACTCCTTCGCCTGTTCCGCCATGTCGGCCGGAATCGGGATCGTGGTCGGATTCATCCCGAGCGGATCGTTCGCGCTCTCCTCGAAGGAATACGCGACGTTCTGCACGAGGTCGATGAGGCCGGTGAAGTTCTCCTCCTTGCCGATCGGCAGGAAGATCGGGTGCGCGTTGGCCTTCAGCTTCTCGCGCATTTCCGAGACCGCGCGATAAAAGTCGGCGCCAGTCCGGTCCATTTTGTTCACGAACGCGACGCGCGGGACGCGATACTTGTTCGCCTGCCGCCACACGGTCTCGGACTGCGGCTGCACTCCGGCGACCGCGCAGAACACCGCAACGGCGCCGTCGAGCACGCGGAGCGAACGCTCCACCTCGGCGGTGAAGTCGACGTGTCCGGGAGTGTCGATGATGTTGATCCGCTGCTTGATCCCCTTCCACGGACCGCACGAGGCGTTCCAGGCACAGGAGATGGCGGCCGCCGTGATGGTGATGCCGCGCTCGCGCTCCTGCTCCATCCAGTCGGTCACCGTGGTGCCTTCATGCACTTCGCCCATCTTGTGGACGGCGCCCGAGTAGAACAGGATGCGCTCGGTGGTCGTGGTCTTGCCGGCGTCAATGTGCGCGGCAATGCCGATGTTCCGCGTCCATTCCAGCGGGAACGGGCGGTCCTTGGCGTTGGCGGGAGAAATCTTGGCCTTGTCGGTGACGACAGTGATGGCCGGTGCTTCGGTGGCTGACATGAGCAGGTGGGGCTGGACTGGTTACCAGCGGAGGTGGGCGAAGGCCCGGTTGGCCTGCGCCATCTTGTGAGTGTCTTCCTTCTTTTTGACGACCGTGCCCGTGTTGTTGTACGCGTCGATGATCTCGGCCGCGAGGGCGTCCTTCATCGGAATCCCCTTGCGGCTGGTCGCCGCGTCGACGATCCAGCGCAGCGCGAGGGACTCCTGGCGCTCAAACGAAATTTCCACGGGCACCTGGTAGGTGGCGCCACCGACGCGGCGGCTCTTCACCTCGAGGCGCGGACGCGCATTCTCCAGCGCGCCGAGCAACAGATCGACCGGATCGCCTTTCTCGAGCTTCTCCGAAACCTTCTCGAACGCGCCGTAAACGATGCGCTGGGCAAGATTCTTCTTGCCGTTCTTCATGATGACGTTGACGAGGTGCGACACCAGCGGGCTGCTGTAGCGGATATCCGCTTGGGTCGGGCGTTTGTCGGCTCTGTGGCGACGGGACATGGCGAAAAGGTTGGAAAAGAACTCGGGTTACTTGGCGGCCTTCGGGCGTTTCACGCCGTACTTGGAACGGGAACGACGGCGCTTCTCGACGCCGGTGGCGTCGAGCGTGCCGCGCACGATGTGGTAACGAACGCCGGGAAGATCCTTCACGCGGCCGCCCCGCACGAGCACGATCGAGTGCTCCTGGAGATTGTGACCCTCGTCGGGAATGTAGGAGATGACTTCGTTGCCATTCGTCAGCCGGACCTTCGCCACCTTGCGGATGGCGGAGTTCGGCTTCTTCGGCGTCCGCGTCATGACCTGCACGCAAACGCCGCGACGAAACGGATTGCCCGCCAAAGCCGGGGATTTCGACTTGGTGCGCATCTTGCGACGGCCTTTGCGGACGAGTTGGTTGATGGTCGGCATACGAAGAGAGAGACGGACGGAGTGAAAATTGACGAAAAGAGGTGAACGCTAGTTCGCACCGAAAGCGCGGCAAGAACTTTTTGGTGAAAACTAGATTCTCTCGCGAAAACCGGGATTGGCCGCGGTTTCGCGAATTCGAAAAGCGTTCATCAGCGGGTGCCGACAACGCGCGAAAGTGAGAGAGAAAAGAGGGTCGAGAGTTGTCGGCCCGCGGAAGACTTCAAGCACCATTTTGCCCCACCAGCGGAGGCGCCGCGTTCCCCGCGTTCCATGTGCTACTTGCGGAGATGAGGAAATTCCTCGCGGGGGGCCGGTCCCCGTCGACGGCCATGACCGCCACTCGCGCGGCGTCCGGTTTTTCTGTGTCATCCGGTGCGTCGCCGCAAAATCGCACCCGCCATATTGGCCGCCCGGGAAGCCGGAGCGGATGGCCCGGGCCGCTGGGTTTTTCCCTCCAACGCCCCCTTAGGTCTGACGTCCAGGCACGCACAAATCATCGTACGGAATCGTATCGAATAATCCATGACACCGCACTGATTCCCCTCGACGGCGGGTCCGCCCAAGCGCGTTTTCGCGAGTTACGTCACAAAAAAAACGCCCGGTCAAAAGACCGGGCGTAAAATCGGATGGAGCTAGGCTCTACATCTGATTTTTGGCGGGAGGGATGGCAACGGTGGGCAGTGACCCCAGGGATGACAAGAGCAAAGTTGAACCGGAGGATTACCTAGGCTGCTAACGACACCGCCGAAGCAGGCCACAGTCGGTTTTTCGGCCATTGGAAGCACGTCGACGCTCAACCGCGGCCATCGACCGGCCGGTTGTCGGGCGGGTGCCGCGGGGTGGTCTACGCTTCCGCCGGGTGATGCGAACCGAGCGGTGGCCGGCCCTGCCCGGCGAAGAAAAAAGCCGCGGACGTTTTCGTCCGCGGCTTGGAAGGTGAGCTGTAGGTTAGCTGGCGCTGGCCTCGGCCGGCTTCGGCTCCTCGATGATCTGGTCTGCGCCGAACGGCAACGAGATCTTGAGCTGCTTGTACTTCGGCAAGCCGGTGCCCGCCGGGATCAAGTGCCCCATGATCACGTTCTCCTTGAAGCCCTTGAGCAGGTCGATCTTTCCGAGGGTCGACGCGTCGGTGAGGACGCGGGTCGTTTCCTGGAAGGACGCCGCCGAGATGAAGCTCTCGGTCTCGAGCGATGCCTTCGTGATGCCCAGCAAGATGGGCTCGGCTTCGGCGGGTTTGCCGCCCGCCTCCTCGATCCGCTTGTTATCGGCAAGGAACGCAGCGCGATCCACCTGCTCACCCCAGAAGTATTCGCTGTCACCTGGATCGGTGATGCGGACCTTCCGAAGCATTTGCCGGATGATGATCTCGATGTGCTTGTCGTTGATCGTGACGCCCTGCAGCCGGTACACCTCCTGCACCTGGGAGATGAGGAAGTCGTAGAGCGCGGACGGCCCAAGGATTTCGAGGATTTCGTGCGGATCCGCGGCACCTTCCGTGAGGTGCTGGCCCTTGTGGACCACGTCGCCGGGCTGCACGATGATGTGCTTGCCGGTCGGGATGAGGTGCTCCTCCTCCTGACCGGTCTCCTCGTTCTTCACGACCAGCTTGCGCTTGCCGCGGACGGTGCCCTCGAACGACACGATGCCGTCGATCCGGGACATCTCGGCCGCGTCCTTCGGCCGCCGCGCTTCGAAGAGCTCGGCGACGCGCGGGAGACCACCGGTGATGTCCTTCGTCTTCGACGCCTGGCGGGGCGTCTTGGCGAGCAGCGCACCAGGGGCGATGGTGTCGCCCTCCTGCACCGCGATCTGAGCGCCGACCGGAATCGAGTACGCTGCGAGCGGCTTGCCCTTCTGGTCACGAACCTCGATCTGCGGATTGAGATCCTCCTTGTGCTCGATGACGACGGTCGCGATGCGGCCCGACGCCTCGTCGAGCTCCCGCTTCACCGTCACGCCCGGGATCATGTCCTTGAACGCCAGCGTGCCGCCCTTTTCGGAGAGCACCGGAACGTTGTAGGGATCCCACTGCGCGAGGACGGCGCCCTTGTCGATCTTCTCGCCGTCGCCGACGTGGAGGTACGAACCCACGACGATGTTGTAGTTTTCGAGCTCCTTCTCCTCGGCGTCGACGATCTGGATCGTGCCCGTTTTGTTCAGCACGATCGAGCCGCCGTCGGCCGTCTCCACGAGCCGCAGCCCGCGGTAGCGGACCAGGCCGGCCGAGCGAACGCGGATTTCGGGGGTCTTGAAGCCGCCGGACGCGACACCGCCAATATGGAAGGTACGCATTGTGAGCTGCGTACCCGGCTCGCCGATCGACTGCGCCGCGATGATGCCGACGGAGTCACCAATCTTCGCGACCTTGTTGGTCGCAGGATTGATGCCGTAGGACTTCGCGTCGATGCCACCCTTCGTGGTCGACGTCAGCGGCGACATGACCTTCACGCGCTCGATGCCGACCTCGTCGACCTTGGCGCCCATTTCCTCGCTGATCAGCTCGCCGGCCCCGACCAGTAGTTCGGCCGGGTTCAATGGATTGTACACGTCATCCGCCGAGAACCGGCCGATGATGCGCTCCTTGAGGCTGACGATTTCGTCGTCGCCCTCGAAGATCGGCTTCTTCCACACGCCGTCGCGTGAACCGCAGTCGTCCTCGGCGATGATGACGTCCATCGCCACGTCGCACAGTTTGCGGGTCAGGTAGCCGGCGTCGGCCGTCTTCAGCGCCGTATCCGCAAGGCCCTTACGGGCGCCGTGCGTCGAGATGAAGTACTCGAGGACCGTGAGGCCCTCGCGGAACGAGGACAGGATCGGCCGCTCGATGATTTCGCCGGACGGCTTGGCCATCAGGCCGCGGGTGCCGCACAGCTGGCGAACCTGCTGCTTGTTACCACGGGCGCCCGAGTCCATCATGATGTAGACGGGGTTGACCTCGTTGCGGCCCTCGTTGGCCTCGAGCTTCGCGAAGACCTCCTTCGCAATGCGGTCGGTGGCGCTCGTCCAGATATCGACGACCTTGTTGTAGCGCTCGCCGTCGGTGATGATGCCCTTGTTGAACTGGCCCTCGACTTCCGCGATCTTCTTCCGGGACTCGGAGACGATGTCCTTCTTCGTCTCCGGAATGATCATGTCGTCGATTCCGATCGAGATGCCGGCCTGGAACGCGGTCTGGAAACCGAGCTCCTTGAGCTTGTCGAGCGTCTCGACGGTGACCTGGTTGCCCGAGGTCTTGTAGGTGTTGAGGATCAGGTCGCCCAGCTTCGCCTTCGCCACCGGGAAGTTCACGAAGCCGAGGTTTTCCGGCCAGATCTGGTTGAAGATGACGCGGCCCACCGTCGTGCGGAGAACCTTCTTCTCCTTGTTGCCGTAGACGGTGTCCCGGCCCCGGTCGGGGTTGGGAATCTCGACCCAGTCGTGCACGCGGATCGCGCCGTCCGCCTTCGCGAACAGCACCTCCTGGAGACCGCTCAGCAGCGGGACCCGCTCGCCCTTGGCCGGCTTTTTCCGGGGCTCGATCGAGAGGTAGTACGCGCCGAGGACGATGTCCTGCGACGGCGTGAGGATCGGCTTGCCGGAGGACGGCGAGAAGATGTTGTTCGTCGCCATCATCAGGAGCTTGCACTCCATGATCGCCTCGAGCGAGAGCGGCACGTGCACCGCCATCTGGTCACCGTCGAAGTCGGCGTTGTACGCCGTGCAGACGAGCGGATGGATGCGGATGGCCTCGCCCTCGATCAGGATCGGTTCGAACGCCTGGATCGAAAGGCGGTGCAGCGTCGGCGCGCGGTTGAGCAGCACCGGATGCCCCTTCGTGACCTCCTCGAGAATGTCCCAGACTTCCGGCGACTTCTTCTCGATCATCTTGCGCGCACCGCGGACAGTGTGCACGAAGCCCAGTTCCTTCAGGCGGCGGATGATGAACGGCTCGAACAGCACGAGCGCCATCTTCTTCGGCAGGCCGCACTGGCTCAGCTTGAGCTCGGGGCCGATGACGATGACGGAACGGCCCGAGTAGTCGACGCGCTTGCCGAGCAGGTTCTGGCGGAACCGGCCCTGCTTGCCCTTGAGCATGTCGGAAAGCGACTTCAGGGGACGGTTGCCGGCGCCCGTGACGGGGCGGCCGTGGCGGCCGTTGTCGAACAAGGCGTCGACGGCCTCCTGCAGCATGCGCTTTTCGTTGTGAATGATGACGTCCGGCGTCTTCAGCTGCATCAGGTTCCGCAGGCGGTTGTTGCGGTTGATGACGCGGCGGTAAAGATCGTTCAGGTCGGACGTCGCGAAACGGCCGCCCTCGAGCGGCACGAGCGGACGCAGATCCGGCGGGATCACCGGCAGCACCTCGAGCACCATCCACTCCGGACGGCTCCTCGAGTGAATGAAGCCCTGGATGACCTTGAGGCGCTTCGAGAGCTTCTTCTTGATCTGCTTCGACTTCGTCGCGCGCATCTGCTCCTGGAGCTCGGCGACGGTCGCCTCCATGTCGATCTTGACCAGCGCATCGCGCACCGCCTCGGCGCCCATCTTGGCGACGAAGGAATCGTCACCGTACTCGTCGAGGGCCTGGCGGTATTCGGTGTCGGTGAGAAGCTGACGCGGCTCCAGCGGGGTCTTGCCCGGATCGATGACCATGTAGTTCTCGTAGTAGATCACCCGCTCGAGCGAGCGGGCGGTCATGTCAAGGAGCAGGCCCAGCCGGCTCGGCATCGACTTGAGGAACCAGATGTGGGCAACCGGAACGGCGAGCTCGATGTGGCCCATCCGCTCGCGGCGGACGCGCGCGATCGTCACCTCGACGCCGCAGCGGTCGCACACGACGTCCTTGTACTTGATGCGCTTGTACTTTCCGCAGGCGCACTCGTAGTCGCGCACCGGGCCGAAGATCTTCTGGCAGAAAAGACCACCCGGCTCGGGCTTGAAGGTGCGGTAATTGATCGTCTCGGGATTCTTGACCTCGCCTTTCGACCATTTGCGAATGACGTCGGGCGAAGCGACCGTGATGGACACGCAGTCGAAGGCGGCCTCCTCGAGGCCAAGGGCCTCGCGAGCCTCAGTGCGCGTGGTGGCGGCGGCGGTCTCGTTGGGTTGAATCATTTTTGGTATCTCCCTGAGTTGAATTGAAAAGGGGGCGTCGCGAGAACGGGCGCCGCGCCGGTCGAAAACCGGCGCGGCTCGCGACAAGGTTCATCAGGTGCCGTAGCTGAGGACGTCGCGCTTCTGCAGCTTGATGTCCAGGCCCAGCGACTGGATTTCCTTGATGAGCACGTTGAACGACTCCGGCGTGCCGGCCTGCAGCGTGTTGTCGCCCTTGACGAGCGACTCGTAGATCTTCGTGCGGCCCTGCACGTCGTCGGACTTGACGGTGAGCAGTTCCTGGAGCGTGTGCGCCGCGCCATAGGCCTCGAGCGCCCACACCTCCATTTCGCCGAAGCGCTGGCCGCCGTACTGGGCCTTGCCGCCCAGGGGCTGCTGCGTGACGAGGGAGTACGGACCGACCGCGCGCGCGTGAATCTTGTGCGACACGAGGTGGTTCAGCTTCATCATGTAGATGTAGCCGACGACGACCTCCTGGTCGATTTTCTCGCCGGTGCGGCCGTCGAAGAGGGTGCTCTTCCCCGAGGACGGCAGCTTGGCCTCCTTCAGGTATTCGCGGACCTTCTTCTCCGGGATGCCGTCGAAGACGGGCGTCGCGACCTTCAGACCGAGCTTTTTGCAGGCCCAGCCGAGATGGGTCTCGAGCACCTGCCCCACGTTCATGCGGGAGGGCACGCCGAGGGGGTTCAGGCAGATCTCGACGGGCGTGCCGTCGGGCAGGAAGGGCATGTCTTCCTCGGGCACGATCTTCGCGACCACGCCCTTGTTGCCGTGACGGCCGGCCATCTTGTCGCCGACCTCGAGCTTCTGCTTCGTCGCGATGTAGACCTTGACCTGCTTGATCGCGCCGTC
>DASZYH010000063.1:0-8808 GCA_035545515.1 Opitutaceae bacterium
GGGGATTGGAAATTCGGGAATTGGGGAGTTCGGAGTTGGTAATTGGTAGTTGGCGGTTCGGCGTTGGGGTCTCGCGAAGAGGGGCGAAGGAGAGGAAGGGGGGCGGGAAATCCTGAAAAGCTGAAAAACTGAAACGCTGAAATCGGAAATGGGGCGGTGGGGGGGTGCGTTGGTGGAGCGCGACGTCCCGGCGGGCTGGGGTTGCTGGCGGGTTGGATTGGCGCGTGGTGCGGAAGCCCGATGGGGACATCGGGCTCCACCAGAAAGGCGGGTTGCTCGAGCTCACGGCATGGCGTGAGCAAGCTCACGGCCTACAGGGTCGATCGGATCGGTCGTGGTAGGGCGCGGAGCGTGCCCTCCGTAGCTTTAGCGGAGGTGGGTTCCGCCCGCGCCGTTTTTGTGGCGGCCAAGGGACTGGCCGCCCTACCGGCTAAGGCCAGCAATTCCCCACTCGCTGGCGCTCGCAGCCACGCAATCCGCACTCCGCATTCCGCAATTCAATCAGGGGTTGTAGTCCAGATATGGGCCGAGCCAGCGTTCGACTTCGGCTAGGGTCATGCCTTTGCGGGCGGCGTAGTCTTCGGCTTGGTCGCGGCCGATCTTCCCCACCCCGAAATATTTCGAGTCGGGGTGATTGAAGTACATTCCGCTCACGCTGCTCGGCGGGTACATCGCGCAGCTTTCGGTCAGCGTGATCCCGGTTCCCGCCGTGGCTTCGAGCAGCGCGAAGAGCGGCGGCTTCTCGGTGTGGTCGGGACACGCCGGATAACCCGGCGCGGGCCGGATGCCGCGGTAGCGTTCGCGGATGATGTCCTCCATCGAGAGGTTTTCGGTGCGGCCAAACCCGCAGAACTCC
Source organism: Opitutaceae bacterium (assembly GCA_035545515.1). Taxonomy (GTDB): domain Bacteria; phylum Verrucomicrobiota; class Verrucomicrobiia; order Opitutales; family Opitutaceae; genus ER46. Next base: position 857 of record DASZYH010000063.1, read on the forward strand.
CGCGCGCGCTTGTGCATCAGCTCGGCCAGCGCCTCGGCGAGCCGGTCGCCGAGGGCCTGCGCCACGATCGCGGAATAGTCGTCGTGCGCCGCCTTCAGTTCGAGCACGAGCTGCTCCACGCCGTGGCCCGCCGTCACCGCAAAGCCGCCGATGTAGTCGATGCGTCCGCTTTCCTTCGGTGCGATGTAGTCGGCCAGACAGTGATCGAACTGGTCCGCCGGCTTCTCGAGCTGCTGCCGGAGGAAATGGAAGTTCGTGATGACCCGGCTCCGCTGTTCGTCGGCGTACACTTCGACGCTGTCGCCGACGGCGTTGGCGGGCCAGAACGCGATGACCGCCTTCGCGGTGTAGCGTTTCTCCGCCACGATCCGGCGCAGCATCACCTGGGCATCGTCGTACAGCTTCGTCGCCTCCGCGCCGACGATCTCGTCCTTAAGGATGTCCGGGAACCGCCCGCGTAATTCCCAGGCGCTGAAAAACGGTCCCCAGTCGATGAAGGGCACGATCTCCTCCAGCGGCACGGGATCGAACACGCGGCGCCCGAGAAATTCTGGGCGCGGGATGTCGACGGTCGCCCAGTCAAAGGTCGGCCGGCGTTTCCGGGCCGCCGTCAGCGGGAGCAGCGGACGCCGCGACTGCCGCGCGCCGAACTCGGTCCGCTGACGTTCCTGCTTTGCGGCGGTGTCCGCGAGGAACGTGGGCTTCTGCTCCGCCGAGAGCAGCGCGCTCACGACGTTGACGACGCGCGAGGCGTCGAGCACGTGAACGACACCGTGGGCGTACTCCGGCGCGATTTTCACGGCCGTGTGCGCCGGGCTGGTCGTCGCCCCGCCGATCAGGAGCGGCAGCGCGAAACCCTGCCGCGCCATTTCCTTCGCGACGTGCACCATCTCGTCGAGCGAGGGCGTGATCAGGCCGGAGACACCGACGACGTCGGCGTGCAGCTCGCGCGCGGTGGCGAGAATCTTTTCCGCCGGCACCATCACGCCGAGATCGGTGACCTCGTAATTGTTACACGCCAGCACCACGCCGACGATGTTCTTGCCGATGTCGTGGACGTCCCCCTTGACCGTGGCGAGAACGACGCGCCCGTTGGAACGCGGCGCGGCGACGACGGCATCGGGGTTTGCCCTGCGCGCCTCCTCGGCGGCTTTTCGCGCGGCCTCCTTCTCCGCCTCCATGAACGGCGTGAGATAAGCGACGGCCTTCTTCATCACGCGCGCCGACTTCACGACCTGTGGGAGAAACATCTTGCCGGCGCCGAACAGGTCGCCGACGACGCGCATGCCGTCCATCAACGGCCCCTCGATGATGTCGAGCGGCCGCGGGTATTTCCGCCGCGCCTCCTCGGTGTCGGCCTCGACGAAGGCGTCGATGCCCTTGACGAGCGCGTGACTGAGCCGCTGCTCGACCGGCTGGTTGCGCCAGGCCGCCTCGGCGGCGGCCACCGCGGCGGGCTGTGCGCCGGACGCCGACTCCTGCTTTGCCTTCAGGTCGTCCGCGTATTTGACGAGGCGCTCGGTGGCGTCGGGGCGCCGGTTGAGCAGCACGTCCTCGATCAGGCCGAGCAGGTCCTTCGGGATCTCCTCGTACACGCCGAGCATGCCGGCATTGACGATCGCCATGTCGAGTCCGGCGCGGATCGCGTGATAGAGGAAGGCGGTGTGCATCGCCTCACGCACGGGGTTGTTGCCGCGAAACGAAAAGGAAACGTTGGAAACGCCGCCGCTGATGCGCGCGTGCGGGAGCGTCTGCTTGATCAGGCGCGTCGCCTCGAAGAAATCGACGGCGTAGCCGTTGTGCTCCTCGATGCCGGTCGCGACGGTGAGGATGTTGGGATCGAAAATGATGTCCTCGGCGGGAAACCCGTTCGCGGTGAGGAGCCGGTAGGCGCGCGTGCAGATCCGGACCTTGTCATCGCGGCCGGCCGCCTGACCGTTCTCGTCGAACGCCATGACGACGGCGGCCGCGCCGTAGCGGCGGACGAGTTTCGCGCGGCGCAGGAACTCGGCCTCGCCGTCCTTGAGCGAGATCGAATTGACGATGCCCTTGCCCTGGAGGCACTGGAGTCCGCGCTCGAGCACCGTCCACTTCGACGAGTCGAGCATGATCGGCACGCGGCAGATCTCGGGCTCGGCGGCGATCAGGTTGAGGAACTTGGCCATCGTGGCCTCGCCGTCGATCAGCGCCTCGTCGACATTGATATCGAGGACGTTCGCGCCGCTCTCCACCTGCTGCCGCGCGATGGCGAGACAGGCGTCCCAGTCACCGGCCTTGAGGGCCTTGGCGAATTTCGGCGAACCCGTGATGTTCGTCCGCTCGCCGATGACGAGGAACGTGGAAGCGATGGAGGGAGGAGTGGACAAGGGGGGAGGGTGAGGGAAGAAACGCGAAAGGCGAAACGCGGAACGCGAAATTGGTTTAAGCCACGGAGTTCAGCGTGAGCGGGCGGTTGGGTGGTGGTGGGTGGTTAGTAGTTAGTAATTGGTAATTGGTAGTTGGTAATTGGGAGTTGGTAGTCGGTGGTAGGGCGGCCACTCCGCTGGCCGACTTGGCGCGGACGGGACTCCGCGCCCGACCGGTTATAGAGCTCGGTGATTGGTTGTTGGGCCACCAACCAGCCTGCGATTCGGAATTTCCGCCATCACCAACTACAAATTACAAAGTACCAACCACTCCGCGGCGCTCACGCCGCGGTCAGCGGCTCCAGGCCGCTCAAGCGGAGGGTTGGACGGTAACCGGGGATGGCGCGGGGTTTCTTGCCGCGGACGGCTTCGGCGATGGCGGCGATGTGGGCGGGGGTCGAGCCGCAGCAGCCGCCGACGAGATTGACCCAGCCGCTGGCGGCAAAGTCGCCGAGGACGTCCGCCATGTCGGACGGCGATTCGTCGTAGCCGCCAAAGGCATTCGGCAGGCCGGCGTTCGGATAACAGGACACGTAGCATTCCGCGATCCGCGCGAGTTCCTCAACGTACGGGCGCATCGCGGCGCCGCCGAGCGCGCAGTTGATGCCGACCGAGAACGGTTTCGCGTGCGCGATGCTGTGATAGAACGCGCCGATGGTCTGTCCGGACAGCGTGCGGCCCGAGGCATCGGTGATCGTGACGCTGATCATGACCGGCACGCGGGCGGCGGCGCCGCGGTTTTCGAACACCTGCTCGATCGCGAACAGCGCGGCTTTGGCATTGAGGGTGTCGAAGATCGTCTCGACCAGCAGCGCGTCCACCCCGCCATCGAGCAGCGCCTCGATCTGCTCCGTGTAGGCGGTGACGACCTGGTCCCAGGTTACGGCGCGGAAATCGGGCCGGTTCACATCGGGCGAAAGCGACAACGTGCGGTTCAGCGGTCCGATCGCACCGGCGACGAAACGGCGGCGGGAGGGGTCAGCGGCCTCGGCCTGGTGGGCGGCGCGGCGGGCGCACGCGACGGCGGCGAGATTGATGGCGCGGACGTGCGATTCCAGCCGGTAGTCGGACTGCGCGATCGACGTGGAGCTGAAGGTGTTGGTCTCGACCATGTCGGCCCCGGCGGCGAAGTACGCGGCGTGGATCTCCTCGATGACGTGAGGACGCGTGAGGCAGAGCAGGTCGTTGTTGCCCTTGAGATCGTGCGCGTGGGACTTGAACCGTTCCCCGCGGTAGTCGGCCTCACCGAGTTTGTACGTCTGGATCATCGTGCCCATGGCGCCATCGAGGACCGCGATGCGGGACGCGAACAAGGCCGCCAGCGCCGTGGCGGAGTCGGAGGGAGGACGCGTGGGAGAGAACATGACGGCCTGCACGGTAGGGCGACCCGAGGCGTTGGCAAGCATCATATCGCGTGATCCGTATATGATGATATCTTCGGCCTGATGGCCGAAGGGGAATTGGCGGTTGGTTGTTGGGGGACGGAGGTGGGAGTTTGTAGGTGGGAGTTAGTAATTAGTAGTTGGTAGTTGGTTGTTGAGGGGCGATGGCGTTGCGCGGGAGGCGGGAGCGAAGTCCGCCCTACCCTGGACCGTTGTTCGCGCCTACTGCGTTACGGCGAGCTGGCGTCGTCGGGCTTGGGGGCGGGGGCGGCGTCGCCGGCGAACTGCTCGGCCTGGTTGAGCACCTGGCGGGCGGCGGGGAGCAGACGGCTGCGGGGATATTTGTCCATGAACTTGCCGACGAGGGTGCGAACTTCGCGCCAGTCTTTCGCGTCGTAGGCCTCGCGCACGGCGTTCCAATCCTGGTTCTCGGAAAGCCACGCGCGCATGCGTTCGTACTGGTCCGTCTCGTCGACGTTCTGCGGATCGGCCTCCTGCTTCGCAATCAGCGCCCGCGCCTCGTCGAACTTCCCGAGTCGCGCCAGTCGATCCATCTCCTTCGCCGTGGCGTTGACCTCGTCGGACACCAGTTGCTCGCGGACCGAATTGCGGAGCTGGTTGGAAACCGACCGGTCGGCGAGGATCGCGCGCAGGTCGGCCGCATACGCGTCGTGCTGCCCCATCCGGCGGTAAACGAGGGCCCGGTAGTAGCGAACGGCGGCGCCGGCGGTGCCCGACACGATGCCCGGCTCGAGTTCCTTGACGTCGCCGGGATTCAGGGTGGTGCGGACGAAGAAGGCGCGTCCGAGCAGGTTGTAAGCCTCCGTGCTGCCCGGATCGAGCTGGAGCGCGCGGTGAAGCTCGTCGATCGCCTGCTCGACACCGGGGCTGCCGTCACCCTGGTGGTCACGTCCCCCGGTCATGTTGTCATCGAGACGCTGTTTGGCGGAAACGAGGTAGGCGTGCGGGCTGGTCGAACCGGCGGCGATCGCGTCGCGGTACAGCTTGATGCCGTACTCGGGCTCGCTGTCGCGGAACGCCTGGCGGGCGAGCGCCTCCTTCACGGCGGGCGAGTCGGGCGCGAGCGTCCGCGCGCGGGCGAGCTCCTGCTCGGCCTCCGCCCCCTTGTTGGCCGCCACCAGGAGATTCGCGAGTTCGACGCGGACCTCCGCCTCGGGAGCCGGCTGGGGATGCAGCCGGCTGCGGAGACCGGCCGTATCGAACGGATACTCCCTCGTGCGTCCCCGGTGCCGGAAGATGTCGGTGGTCAGGTCGCGCTCCTTGACGCCCAGGACCGATCGCACGGCGTCGAGGCCGCCCTCGGTGCGAAGCTTGTCGGCAAGTTGGACGAACCGCGCGGTGCCGCCGTCGTCCGCGAGCAGGACCCGATGCATGAGCGCCCACGCCTGGGCGTGAAACACGCCGTTCGCCTGCGGGCCGACGTATTCGGGCGAATCGGTGCTGACGTCGAAGAACCGCGTCCAAGCCAGGTTGGAGCCGCGGCTCCAGGTCTCGTCGTAGCTATCCGGTCCATCGCCGATCACGCATTTCGTCTTCTCCACCTCGAGCGAGGCGAGGACCTCCCCCGCCCCCTGCGACATCCAGATCGGCAGCGCGTACCCCGAGCGACGGAGCTCCCAGACGGTGTCGAATTCATACATCTGGCGCAGCGCGGTGTGACGATCGCCATCGACCGAAATCGCGGTGAGCTCGTCGCCGTCGACGTCGGCATTATACGACACCGTCGTGGAATCGTCGTCCGTCGAGCGCGGAACATAATCGTGCAGCGTCCCGAGACGGCGGAACAACAGGACGGTCGCGGGCGCCGGCTTTTGCCTCGGCGCCAGCAGTTGTTTGAACACGTGACGATACGCGGAATATCCGATCGCAAACTCGACGACGTCCTTCGACGAGGCGTCGGAATATATAACCACATCTTCGGTCTGCAGCTTCAGCCAGGTGACCGCATGGACGGGGGCAGTCGCAGCGAGCGCAAGCATACAGACAAACCAGCTCCGGGGATAGAAGGGCGGGCGCATGCCACAGCGCAGCAGCCGCACCTGCATTTGGAAATAAGAAAGCGTGGAGCGTGAGTAGTAATTTCGCAGTTAGTATTTTGTAGTTGGTATTTGGGAGTTGGGAGTTGGTATTTAGTAATTCGTAGTTGGTAGTTGGTAACTGGTGGTTGGTGATTTGGTAGTTGGTATTTGGTAGGTGGGGGTTGGAAATTGGGGAATTGGGATTGGGAGTTGGATTCGAAATGGGTGGAGCCCGCTGTCCTCAGCGGGCTTCGAGTGGCTGAACGCAAGCAGCCCGACGGGGACGTCGGGCTCGGCCGGGGCTCTTCGGCGGTTCGCGGCTTACGTGGTCACGAAGTCGAGGACAGCGGGCTGCGCGAGGCGCTGGAAGTCGGCGTAGGCGACCTTGATGACCTCGGTGTGCGAACAGGCGTTGAAGGCGATGTCCGGCTCGTCCGCCAGGCTCGCGGCGACGTAGACGCGCATGCCGTAGAGATTCCCGAACGGCGGCATCGCGCCGAGTTCGCAATCGGGGAAGGCGTCGCGGAACTCCGCTTCGGTCGCGAGGCGAACCGCGTCGGTCCCAAGCATCTCCCGCAGGTCGGGCAGGAGCAGCCGCCGGCTCGCCGGCAGGACGACCATCGCCAGTTCGCCGTCGATCCGGACGATCACGGTTTTCGCAAAATCGCGCCCGACCACGTGGGCCGAGGCGGCGGCATCGTTCGCGGTGAAGACGGCCGGGTGCACGATGCACGTGTACGTCACACCCGCGCCGTCGAGGTATTGCTTCAATCTCGTCGCTGACATGGGGTCCTCCTGGGTTGAGGGGGCAGGTTCGATGAGCCGTCACCACGGTCTCAATCGCGTGTGCGCCACAAGCGTACGCGCGGAACGCGGGAAGTAAAACGGGATTTCGACGCCGCGCGGCCGCGGTGGAAACGGAGCGCTGCGCGAAGGATTGTTGCAGGCGCGGCGGCCTCACCGCGCGGCACGGGAACGTGCGGACCTTGCGCCTCGCGGGGCAGGAGCCCCCCGCTTTGTCCGCTCCCGCATTCTGCACGAGTTTGCGCCCGACCTTGCGGCGCGGACCGCGATTGATCCTTTTTTAGCGCAGGCTCAGGTGAACCCGCGATGGCGCCAGGCGTCGGAGGGTGATAATCTCACCTAAGGACATGCTCAACGTCACCACTGCCGAACCGCACTTCCACGCCAGGATCCTTTACGCCGAGGATGTCCGCGAGCTCCGCGACCTGACCCGCCTGGTGCTCACCCGGGACGGCCACTCGGTTGAGTGTGCGAACGACGGAGCCGACGCGCTCGAGGCAATTCTCGCCCAACCCGACGCTTACGATGTCGTCATCACCGATCACCACATGCCGCGGATGCGGGGGCTCGATCTGGTGATCGAGCTCCGAAAGATCGGCTTCAAGGGCAAGATCCTCGTGTTCAGCTCCGAGTTGAATCCGTCCGTTGCGGAGGAATATCACCGGCTGGCGGTCGATCGCGTGCTGTTCAAGCCGGTGTACCCATCGGCGTTGCGTCAGGCCGTCGCAGATCTGTTTGCCGCGGCCCACGCGTGACGGGATGGGTGATTGATGCAGCTGAAGCCCGATGGGGACATCGGTCTCCACCAGCGGGCTAATCACAGCATGGCGTGAGCAAGCTCACGGCCTACGGGATTGATGTGGCGCGATGTAGGGTTGATCGATGCAGGGTTGATCAATGATCGGGGGCCGCTGACCCCGCCTGGTTTATGAGATTGGACGTAAAGGCGGGGTCAGGCGACCCCGCCCTACAACGGGATCGGCTCGATCGTGGCAGGGCGCGGAGTCCCTTCCGCGCCTTTTGTCTGGCGGTGAAGGGACTCACCGCCCTACCGGCTCAACCATCCGATCCTCTGCTCGCTCTCGCTCGCAACCACACGGGTTCAGCCAATCGAAAATCGAAAATCCGGTGTCTGCTCGCTCTCGCTCCGCCGTCGCTAACGCTATGGCGGACACGTCGCGGACCTTCGACAAGCTCAGGGCGGGCGACACAAATCTCCGGTCGGGCCGGCCCGGAACCCTTCGGCCACACGCCGCCTTGCCATGGGCTTATGACACAGCAGTGTCATAGCCCATGTCGTTATCCCTTCTTGTATCCGCACC
>DASZYH010000064.1:0-6642 GCA_035545515.1 Opitutaceae bacterium
CCATCGCTGCGTTTGTTCGTCATGTGTGTTCCAAGGCATATGGCCTCGGAAGTGTCACCCATGCGGTGAGGAAAAGTGTCACCTATCCGCTGAGGAGAAAGTGTCACCCATGCGGTGAGCACATGCCACTCCGCTCCCAGCTGTGGCGCGGAAGGGACTGGCGCCCTACCGGCCGGATTCGTGTCCATTCGCGGTTTCTCCCCTGGATTGGCTTGCCTCTTCCCCTCCAGCGCAGCCGCCTCGGCCGCCACGCGTCGTCGGGGCGCGCACCAACGTGCAGAGCCCCGCCGACGATTCTTCGCTCAGTCCGTGTGCAGGATCAGGACGACGATGCCATTGCCGGGCACCGAATACGAGAATCCCGGCCGCACGCCGCTGAACGCGGTCGCCACCGGCGCGACCGCCATCGGCGCATCCATCGTGTTCGTCGCCTCGGGCGACGGCCCGGTCAGCGTCAGCACCGTCGCCGCGGTTCCGAGATGGTTGACGCCGGGAAAGTCCAGCGTAACCGCCTGCGCCGTCGGTTCGGGATTCACGAGTTTGACGTACACCTTGCCCGACGCGCTTGACCGCGTCGCTGAGACGAGCAGCGGCGTGTCCGCGCGCGTGACCTTCATCAACTGGTCGCCGACATGCGTGCTGAACAGCTTGAACGCCTCGTAGCTCGGCGAGCCGTACGACCGCAGCGCATCGTAGCCGATCAGGTCGGGCCGCCATTGCCGGCCGCCGGGATTCACGTTCACGAACAGCGGCGCGTAGCAGTGCATCAGCACGAGATCCGAGTTCCGCTCGAGGTCGGTCATGAACGCCGCATCGCCCACCGCCGCGCGCAGATTGGCCGTCGGCGGTTCCTGGCGCGAGCGCTTGTCCCACGGCGGGAACGGCGTCTCGTAGTCTGCCCACTCGCCCACGAAGATCTTGGGCCCGTTGCGATCGTACGTGTCGTATTTCCCCGCCGCCATCTTGAGGAATTCGTCCACCGGGCTGTAGTAGTGCTCGTCGATCAGGTCGGGCGTGCGGCTGTGCACGCGTTTCGCCGCCGGCTCGCGCAGCGCCACCGTCGAAATGCACTGGAGCGCCGGGTACTTCGCCTTGATTGCGTCGAAGAACTGCGTGAACCGCGCGTCGTACGTGTTCGCCTTGTCGAAGTTGTCCTCGTTTCCGATCTCGACGAAATGCAGCGGAAACGGCGCCGGATGTCCGTCCTTCGCGCGCTCGGCGCCCCACTTCGTCTGGATGTCGCCCGTCACGTACTCGATCTCGTCGAGCGCGTCCTGCACGTAGGGCGCCAGGTCCGCCCCGGGCGCCACCCGCTGCCCTTCCAGCGAATACCCTGCGTAAACCGCCAGCACCGGCTCCGCCCTCATGTCCTCGCACCATTCCAGGAATTCCAGGAGGCCCATGCCGTCCGTCGACCGGTAGCCCCACGGGCTCATGTGCCCCGGCCGCTCGCTGATCGGCCCGATCGTCTTCTTCCAGTCGAACCGTTCCGCGATCGTGTTTCCCTCGACGTAGTTTCCGCCGGGGAACCGCAGGAACTTCGGCTTCAGGTCCACCAGCTTCTGCATCAGGTCCTTCCGCAGCCCGTTCGGCCGGTCGTTCCAGGTCGGCGGAAACAGCGACACAAAGCTGAACCAGACGGTGCCGGGCCGGTCGACCGCGACGACGTATCGCGCCTTCGCCGTCGGCCGGACATCCAACGTCATCAGTTCGACTTCGTACTGTTTCCACTCGGTCGTAAGTCCGGTCACGGTTCCGGTCGCAAAGGTCGTCTGCCCGTCGTTGCTTTCGATCGAGACGGTCACGGTCCCCGCATACGCCGAGGCCGCCTTGGCGAAGAACGACGCGCGGTACGTCGTCCGCGGCCGCACCGGAATCCCCCAGTAGCCCGTGTTGGCGATTCCTGCCCGGGCGTCGACGCCGACCCGCGTCGCGTCGAGCCGCAGGCTCACCGGAATCTCGCCGTTCAGCGGTTGCCCGCGGTCCAGCGTGATCTGCGCCGCCGCGCCGCCGTCCGTGACGAGCGACCAGTGCGCCGGCTGTTTGGCGTCGTCCAGGAACGCGCGATTTCGGACGAGTTCGGCGTAGAGGCCACCGTCGTAGGAGTAATTAATCTCCTCGGTCATCAGTCCGTACAGACGCGGACTGACCTGACCAACCGGTTTGGCGTCGATGGTAATGGTCGGCTGCGCGGCGCGCGCCAATGCAAAGGCGGCGAAGAACAGGAGGGAGGGGTGCGGCTTCATGGTGAATGGCGGGGGTTGCGGTTGGCGCGTCTCAGGGTTTGCGCTGCGGTGCCCGGATCGCGTTCCGGAACGCCGACTAGAGGATCCGGTCTCCCGGCGCACAAGTGCGATTCGCGGCACGTTACGGTCACGGAAACTTTCGTGACTCATTCATAAATTAGAACCCGCCCGGGATTCCCCTGCCGCGGTTCCGCCGAATGTTCCCGCCATGCGCGCGAACGCCCCGTTTCTCGCCAGCGTCCGTCTGCTCGCGCCGCGTTTGGTCGGAGCGAGCCTGCCGCACGTGCGGTTCTCGCCCGTGACGCGATGGATCGCGGTCGTCCTCCTGCTCGGGGCGGCCGCCGGAGTTCCCGGCCGCGCCGCCACCGCTCAAATCGACGCCGCCGCCACCGAGCAAACCATCCGCGGGTTTGGCGGCGCGACGGTGTTCCTGCCGTCCACCCCACTGGCCGGCGGCGATCTCGACACCTTGTTCGGCAATGGTCCGGGCCAGATCGGTTTCACGCTGCTCCGGATCCGCGTCGCCCCGGATGACGCCTGGCGCGCGATCGAACTCGCGAACGCCCAGGGCGCCGTCGCACGCGGCGCCCGGGTAATCGCCACGCCCTGGTCGCCTCCTGCGGCCATGAAGAACAATGGCAGCCTCATCGGCGGCATGCTGAATCCCACCTCCTACGCCGACTTTGCCGCCTACCTGAACACGTTTGCCACCTACATGGCCGCCAACCAGGCGCCGTTGTTCGCCATCTCGGTCCAGAACGAGCCGGACATTACGGTGACCTACGAGTCCTGCGACTGGACCGCCGCCCAGATGCTCGCGTTCTGCCGCGACAACGCCGGCGCCATCACCGCCACGCGCGTGATCGCGCCCGAATCGTTTCAGTTCAACCACGCCATGTCCGATCCGGTGCTCAACGACGCCACGGCGGCCGCGAACATCGATATCGTCGGTGGACACATTTACGGCGGCGGGCTCGCTCCCTACCCGCTCGCCATGGCCAAGGGCAAGGAGGTCTGGATGACCGAGCATCTCGATCTCTCGACCGACTGGGCCGGCGCGCTCGGTACCGCGAAGGAGATCCACGACTGCCTGGCGACCGCCAACTTCAGTGCCTACATCTGGTGGTACCTGCGACGCTATTACGGGCCGCTCGGCGAGGACAGCATCGTGACCAAGCGCGGCTGGGTCATGGCCCAGTTCGCCAAGTTCATTCGTCCCGGATTCGTCCGCGTCGACGCGACGGCCGCGCCCGCGACCGGCGTCTCCGTCTCGGCTTACCGGGGCGACAAGCTCGTCGTTGTCGCGATCAACCAGGTCGCCTCCGACGTCACGCAGTCGTTCTCCGTCGCAAACGCCACCGTCCGAACCGTCACGCCCTGGGTCACGTCCGCGTCGCTCAATCTCCAGGCGCAGCCCGCTCTCGCCGTCGCGAACGGTGCATTCACCGCCACGCTGCCCGCGTCCAGCATCACGACGTTCGTCGGCGACCTGATCTTCCCGGCGCCCGCGCTCGTCACGCCGCCGCAAAGTCACCGTGTCGCCGCCGGCAGCACGGTCGTCCTGGACGTCACAGCCACAGGCGAGAGCCTCGGCTACCAGTGGTATCACCTGGGCACGGCCATCGCCGGCGCCACGGACCGGCTGCTCACGTTGCGAAACGTCGGCGCCGCCGACGCCGGCGCCTACACCGTCACCGTGACGAACACCGGCGGCAGCGTGACCAGCCAGGCTGCCACCCTGACCGTCGCCGCCGGCGAACCGGCCGGCCGGCTGGTCAACCTGTCGACGCGATCGCTCGTCGGCACGAACGACGCCGTGCAGATCGCCGGGTTCGTGATCGGCGGGACCACACCAAAGACGGTGGTCGTCCGCGCGTCGGGCCCGGCTCTCCAGTCGAGCTTTGGACTCACCGGTGTCCTCGACGATCCCATGATCGAACTGCACGACAGCGCCACCGGCGCGATCGTCGCCAGCAATGACAACTGGGACGCCACTCTAGCGCCGACGTTCGCCTCGCTTGGCGCATTTCCTTGGACCCAGGACAGTCGCGATGCCGCCCTCCAGGTCACCCTGCCGCCCGGCGGCTACACCGCGATCGTGACGGGGCACAACGGCTCCACGGGCGTCGCGCTGGTCGAGGTCTACGAGGCGGACGGCGCGACGGCGTCCAGCCTGATCAATCTTTCGACACGTTCGCTCGTGGGCACCGGTGACGACGTGCAGATCGGCGGCTTCGTCATCAGCGGCACGACCGCCCGGACCGTTGTGATCCGCGCCGCCGGACCGATGCTCCGCAAGGGTTTTCGTCTCACCGGCGCAGTGGCCGACCCCGTCATCGCACTCCAGCGCCTCGGAGACAGCGAGATCCTCGCCAGTTCCGACGACTGGACATCCGATCTCGCCGCCCATTTCGCCCGGGTGGGCGCCTTCTCCTGGCTGCCGGAAACGGCGGACGCCGCCATCGTGACCACCCTCGATCCCGGCGCCTACACGGTCCTCGTGCGCGGAAAGAACGCCACGACCGGCATCGCCCTTGTCGAACTCTACGCCGAACCCTGACGGATTTTCGATTTTGGATTTTCGAATCTGTTAGCGTCGACCCAGCGTTTTCGTAGCTGCGACCGCCAGCGAGCGGCCGCTCCTCGTAGCTGCGAGCGCCAGCGAGTGGCCGCTCCTCGTGGCTGCGAGCGTGAGCGAGTGGCCTCTGCCGCTCTCAGGTCTCCGCCTTCATCGGCTTCTCGGCTTCCGCCGGAATGATCTCAATCGCGTTGATCTCGGGATTCTCGACGCTCGGGCTGAACGTGATCTCGAGCTTCCCGTCCTTGATCTCCACCGGCACGATCTCGACGTAGGCGCGATTCTGTCCCCCGGCCTTCACGAAGACGTCGAAATCCTTGAATTCCTTGCCGCCAACCGTGAACGAGAACACGCGCAGGCCCGGCTCGGTGATTTCCTCGAACGTCTCCGCGAAATGCAACTTCACGGTGTACTTTCCATTCGGAACCGGCAGCGAAAAGTTCGTCATCCCGTACCGCTCGGTCCGGTAAAGCGACGGCGTCTTCGTGTTCGCGACCGCGATTTCTCCGCGATCGACCGTGTCGCCATCGGCAAAACCTTGGTCCGCCTGCCAGACCAGGCCGGCTTCATCTGTGTGCGAGGCGGTGACGCCGGCTTTGATCCGGATCGTCTTGGCCGTGGAATCGGCAGCCGCCGCGGACGCGACGGACGCAATGAGGAGAGCACCAACGAGCGGGACAATGTAACGTTTCATGGTGGTGACACGGGGTTAATCGTCCGATTCAGGCACGTTGCGCCCCATCCCGCAATTTCGCCGCCATTCAGACTTTGTAATCCGTCCTCTGCCTTCCTAGCTTCCGTCCCTCCGTCGTTCGTCGTCCGTTCAACCGGCCCTTCCGGTCGACCGGCCTTCCGTCCCTCGGCTCCTCGGGTCTTCCGTTAAACCGGCCCTCCGGCCCTCTGGTCCTCCGGCCGTCCGGTCCTCGTCGCGCCATAGCTCGCCCGAAGATGAATCGCGCCCGAGAAGTCGTAGGCCGTCTGCTTGCAGACGCCACCCGTCGATCGCGTCGACGTCCCTAATCAACGCGATGAGGACATCGCGTTCCACCTCTGATTTTCGAGCCACCAATGACGAATCACCAACTACCAACTCCAAATCACTAACTTCCACCCCTACGACCCACTCGAACTCTTCCGCCGATGCAGCATCAGTTGATTCCCGTCCGGATCTTCGACCAGGATCATCGAACACACCGCGCCGTCGTACCGCGGCATCAGGGTCTTCACGCCGTGGGCTTCGAGTTCCTTCAGGGCCGCATCGAAATCCTCGACCTCCAGCGCCGCCGTCGCGCCGGTCTTCCCCGGCTGAAACATCGGCGCCCCGGCCCCGACGACCAGGCAATGGCCGTCGCCCGTGCCGATCCAGTACTCGATGAACGCATTCTGGTTGTCCTTCACCTGGAGGACCGACGGCTTCAACCCCAGCAGGCCTTCATAGAAGGCGCGGGCACGGGCAACATCGCTGACGGGATAAGCCACAAAGGCGATTTCGTTGATTTTCATGGTGGGTGTGGGGATGGGAGTTGCTGACGGGTACCGCCGGTCTTCGGCCGAGCCTCGCCGCGCCTATGCCGCGAGTGTACATTCGTACACTGGCAAATATTTCGTCCACGTCAAGTCGCGGACGAACGGGCGATCCGCCTCCCACCCGTCCGATGTAGGGCGGGGGTCGCCCGACCCCGCCTCGACCCATCGAGATTCGACCGCGATCGGCGGGGTCAGGCGACCCCGCCCTGCTGCTATGAGGCCGTTCGAGTCGAGCATTAAAATACACTCCCGCGGCGCGTGCGACCCGGCATCACGCGTCGAGTTGGCACG
>DASZYH010000065.1:0-3962 GCA_035545515.1 Opitutaceae bacterium
GATCGACGAAGATGGCCTTGATCTGCGAAGCAAAAAGAAACCGGCGCTGGTCGAGATGATAAAAAAACGGCCGAACTCCGAGGGGATCGCGCGCGCAAAACAAACGCCTCTTTCGACCGTCCCAAAGCGCAAATGCAAAATCGCCGACGAGGCGGTCGACGCAATCGGTGCCCCACTTCTCGTACGAACGCACGATCAACTCGGCGTCAGCGATGGAGCCGATCGGGTGTGCCGCCAAATCGAGGTCGCGCCGGAGTTCGTCCCGGTTGTCGATCCGTGCGTCGGCCGTCAGCACGATATCGGCTTCCTCGAGCCGGTACGGTGCACGCTCCAGCGGCGCCTCGGGGGTCGTCCAAAGCGCGAGGTGCCCCAAGCCAATCGCCCCGGCGGCCCAGACTCCGGTCGCGTCTGGTCCCCAATGAGCGAGCATGTCCACCATCTGCCCGACTTCCGTCGGCTCCACCCGATTACCACCTCGATCCAATATGCCGCAAATCGAGCTCATGCGGGATTTGCCGGGTCTCCGTCTTCGCCCACCAAATCGCGCCACGGTGCTGGAAGATCAGCTAAACGAGCCACCTCGTAGCTGCGACAGAGGACGGCCTGCCGCTCGGCGACGTCAGGGAACAGATCTGCCAGCGCACAATGCACCTGCGCCTTCCGATCGGTGAGACCCCGCGCCGTCTTCCAGATCCCGCTCCCCCGAATCCGCTCCCGCAGCGCGGCCACGGCATGAGGCCGGCTCTCGGCGAAGCGCGCTTCCACGATCGGCATGACCCGCTCGATAAAATGTTGCCTCAGCAGCGAGAGCAGCGACTCCAGCACCGCATAGAAGCGGCAATCGTTAAGCCCTTCCAGCAAAGCAACGAGCCGTTGCGGAAAATCGGCTCGCGCCCCGTCGTGGATCGCAGCCAGCACCTCCGCCTGACGGCGAGGGACCGACTGGTCGGCTTCGGTCAGGACGGCAAAACCGCAGCGATGATACCGAAACTGAGGCGCCTGCTGCCGTCCATAGGTGCGAACGACCAATGTCAGCGATGGCGATCCGAGGTGCGCCACCGCGTGGATAAACCCGGTCCCGCGCTCGATCGTGCAAACCCTTCCCGGTTCGATAAACTCGATGGTGCGCGGCACGAGATCGCCCAATCGGATGCCCGCTTCCGGCGCCTCTTTCTCGTGGAACTCGAACTCCGTCTGGATCGATATGCCATCCAAGACCATGAACGCTCCGCTGAATCCGTGCCCGTGGATGGACGTTCGTCCCGGAAACCAAAACAGGACTTCGGCGTAGAATTGCTCCGAGGCAAACACCACCAACGGCGGCTCGCCGAAACCCGAGTGAAAATTCACCTGCGTTGGCAGTGTCCCCTCCTCGATCATCCAATCGGCGATCGACGTGGCCGTCATCGGTGGTGCCGGCACTTCTCGCACCACCTCCGTCGCCAACGAGGCAAAGCCCGTATCCGGCGGCACTCCGCTTCGGAGTCCCGCCTCGATCCTACCGCCCAGGGTCTTCCAGAACTCTCCGATGGCATTCATGTTCGTCGTGATCTCAACTGGGCAAAGGAATGAGGTTTTGTGTGGCTCCGGCAAGCATGCGCAGAGCGCGGAACAAGGAATACAGCCGCCAAGGCGGAAGCGGGCGCCAGTGCCCCGGCCATTTCCTCGCCGGTTTGAGGGTCGCGTCTGCTTCGTCAACTTGGGTCAGCTCGCAATGTTCGTGAGAAATGGCTTGTTCGCCTCGGGACGCTCTGGAGATTGACGACATTCGCCGCGATGCGAACCGCCGCACGACGCAATCACGATGGAATCGAACCCTACTTCTCCTGCGCAGCCGACGATCGCCGAAGTGACGGCGGTGGATTACTGGCGCAGCATCTGCCCTGCGCTCACCATTTCGGACACGTCCACCTCGCCGATCGCGCGCATTCCGGATCTCCGCACCGTGGGTGCGACACTCCGGGAGGAGGGGTATATCAACCTGCCGGAAATTTTCCCGTCGGAAACGGTGTCCCTTTTGCGTGAAGGGATCCAACGCCTGGTCGACCGCGGCGTTCCTCCCCCGTTCGCCTTCGTCTACGACGAGTACTGGACGATTTTCCAAAGCATTTCCACGCATGTCAGCGAGATGCTGGGCGCCGGTTACCAGATGCTGCCAGATATCTGGGCGTGGCACGTCAAACCCTCAAGCGACGCCTCCGGCTGGCCACCTCATCGGGACCGGCCCAAAGGAACCCTCGATCCAGACAACACGCCGCGAGCCCTGACCGTTTGGCTGCCACTGACCGATGCCACACCGCTTAACGGCTGCATGTACGTCTTGCCCGCGCGATATGATCCCGATTTGCATGGGGGCACTGTTCCGGAAGGTGGGATATATCGCCTGGCCGGAGCGGACTTACAAAACATCCGCGCTTTGCCGGCACCCGCCGGCTCCCTTCTCGCCTGGAGCCAAGCGCTGCTTCATTGGGGTGGTCGCGCGAGTCACCTCGCAACCGCCCCGCGCTGCAGCATCGCAGCCCAATTCCAACGCGGAAACCTTCCTGCGTTCGAGGCCCCCCTGGTCGATCCGCGGAAGCTACCGCCGTTTGCCGCCCGGATCGGTCTTATCGGTCACCTCATTTGCGGCTTTTCCGGTTTTCTCAATTTCCCGGCAGAAATCCGCCTGCTGGCCACGGCTCTCAAATGGAAGTACTGGAGTCGCGAAGCGACGCAGGTCCCGGCTCAAGGATCAGCGCACACAGTTCGTCGACGGTAAAACCGCGCTCGGGACGGGTAAGTCGAACGACTTCCACCGCCTGGGCGAGCTCCAGGATGAGCTCGGCGAGCCGGGTTGGACCGACAACGATTTTTCCCATTTGTCGGCGAAACAGGCTCCGCTGCAAAGCCGCCAGCTTCTCCTGACCAAGCAGCGGGATCGTGTGCGGACGAACGATCGTCACGTCCTTCTCCAGGAAACAGATCCGCGCCACCGGCACTCGCTCCGCTGCCACCGCACCGCGATAGTGCAGCCGGAATTTTTCATCGGCCGGATCGAAGGCCGCATGGGCCGCAATTCGATTCGCCAATCGATCGTGCGAATCGGTGAGCAGCCGAAGTGAGGGATAACTCGGTGCGGCAAGATGCCGACCATCCGATGCCACCGAAATCGCCGTCACGTCGTCAGAGAGGAACTCGCACCCTTGGGCCAGCAGCGCCGAAGCCGTGGTCGATTTACCCGCTCCCGACGGGCCCATGACAACGTAAGCCTTTCCGTCGCGAGCCACGGCGCACGCATGCAGGCACAGCACTCGCCGCTGATAAAGCAGGGCGGCATACGCCGTGCCGCTCAAAACATGAGCGAGCGTCAGAGCACTGTACCCCGCGGTCGGCGCAATCGTGATCTGGGCGCCATGTTCAACCAGAATCCGCCCGGCGCCCTGCAGCCGCAGCAAGCAGCGGTCGCCGCGCCCCTGAAACGCCCCGTTCCACAGCAGTTCCCCTGCGCCAATTTCCTCCGGCACGTCGCCGAACGCAATGCGCACATCCCACGGCGGTTGACCGCTGGGCCAATACGGCACCTCCGCGTCCGAAAGCACGTTTAAGCCGAACACCCGATAACCGTAGACCGAAGCCATGAGGGTCAGCCGCGCCCTCCGCCGCCGCTAATGCTGCGCCACGAAAATGAAGTAGGCAGGAACGACATAGATCCAATAGTGAATCCGCATGAGCACGGCCGTGCCGAGATGAAAAATCAGCCCCGCCGGCAAATAGAGCCAAGCCAGCGTCGGAAAGGGGATTACCAGCCAGAACGTCAGTTCAAAAACCAGTACCAGCACCGCAGTCATCCCGCACAATCGGCCGCGGCGCACGAACCACCACGCCGCACGATTGCCGTCCCGCAGACAATAACGCAGGAGCGCGATCCGCAGGGTATTCCTGCTCGTCCATTGCCACCCCGAATCCTTCACTTTCACGATGGC
>DASZYH010000066.1:0-13807 GCA_035545515.1 Opitutaceae bacterium
CACCTGACCCTGTAGGCAGCGAGCGTGCTCGCGCCTCGTGCGGCTGACGGCCGGCGATCACCGGCGATCGATTCAATCCGCGCCCGCAAGCGCCGCCTACGAGATATCCCTGAATACGACAATGGCCCTGCCCAAACTGCATCGTGGTCGGGCAGGCTGGCCGCCCGACCACGAGTCGGCTCGCTCTCGCTCCTCCTTCGCTGAAGCTTCGGCGGACACGTCGCCGCTACACCAAACCAGGTGGAGCGCGATCTCCTCAGCGGGCTGGATCAACCAAACGCGATGAGGACATCGCGTTCCACCGACTGACTCCAATGGCCGTCGATCAGATTCCAGGGTTTCAGCTTTTCAGGATTTCAGCGTTTCAGCTTTTCAGCGTTTCAGGATTTCGCCGTTACGGCCCCGGACGTTAACGACGTAAGCTTGCCCCGGCTTCTCCCGTCCCGGACCCTTCCCGACACTCCGCGCATGTTCCTCCGCCGCCCCCTGCTGGCCGTTGGCATCTACGCCCTGCTGCTCCTCCCCGCGCTGCCAAGCCGTGCGGCCGACGTCCCGCCCCCGGGACACGATTGGGACCACCCTGCGGTGCCACCTGGTCTGCATTCGCTGAAAGAGCCCGACCCGGCTCGCGACGCGCGCGTCGCCTGGCACAAGGAGGCGCGGTTCGGCTGCTTCATGCACTGGGGCGTGTACTCGCGGATCGGCGGGGTCTGGCCGGGGGTGAAGTCCGGCACCTACTCCGAGCATCTGATGCGCTGGGCGAAGATCCCGCGCGCGGTCTATCTCGAAAAGGTCGTCAAGCCGTTTGACCCGGAGAAGTTCGACGCCGACACGTGGGTGCGACTGCTGCGGGACACCGGGATGCGCTACCTCATCATCACCGCCAAACACCACGACGGCTTCGCCATGTACCCATCGAAGGTCAGTCCGTACAACATCACGCTCACGAAGTTCAAGCGGGACCCCATGCGCGAACTGCGCGATGCCTGCACGCGCTACGGCCTGAAATTCGGATTCTACTATTCCCACGCCTACGACTGGGAGGACCCCGACGCGCCCGGCAACGACTGGGAGTACAACAACCCGGGTGGCAGCCGGAAGCTCGGCGGCGTCGAGTGGTGGAAAGGGCCGCGCGCCGACTTCATCGTCAAGGCCCGCCGGTACGTGGACCAGAAGGCGATCCCGCAGATCAAGGAGCTGATCGCGATGTATCACCCGGATATCCTGTGGTTCGACACCCCAAGCAAATTGCCGCCGGAGGAGAACTTCTGCATTCTCGCGGCCGTTCGCGCGGCCGACCCGCATGTCGTGGTCAACGGCCGGCTCGTCCGCGAGTACGGCGATTACAAGAACACCGCCGACCGTCCGGCCGAGATTCCGTACACCGACGGACAGTGGGAGGGCATCCCGACCACCAACGAATCCTACGGCTGGTCACGGATCGACCACAGCCACAAGCCGCCCGCGCACTTCATCGTGTTGCTGGCCAAGTCAGTCTCCAAGGGCGGCAACATGCTCCTGAACGTCGGGCCGATGGGAAACGGTGAGATCGACCCGGCCGACGTTGCGATCCTCCACGGCATCGGGGCCTGGATGCACCGTAATTCCGAAAGCATCTATGGCTGCGACCGGACGCCGCTGGCAGTCCAGAACTGGGGCACCTCGACCTGGAATCCGGCCACCCATACGCTCTATCTCCACGTCTTCCACTGGCCCACCAACGGCCGGCTGCTCGTCGGCGGACTCGGTTCCGACCCGCTCGTCGCCGACCTGCTGGCAAACCCGGCCGCCGGCTCGCTGCCGTGGCGGCGCGTCACTCCGGAGGATCTCGAACTCTCCGTGCCCGCAGCGGCCCTCGACCGGGCCGACACCGTCATCCGGCTGCGCTTCGGCGGCCCGATCACGGCCAATTTCGCCCGCTACATCCCGGCGACGGAGCCGACCACGCTGCACGTGATGGACGGTCACCTGGCGGGCAAAGGCATCCGGTACGGCGACGGCAAGCGCAACAACGACTGCACCCTCGAGTGGCGCAGTCCCGCCGGCGGTGTCGACTGGCCACTCCGGCTGACCGTGCCGGTCCGGCTGCGCGTCGCCCTCAACTACGCGACGGCGACCCGAACCGACGGCGGAACATTTGTCATCTCGGCCGAAGGGAGGCGCCTCCAGGGGACCGTCGAGGCGACGACCAATCCAATCGGCTATCGTTCCGTCCCAACCGGCGAGCTCGATCTCCCTGCCGGGACATACACCCTGACGATTCGGCCGGTGCGGATCGAAGGCACGGACCTGATGAAGCTTCGGCAAATCGAGCTCACCCCGGAACCGGTCGGCAACTGACGGCTGCTTCACCGGAACGGGATCGCGCCCTGGCCGCACGCGCGCGCGTCGCCCCCCCCTCGGCCCGATCGCGCACCATCCCCGCCGGGACAACGACGCCGGCCACGACGGCGTCAGTTCCCCTTGCGCGCGGTGGAATTCGCTGCCATGCCCGAGCGCCACCTGACCTGCGCCCGGAATGACACCCTACGACTACGGCGTGCTAGCGTTCTACTTCGCCTTCATGCTGGCGATCAGCTGGGTGTTCCGCCGTTTCGTCAGCAACGTCAGCGACTATTTTCGCAGCGGCGGCCAGGCGCTTTGGTGGATCGTCGGCGGCTCGGCCTTCATGGTCCAGTTCAGTGCCTGGACGTTCACCGGTGCGGGAAGCATGGCCTATGAGGTGGGCTGGCCGATCCTCGCGATCTACGCGGGCAATGTGTTTGGCTTCCTCCTCAATGCGTTCTTCTTCGCGCCGGGAATGCGGCAGCTCCGGGTCATCACCGGCATGGACGCGATCCGCCTCCGCTTCGGGCGCGACAACGAGCAGTTTTTCACCTGGCTCCAGATTCCGTTCGGCGTGCTCCAGGCCGGGGTCTGGCTGTATGCGCTGGCCGTTTTCTTTTCCGCGGTCTTCGGGCTGGATCTCGCGCTCACGATCGTCGTCACGGGCCTGGTGGTGCTCGCCATTGCCGTGCTCGGCGGCAGCTGGGCCGTCCTCGCGAGCGACTTCGTCCAGGTCCTCGTGTTGATGCCGGTGTGTTTGACGGTCACGGTCCTCGCGCTGGCGAAAGTCGGGGGCGTGGGTGCCTTCATCACGAACGTGCCGGCGCAACACCTCGACTTCAGCGAGCTGTTCTCCGACAAGCTGCTGCTGCTGTGGTGCCTGGCGATGGTGCTGAAGCAGCTCCACACGACGAACAACCTCGCGGACGCGAACCGGTATTTGTGCGTCAAGGACGGCCGCCAGGCGCGGAAGGCAGGCCTCTTGGGCGCGGGGCTGTTTGCAATCGGCTGCGTGGTGTGGTTCGTCCCGCCCATCGCGGCGGCCATCCGGTTCCCCCACCTCGCCGGCATGTTTCCCACGCTCCAGAACCCGGCCGAAGGCGCATTCATCGCCATGGCGCGGGACGTCATGCCGGTCGGCATGATGGGCCTGCTGGTCAGCGGGATCTTCGCCGCGACGATGTCGTCGATGGACTCGGGGTTGAACCGCAACAGCGGATTTTTCGTCAAGAACTTCTACGCCCCGATCGTTCGACCGTCCGCCACCGACCGGCAACTGCTGCGGACCGGCAAGGTGGTCACGGCGGTGCTCGGGGCGTTCGTGATCGTGGTGGCGCTCACGATGAGCGAACTGCGCGACCTGACGCTTTTCCTCTGGATGCAGCGGATCGCGATCCTGATCGGCGTCCCGATCATTGTCCCGCTGTTCCTGGGCATGCTCGTGCGGCGAACGCCGCCCTGGTCGGCCTGGAGCACGGTCGTGGTCGGCTTCATCACCTCGCTGTTCATCACGAGCCGGCTGTCACCCGGCTGGGCGACGGCGCATTTTCACTTCCATGCCGGCGCAGGCGTCGCGGCGGAGTATTGGAGCGAAGGGATCGAAATGCTGGGCAATTTCGCCGTCTGCACAGCCTGGTTTCTCGGCACGAAATGCTTCTGGTCCTCGGCCTCGCCGGAATACCGGGCGCAGGTCGACACCTTCTTCCAGCGGATGCGGACGCCCGTGGCGCCCGGAGGCGAAGAGGGCGCGCAACGCAACTCCGACAGCCGGCAGCAGTCGGCCATTGGCGGACTGTGCCTGGCGTACGGCATTTTCCTCGCGTTGCTCGCGCTGATTCCCAATCCGGTCTCCGGGCGCTGCGCATTCCTCGGGTGCGCCGCGCCGGTGATCGCGGTCGGCGGAGCCCTGGTCGCCGCCGGACGGCGGTCACGCCGCGCGGCTGCCGCCGCGGCCGAAACTCCGTATCGCCCGGAACCGATCGGCATCCCGCGTCTCCGCTCCAAGCCCTAGCGGTTTAACGTGAGTTGTAGCCGTCGGTAGGGTGCAGAGTCCCTTCCGGAGCGGGCGCGTGAAGGAGGTTCCCCTTCGCGCCATGGCAGCGCTTGAGCGAGGCAGGGCGCGGAGTCCCTTCCGCGCCTTGCTTGGGTATCCCTTCCACTCGCTCACGCTCGCAGCCACGAGGCGGCCAGTTGGCGCGGTCCACCGCGACGGCCCTTCACCGCGTCAACGTCGCGATGTCCGCGGCGCTATAGCCGATCGCGGCCAGCGCCGACGGACCACAACGGTCCTCGAGTTGTTTCAGGTACAAACTGGGTGGATGCACATGGCGGCCCTGAGACTCCCAGTAACCCTGGGGCCGCGGAAAAACTCCGGGATTGCGGCGGCCGATGAACCCGATCGCGAAATTCTGCGCCGTCGGCGGCTGCTCACAGATCAGCAGTCCTTCGGTGTTCCAGGCGACATAGTTGGCGCCCGCCCACCCGTGACCGCTGCCCATCCACTGGCGGTCCTGGAAGGCGATCTCCGCGTGCACGTCGTCATAGAGGCCGCCGCAGGACCAGCGGTGATGCGGCTCACTCGTCGCGTGGTTGTGCTCGGACACGCAAAGCACGAAGGCATTCGGACCCGGCACGCGCGCGCCGAACACGAAGGCGTGCCGGTCGTCCCGCGAATAGCAGCGCTGCACCAGGTTCAACTGGCCCTCGATCGCGAAGGGATAACGGCGTCCGCCCGTGATGATCGAGACCGGATCCAGGCTCGACGAATCCTGCACCGTCACCCATTTCGCGCCGGCGCCGATGTCGGACACCCCCTGGTAGAAGTGCACCGCCACCACGTTCCGCACCCACGCGTTCTTCACGTTGTCGAACGACACCAGCCGCAGCGCGTGGTTTTCGTCCGCCAGATAACGCCCGCCACCCGCGCGCGGCTTCTCGACCTGCGTCACTCCCGGATCGAACTCCGAATCACCCCGCAGGTTTTCCACGCCGACGTTCTCGGTCCGGCCGCGATCCTCGTAACGCACCAGTTCGCCCCCGCCCCAGCGCTCGTCGATCGCACAGGCGAGCGGAGCGTCCACGGTGACCCGATCGCCATCGATCGCCGTGATCACCCGGTCGAAGGAAAGATCGAAGGGGTGCCACTGTTTCGTGCTCGCCGGGTTCGAGGGACGGGGCGTGATGCGATCCATGCCGATCGTGTGGATCCACGCGGCATTGCCATGTCGCACCAAAAACACGGTCTCACCCACGCGGAACGCGGCGGCGTCCTCCACCGCGAACGTCCGCGCACCGACCGGCACATACGCCGCCGCGATTTTCCGGCGCGTCGCCGCAATCGCATGCGGCCGCGCCGCCCCCCTCACCTCGATCAGTGACCGCTTCGCGGTTCCGGTCGCGAGCAGCACCGTGTCGTTCGGACCCGAGCCCTGGCCCCGGATGACGATCCCGCTCGCGCCCACCTTGATCGAACCGGAGATCCGGTAGGTCCCTTTTTCCAGCAGCAGCGCGCCCCGGAAGCCGTCGGCGCCGAGCGGCAGGGCGCCGAGGCGGTCCACCGCCTGCTGGAGGCGGGCCGTGTCATCGCCGCCGCTCGCACTGGGCGCAACGGTCAGTTTCGTCGCAACGCGCGGCAGGGCAACGCCGCCGCCGCGATACCCGCAGTTCGAAAAATCCAGGATTGTGTCGCCCGCCGCATCATACGGCTGATAGACGAGGCGGCCGTCCGGGCCCGGATGGACCAGTTTGCTTTCTTCAGCCCGCGCGGTGGCGAGAACGCAACACGCCAGCAAGGCGCGGCTAAGGACAGGATTCATGGAAGAGGGATGCCGTCGGGCCGTCAGGGAGCCCCGCGGGCGAGATTGAGATTGTGCGTGATGTCGGGATCGTTCGGCCGCAGCCGGTCCGCGGCCTCGAACTGCATCAGCGCCGACCGGCGATCGCCGTTCGAGAACAGCGCGGTGCCGAGATTGTAGTGCAGGTCGGCGTCATCCGGCCGGAGCGCCAGCGCCTGCTGGAACGAACGAATCGCGGCCGGCACGTGACCCGTCTGCGCCTGGGCCGCCCCGAGGTCGGCGAGCACGTCGACATCCTCCGGACGCAGCGCGCGCGCGCGTTCGAGCTCGGGCAACGCGTCGGCCGGCCGGCCGAGGGCGAGCAACGCCGTTCCCAGATTGCACCGCGCATCGGCCAGGTTCGGAACCAGTCGAAGTGCGGCCCGGTACTGGCGCACGGCGTCCTCGAGCCGGCCGGCCTTGGCGAGCGCCAGGCCGTAATTGTAGCGCGTGTTCGACGCGTCCGGGGCGAGGCGGAGGGACACTTCGTACTCGGAGATGGCCGGCGCGAGTTCACCCCGCTGCACCAGCGCGATCGCGAGATTGCAGCGCGCCGCGGCGTTCGCCGGCGCCTTCGCGACGGTATCGCGCCACAGCGCCAGATCGCTCCGATAGTCGCAGTTCCGGCGCGCCGTCAGCGCCGCACCGGCCAAGGCCACGCCCGCGACGGCGATGAGTCCGCGACGACCCGCCAGGGTGAACGTGCCGGCGACCAGCAGGGCCAGCACGGGCGCGAGGGAGAGGTACATCCGGTGCTCGACGATCATCTGCGTGACGCCGGGCAGCAGGGAGGTCGGCGCCAGCGGCAGCAGGAATGCCATCCCCAGGAATCCGGCCACCGGCCGGCAGCGCAGCGCCCACAGCGTGCCCGCCATCACCGCCACCACGACAACCGCCCGCGGGAGAACCGGCAGCCAGGCGGTTTCCCACCGGGTGCCGTAGTCAAAAACGAGCGGGTGCGGCCACACGCTCAAAGCAAGGTAATGCGTGAGCGCACGGAACTGGGTGGCCGCATACGCCCACCAGGGCACGTCCACCCCGAGACCGACGGTCCCGCCGCGATTCCAACCCGTCGAGGCGACGAGCAGGAGCAATGGAATCCAGGTGCCGAACAGCGCGAGGTAATATCCGCGGCGGCGCCCCCACGCGTCCGCGAAGGAGCCGCTGACGAACGTGCGATCGTACAGCAGCACCAGCAACGGGGCCGCATAAATGACCTCCTTCGATACGACGCCGAGCAGGCAGCTCGCCACCGACCCGAAGAGCCATCCGCGCGGACGCGGCGACGTGGCGGCCCGCACGAATCCATAGAGCGTCCCGAGGAAGAAGAGCCCCATCAGCGATTCCGCACGCTGCACGACATAGCTGACCGCCTCCGTCTCCAACGGATGCACCGCCCAGGCCAGCGCCGTCACAAACGCGAGGGGCAGCGCCGCGGCGCCGAAGCGGCCGACCAGCGGCGCGGTGCCGAGGGTTCGCCGGACCAGGCCAAACAGCAGCAGACCCGCCGCCGCCTGCACCGCCACGTTGAAGAGGTGGTAGCCGGTGACGGCCAGCCCGCCGAGCGCGTGGTTCGCCGCGAGCGTCAGGTTCAGCAGCGGCCGGCCGCTGGTGGTGACATCGGCCGGCGGAACGACGGCCGCCCACGAGAAATGCCGCAGCGTCGGGTTGTGGGTGATCGCCGCCACGTCGTCATACACGAACGCGCCCCTGAGCCCGGTGGCGTACGCGGCGAGCGTGAGCACCACGATGGCGGCGGCGGCGAACCATGCCGCCGCGTCACGGCCCGGAGGAACCGGGCGATTCAACGCCACCCTTTCGGCGCGCCCGCCCGGTCGAGACCGGAACGCTTGGGGAGTTGCAGCAACGCGCGGGGCGAAACCATGGGAACCGGGGTGGCCGGATGCTGCGCCGCCGGAAACGCGGCGCAATCCGATTCCCGATGCCGTCATCCGCGCGCTCAGAAGCTGACCGTGGACGACCAGACGTACATGCGCGGCTGCTGGTCAAAGGTGGCGTTGTTCGGTCCCGCCCACCCGTTCACGTAGCTCGGCAGCAGCACGACGTGGTAGTGATTGAACATGTTCTGGATGTTCAACTGGGTGGAGAACGTGAACCGCGGGAACCGGTGCTCCCAACCGAAGATGCCGGAGACGATCACGCGGTTCGGCAGGTAGTACATCGTGCGCGAGGTCGGGACCTTCACGCCGCTCGGGTAGTAATAGTAGAGCTGGTTCTTCCACGCGCCGACAATCGAGCCGCCGATGCGGAACCCGCTCAGCGCACCCTCGCGGAAGGTGTACATGTTGGTGAGGTTGGCGCTGTACTTCGGAAACCCCGTCACCAGGTCGCCGCTCCGCGTGACGTTGATCGTGCCCGGCGGCGGGGCCAGGGGATTCGGGGCGATCTGCAGGTCGGAAATCGGCAGCCCGGTGGCACCCGTGAGGATCGAACCGTGGACCGGATCGGTCGTCTTGAGGATTGTCGCCACCTGCGAGTTGGAGGTGATGGCTCCGGAGATGGCCACCGGATTCGCATAATACCGGCTGGAAGCGGAGTTCATCAGGTCGATCGTGAGCGGGACGCCGCCGGCCGTGTTGGGCGCCACAATCTGGGTCTTCGTCGGGAGGACCCACACGGGCGTGCCGTCCTGGAAGATGACCTGCCGGCCGTTGGTGTAGAACTGGTCGTTGTACACCTGCGCGTACGTGTGGTCGGTCGCGATCCGGCCCTGGATGGTCGCGGCCGAGAACCGGATGCGCCAGCTGCTGGTCGGCGCCGCCGTGATCATGAACTGCGCGCCCTGCGTTTCGCGGTCGACGTTCACGGTGTTTCCGGCGGGGCCCCAGCGGCCGTTCAGGCCGGCGGGGTTGATGTCGTTCTCCAGCGTGCTCGTGAACGACATCGTCTCGTTCTTGGACCGCGTATGATACAGGGCCAGCGAACCCGACACCGTGCCGCTGGGATTCGCGATCTTGAAACCGCCCTCCTCACCCAGGCCGTTCGCCGTCTGCATCGGATGGCCATAGGGATCGGCCGAGCCGCCGGCCGGATTGTAGCTGTCGGAGAACTCGACGTACGGCCGCAGCAGTTTCGTGAGCTTGTAGTTCACGCCCACGTTGAACGACACGTAGTGCTTGATCGACTCGTGCAGGACGCTGTCGTACGGCGCCGCGGCTTCCGACTGGTTGCGCGAATACGCCTTGCCGGAGCGGAACCCGGCCAGGGTCGTCAGCCGGTCGTCGAACCAGTTCGTGAAGTTGGCCGCATAGATTCCGCTCTGGAAGTCCGACTCGTGGCGGAAATCGCCGGTGCCATGGCCCGTCAGCCCCTCCGGATTTTTGGGCGAGACCAGGGACGCGACGGTGTCGTTGCTCACGAAGCGGATGTATTTCACCCCACCGATGATCGTGCGGGTGTCCTCGCGATTCCACAGCGGGTACGTGATCGGCCCGTTGGTCACCGCCCAGTACTGGGTCGGCATCAGGATGAGCCCGTTGCTGCCCACCGCGCTGGTTCGCACGGGGTTCCAGTTGTCGTCGGCCTGCACCCAGTAATAGCTGTTCGTGGCGGAGTCGGAGCGCGTGAAATCGGCGCCGACGACCGTTTCGCTGTGCGCGCGGCCGCCGAAGAGGTCGTTCTGGGCGAGCGCCGAGAAGCGGATGACCTTCTGGCGCACCGGCTCCCACAGGTACGTGTTCGAGCCGCCGCCCATGCTGATCGCCCACGTGTTGAGCGGATTCGACGCCGCGCCCGGAGCGAGAAATGAAACGGAGCTGTTGCCGACCTTCTTGCGGGTCTCCGTGCGGTAGCCCAGGCCGAGCTGCGTGGACAACCAGCGGGTCCAGCGATTGTCGATCGTCAGCGTTTCGAGCGAGTGGCGCTGGGTTTCACCGCTCATCGCGCCGGCCAGCGAGTCGATGTTATCCCAGTTCAGGTTGCCGTTCATGATCGGGCCGGCGGAGCTCGGGCCGCCATTGGCCGCCGCCTGAACCTGATTCGTGGCCAGCAGCCAGTGCAGCGTCTGGCCGTTGCGCGCATCGAGCGAACTCGTCAGGCCCGACATCGTAAGCCCGCCGCTGTTCGGGTTGATCCGGTCCATGTTCGAACGCTCCCAGGAAAACCGGATGGTGGTGTTGCGGAACGGGCGGTAGGCGAGCTGCGTGTACAGGCCCTGCAACGGACCGCCCAGGTTGACGCGGCGGTTGCCGATCTGCTGGTCCAGCACGGCGAGTCGGAACGCCAGCTTGCGTCCGCCGATCGAGTAGTCGAACTGGCCGAGCTTGTGGCCGTACTGGTCGAGCTGAAACTTGAACGCGGCGGACGCCCCGTGGTTGAAGCGCGCCTGCTTCGTCACGAGATTGACCACGCCGCCGGCCCCGCTGACACCGTACAGCAGCGCCTGCGGGCCGCTGACGACCTCGACGCGCTCGAGGTCGAAATTGCTGGTGATGCCGGTGGCGCTGATCCCGCCGCCGCCGGACGGGAAGAACCCGTTGATCTGCATCACCGGTGCCGCCAGCCCGCGCAGCGACAACACGCTGCCGGCGTTGCGATCGCCCGGCTGGCTGTTGGCGGCGGCCTGGTCGGGGCTCGTCGCAGCGTAGCCCGCGCCGGCCGAGAAGGTCTCGATCATGTCCTCGACCGTCGTCGCGCCCACGTCGTCCATGAACTGCTGGCTGAACACGTCGGCCGAAACCGGCATCGTCTTCAACTGGGTGCTGAACGCGGTGATCGAGTTCGAGTTGAGCGCACCGTAGCTCTTGTCCGACTCCGCCTTCACCTCGAAGGGGGAAAGCTCGACCGTGTCGTTGCTGGTTGGCGGTGGCGTGGTTTGCGCCGGGAGCAGCCCCGCGCCGAAGAGCGCGAGGGCGAGGGCGGCCGGGTAGATGGCACCGGCTTTGCGGGGTAGCGTGAGGTCAGGGTGGGTCATGGTCGGTAGATTCGGTTTGGGGCGGGTGGAAGTGCATTTCCCGATCCGCCAACCGACGCCACGCTTCGAATATTCACATCGTTAAGCAGCCGGACCCGCGCCTCCTGCGCTGCCCCGGCGCGGCGCGGCGCCGCCGCGGCAAATCAACGCTCCGGCGCGAGCCGGATCGTCTCGCCCGCGCGCGTCGGGAACACCAGCCACTCGCCGCGCCGCTCCTCCGCCGGACGGCCGTCGCGCGTCAGCCGGACCGTCGCGGCGCCCCAGGGATTGCGCAGCCGGCAGGTGGTGCCCGCGTGGGAAACGATCTCGACGCGCCCGACGATTCCGCCCGTTTGCGCGGCGGTGACGAGGAAGGCCCCGCGCGCCAGCAACGTGAACGTCGCATCCCATTCCTTCGGCCAGCCCTGGAACAGCTCCAACTCGGGATCCTGGTCCTCCGTCGCGCCCGCGCTCGACAGGAGACACTGGTGGATGCCGCCGACGAGACCGCCGAGGTGTTCGGCATCGATCGCGCCGGGCCCCTCCCGCAACCGCAGCCGGTTCCGGAGAATCTGCGCTCCACCCGTCCCCATCGGGTCGATGAAGCTGGCCGTGCGGTCGAAATTCAGGAAGCGCGCCTTCAGGGACTTCTCGCCTCCGAGCGGTTCGACGGCCCCGGGTCCGCCGTAAACAAATGCGCCGAAGCCTCCGCCGCCGCCGCGCCGACGTTCCGGCGGGAGCGGCACGAGATGCGCGGCGATCTCGGACCAGACCGGCCGCAGGTCGGCGTCGACGCCCAGGATTTCCGAGGCGCGGATCGCGAGGGGAAAGATCAGGTGCATCGCGCTGACCTCGTTGGGCGTATCCGAGGCGTTCCACTCGCTTTCGCCGTTGTTGACGTGGTGGATATGGTACAACCCGTCGGCTTCCTTCCGGAAATTCGGAAAATGACGGTAGAATTCGGCGGCGCCCTTGATGACCGGATACGCCCGGTCGCGCAGCCACGTCCGGTCCATCGTGTACTGGTACCGCTGCCAGTAGAGGTCGCCGATGCGCGAGGCATCCGCGAGGATGTGCGTGCAGTGGCCGAAGATGTCCGAGGCGCCGCGGCCGCCGCCGGCCGCCCGCTGGCCGCCTTTCGTCGGGACCACCAGGTGCCCCTCGTCCCAATGGCCGTCCGCCTGGAAGTTCCAGCGCGCGTGGTGGCGGTTGCGCCGCTCGATGAACCACTGGAATCGCGCCGAACGCTGCGCGTACGGCTTGCGCACGAGCATCAGGTCGCGGAGTTCCGCCGCGATGTCGTCGGGCAGCCGCTCGAGTCCGTCGAAAAACACGATCTCGGGAATCCAGATCCCCTCGCTCCCCCACTGCTGGCGCGCCGCCAGCGCGCAGGAGGGAAGGATGCTCGTGTAGAAGTGGAACAACGGGTCCATCAGATCGAGCCGGTTCGCCGGCATCAGGTTGCGGTAGTAGGCGCTGGTGTTGGCCCACCAGTACTGCGACCCCCACCGGCTCAGGTCGCCCGTCGTGCGCCAGAGCATCCCACCAAACCGCGGCGGGTATTTGCCGCGCGACGACGCGCCCATCAGGTAGAGGAAATAGTCGTAGTTTTCGGCGACGAAGTCCGCCTGCCCGTCGGCGCTGTGCAGGACCACGCTGCCGCGATTCCAGAACGCGTGCCACCAATCGGCCGTTGCCGCAGCGAGGCGGTCAAACACCGGCGCACCGGCCGCCAGCGCCTCCGCGGCGTCGAGCTCGGTGTACGCCCGCGCCGCCACATCCTGGCTCCGGTCGAAGGTCGCCGCGCTCGAAACCAGGATCACGAAGCGGCCCCGGCCCGGCGTCGCGGCGAGTTCCACCGTCGAATCGTTGAGGTACCACGCCCGCGAGGGCCGACCGACCACCGCCACCGCCACGGCCGACGAATCATGGAACGCCTTCTCCGAGAATTGCTGGGTCAGCGCGATCCGGCCGTCGCGGATGAGCAGGCGCGACCTGGCCGTCTGTTCGCGGGTGTGGATTTCCACCGCATGTTCCTGCACGAGCGGATAATTCTTCCCGGTCACGCGCTGCACGGCGTAGCGGAGCATCCGCAGGTCGATGGTGACGGACTCCGGTGCCGCGCGCTCGTCGTCGACCTCGATCGCCATGACGTCGCGTTGCGGCCACGCGAGCACGCGCGCCGTCAGTCCGCTGCCCTTCGCGGTCATCAGTCCGTCGTACACCGCCAGGTGCTGGTGAAACGCCGGGCCGGCGAACACGTCGGCGCCGGCGCGGACGACGTTGACGTCGAGGTACGCGCAGCCGCTGGCGTAATCGGAGTCGGCTTCGGGAAAGCTGACCGTCGCGGCGTCCTCTCCGAACACATCGACGCGGTTGATCTGGAAATGCAGCGCGTTGGGCGTCGTCCAGACGAGGCTGCCCATCCGGCCGTTGCCGACCGGCATGCCCTCCTCGCTGCGCACCGCGGGCGTGGTGTAATCGAGATCGGCGCGCGCGATCACCGCCGGGTCGGCGATCCCGCCGTGCAACGCGGCCGCCGACCAGGCCGAGAGCGAAACCAACGAGACGAGCGTCTTCATAAAGTTCCGGCCGGCCGGGGGGAGAAGCTCCCGCCCGGTCTCCCTCCGATTCCAGGCCGGCCTCCGCCCGCCGGCGGGCGCGGGGGCCGACGCGGGGCTGTGGCCCCCCGACCTTGCCGGTCCTCCCCCCTGGATCGGCGTCGGGTTCATTCGTT
>DASZYH010000067.1:0-20168 GCA_035545515.1 Opitutaceae bacterium
GCGGCCGCCGACCAGGCGGAGAGCGAAACCAACGTGACGAGCGTCTTCATAAAGTTCCGGTCGGCCGGGGGGGCGAAGCTCCCGCCTGGTCTCCCTCCGATTCCATCCCGGCCCGCGCCCACCGGCGGGCGCGGGGGCCGACGCGGGGCCGTGGCCCCCCCGACCTTGCCGGTCCTCCTCCCTGGATCGGCGTCGGGTTCATTCGTTGCCCCCTCCCTCACCGCCCCGCGGCCGCAGGCCGTACACGTACAGCGCGCCCGTGCCGACCGGGCGCTCGCCGAAGCTGGCGAGGTAGACCTTGCCGTTGACCACCGTGGGCGGCGCGTTCTTCGAAATCCGACCGCAGGCGTCGCGCGCGGGCTGCTGGTTCGAATCCCACAGCTCGTGCCGGATGTCGTCCGCGTCATACGCGCGGAGCACGCCGGCGCCGTTCGCATGCGCGCTGCCCCGGGACGTGAGCGCCGCGTTGGCCCACAGGATCCCGCCGCGTTCGCCATTCGCCGAGATCGAGAGCATGCCGCCGGGATAGGCGCTGGTCTGCGCGCCCGTCGCCACCGGCCGGGGCGACAGCCGGCGGCCGTCGAACCCGTACGCCTTCAACGCGTCGTTCTGGCCCCACACGTAAACCATCGCTCCGCGGTCGCCGCTCTTCCAATACACCGCGCCGCCGTTCACCTCCCCGACCGCCACGCGCACCCGCTGCACCGCCTGCTCGTCGCCGAGGTGCCCCATCCGATCGAGGTCCAGCAGGTACGCCCGGCCCTCCTTCCCGACGCCGATCACCTCGTGCGAGCCGGGCAGCACCATCGCGCCGGAGGAATTCAAGTCGTGATCGCGCTGGTTGAGTTCCTGGTAATTGGTCGGCGTGAACCAGTCCAACACCGCGAGGTCCGCGCTCAATGAGAGCACGGTGTCGCCAAAGCGGTGGACGCCATCCCAGTCGCCGTTCGACGTGACGAACACGATTTGGCCGTCGGGTCCGACCGCCGGCCCCTGCCCCGACTGCCAGATGCTCCCGCCGCTCCCGCCGGCGCTGGTGTTGAAGACGCCGCAAATCCGGAGCGTCGCCGGGTCGAAGCGGAACAGGTATCCGTGATACGGCTCGACGTCGCAGTGCGAACTGTAGCCGACATACACAAATCCGTGCGCGAGCAGCAGCGCGGGCCGCTGATTCTCGAGGATCGGGTCGAACCCGGGGCACGTGACCAGCACGGGGCTGGGCGGCCGCTCGGCCCCCGTGGCCAGGTCCAGCGCATGCAGCCGTTGGGCCCAGCCGACACCCTCGTGGGTGAGCGCGACCACGTAGAGGGTCTGGGTCGCGGGATCGATCACCGGCGTTCCGATGATCCCCATGTTGCCCAGGATATCGAGGCACCAGAAATGGTGCTGCTCGACGCTGCCGGGCGGGCCGAGGTTCACCCGCCAGTACGGCGGCTGGGCGCGATCGGCATCAAAGGCATAAATCGTGTTGGCGGCCGTGGCGACGAACACGACGTTGTGGCGGCCGCCGGCGATCCGCAGCCCCGGCACATACAGCGGCTGCGCGAACACCTGATCGTCCACGTCTTGCCGGAACAGCAGGCCGAAGCGGCCGGAGGCGACCGCACGCGGCGTGAGCATGGTCTCGTCCAGGTTCCGGCCGGTGCGGGCGTTGTCGTTGTGCTGCGTGTACACGCCGACCCGGCCGTACCGCACCGGGCCGACGCCATGGCCCGGCGGCGGCCGCGTCGCCCCCACCCGCGTCAGCGCATCCCCGGGCAGTTTTTGCCGCGGCGGCGGCGTGAACCCGCGCACGACAAACCGCACCAGGTCGCTGATCTGCGCGTCGCTCAGCACGGCGCCGAACGGCGGCATCTTCCCGTTCCGGCCCTGCTTGATCGCGGAGAACAATTCCGCGTCGGAATGGGCCGCCTGCCAGGCCGGGTCCGTGAAATTCGGAATCCCGGCCGAGGCCAGGCCGGTGCCGTCACCGTGGCAGCGGGCGCACGTGTCCTGGAACACGGAGCGGACCGCCGCGCCGGTATCGACGTCCTCGGCGCCGACGGCGACGGAGGCGGCGGTGGCCAGGACAACAACGAGCAGGGAACGGAAGACCATGTGGGGAAGGCGGGGGAACGACGGTCGCGGGCCGACGGTCGTCGTGACGAAGAAGGAGACTATTCGACGCGGTGCGCCGCACGGGCGTCGTGTTCGTCGGCGAGTCCGGGCGAGGCGGTGACCGTGAACCCGCGCACGCCGTCCAGGCGGATCCGCTTCCCGGCCGTGCTTTGGCCCGCCTGAAACCGGTCCAGCGTCAGCCCATCGACGTCGCTCGCCACCAGCGCCGGCCGCGGATCCGCGTGGTCGAAGGCGATTTCCACGTTGCGCAAGGTCAGCCCGCGCACGTGGCGCACGTACAGCCCGGCCGCCGGGCGCGGCCCGAGGCTGCGCGGTGAGTAATCCTTCGGATACGGCGGCACCACGTCGACGTCGGCCGGCCGGCCGTTGCCGGGATACACGAGCTTCACGTTCTCGAGCACGACGTTCTCGATCGCCGACTCGGGCCGGCCCGAGATCGCCGCCGTGTTCACCGGCCCCTGCCGTCCGGGTTCGCAGTCGGTGACGGTCACATTCGTGATCCGCACATTACGGATCGTGCCGGTCTTCTTCGCCGGGTCGCCCGTGCGCAGCCGGTCCGTGACGAGGAGGTAGATCGGCACCGCCGCGCCCGTGATCGTGATGTCGCGGTAATTCACCCCGTCGATCACGCCGCCGTCGTTGCAGGTGATCCCGATGCCGGCCTTCATGGCGCGGCCGATCCGGATGTTCCAGAAATAGCAGTGGTGGAAATCGCCCGCGGTCTCCGACCCGAACTGCAGCCCGTTGCAGCCGGACTCGAAGTAACAGTCCCACACGTACACGTTGGCCGTGTCGATTTTCCGGCCCAGGGCCCAGTCGCTCTTCACGCCGATGGTGTCGTCGGCACAACCCGTGAACCGGCAGTCGTGCACCTGCACGTCGCGGCAGCCCATGAAGTCCACCGCGTCGCGCGACTTCCGGATCGTGACATGGTCCAGCGTCACGTTCTCACAGTCGTCCAACAGGTAGACGAAGTGCCCGCCGGTGTCGTGGGTGACGCCCTGGAACAGCAGGTTCCGGCCCACGCGCACGGCGATCACCTTGTCCCCGATGTCGCGGCCCTTGGGCTTCGGCTCTCCCTGGATGATATGCCCGCCGTTCACGTGGCCGCCGACGAGGGCGAAGTTTTCCAGGTTTTCGCCCCACATCAGCGCATTGTGAAAATGGCTGTGGCCAAAGTCCTGATAGCGGTCGTTCGGGTTGGCCTCCGGCGCATCGTAGCCGTGGTCGGCGCCGGTGATCACGGCGTCGGGCGCCAGGACGAATCGGAGGTTGCTCCGCAGATGGATCGAAGCCGCCGCATAGGTGCCGGCGGGAAACACCACGTCCCCACCCCCGGCCGCCGCACAGGCGTCGATCGCGCGGTCGATCGCCGCGGTGTCGTTGGTCACGCCGTCGCCGGTGGCCCCAAAGTCCCGGACGTTGTAGCGCGCCGACCGGAACGTCGGCACCGGAAAATGGGGCGGCGCAAACCCGCCGGACCCGGCTGCCGCGATGGCGGACACTGGCAGCGCGGCGGCCGCGCGTCCGGCGCCTTCCGCCGGCGACGCCGTGGCGATGGCATGCGCCGCGAGGCAGAATCCGAGCAGAAGGGCGAAAATGCGGGGCATGTTCACGCAAGACTACCCGCCGGGAGCGAAGGTCACCTGCAATGTTTGTGTTATCGTTAACCGGCCGGCGCCATGGGCCAATTTGCCTGCGGCCGCCGGCGCTCGGTCGCGGAGACGGACGTACCGCCACGCCTCCGGCCCGGTGCCGATCTTCCTCCGTGCGCTCTTGGGCCCGACGCCGGGTTTGCCGCGCTCAGAAGCTGATCGTGTTCGTCCAGACGTACTGCCGCGGCTGGCCGTAGAAGCTGGCCCCGATCTTCTGTGGGTTGGTGTAGCCGTAACCGTTGTTCGGCTGCAGACCGACGATGTAGTGGTTGAAGAGATTGTAGATATTAACCTGCGTCCGCCACGCGATGCGCCCGAACTTGTGCTGGTAGACCAGAAACGGACTCACCTGCACCCCGAGCTCGGGTTGGCTGAACAGCCGGCGAATCCCGTCCGGGCTCCGGTAATAGTATGTCCGGTACTGAAAATCGTCGCTGAGCGAGCCACCGAGGCTGAAGCCGCGCAGCCAGCCCTCGGTGAAGTCGTACCGTTGGGTGGTCGAAAACCGCAGCGCGGGATAGCCGACCGTGTCTTCGCCGGCCCGGGCGGCCACAATCGTTCCGTGGGTACTGTTGGCATCGACCCAGTTGTACTGAATCTGCGAGATCGGCAGCCCGACGCGGCCGGTGATCGCGGTGCCGTCGCTCGGGCTGATGAAGTACCGCATCGCGTTGCTGACGTAGTAACCCTTTCCCTTGGCCGTGCCCACCATCGCGCCCGTCGGCACGTTCGACACGTTGGGGCTCCCCGGACTGGCCTGCGCGCCGGCGTAGAAATAGGGACTGTTCGGGTCACCGATCATGGCCGTGGTCAGCTGGACCATCTTCCCGCCGATCGACGCCGGATTGGTGGCCTTGCTCAGATTGTTCACCGTCGCCAGGCCGGTGGTGTTGCCCGGATCAGGCACCATGAAGGGCGCGCCATCCTGATACGTCACGCCGCCATGCCCGTCCGTGTAGAACTCGTCGTTGTAGAGGATGCCATACGTCTTGTCGTTGAGCACGCGCCCGTTCGCCCACGTGGCGGAGAAGTGCACGGACCAGTGCCGGGTTGGCTGCGCGTTCAGGATCAGTTCCAGCCCCCGGGAGATCTGGTCGAGCGGGATCCACTGGTTCACGCCGGCCAGCCCCTGGTACTGATCGCCATTGAGACTGGGCGGATTGATCTGGTTCTTGAGCGAACCGTCGAGGTTGTAGTTCTGGTGGTGGTTGGTGGTCGAGTAGTAGTCGAGCGAACCCGAAAGGCGCGCGCCGGGCGTCTGGAACTTCAGGCCCACCTCCTGCCCGCGACCCTGCGTGGGCAGCGGCGGGTTGCCGTACGGGTCGTTCGCGCCGCTGGCGAAGTTGTAGGTCGCCGACGCGCCATAGTAGGCGCGCAGCCACGGCAGCAGCTTCACGTTGGCCCCGAGGTTCCAGCTGTCGTTGGTGACCGAGTGGTAGTAGTAGGCGTAGGGTTGGCTGTACGACGTGTTCGGCGTCGTGCTCCAATCCGCCGTCCGCCGGTAGCCGAGCAGCGTCTCGACCCGGTCGTCAAACCAGCCCGTGTAATTGGTCAGGTACAACCCGCGTTCCGCGCTCTTGTCGGTGTAGTCGGCCTTGTCGTTGCCGCTGACGCCGGAGCGCACGGTCGGGTTCCCCACGGCCGAGGCCAGGCCGAGGGGGTTGTTCGCCGAAATCCACGCGGCGCTCCGGGGATTGCGCGGCATCCGCGTGAAGTACTGCACCTGGCCCGTGGCATCCACTCCCTGGATCGTCGCCTGCCCCTGGTAGCCAAACGGCGTGCGGACGGCGCCATTCCCGACCGACCACCACTGCGTGGGCATCAGCACCCGTCCGAGATTGTTCAACGTCGGATCGATGATGATGTTCCCGTTCGCGTCGGAAAGGAAGTATCCATAGTCCGTCGCGCCGGAGGCGGAATGGCGCAGGTCGTAGCCGCCGGCGGTCTGGGTGCGGATCCGTCCGTGCCAGAAATCGTGCGTCGCCAGGAACGAGGCGCGGAACGATTTGCTGTACGACGAGTTGATCGTGTCCTCGAAGTTCGAGCCGGCCGCCCAGGTGTCGAGCGGGTTGCCACCGGCGCGCGGCGCCGCGAGCCCGGCGAAGTTCGAGCTGCGCATCGAATAAGTGTGATTGTACGCGAATCCAACGTTGGTCGAAAGCCACGGCGTCCAGTTCGTGTCGGCCGTGATGATATAGAAGCGGTTCTTGATATCCTCCTCGGACCGCCATCCGGCGAACGAGGCGTAGTTCTCCCAGTTGAGCTGTCCGTTGTCGATCGCCCCCGCGGGGTACGGCAACCCGGTCACGGGATCGACCGCGCCTTCCTGGTGCGTGGCCAGGATATACTGCAGCGACTCGTTGTTGCGGGGGTCCTGCGGCGAACCCTTGATGCTGGAGTTGAGCGTGACCGCGTGGGTCGCCGGGACGAGCCGGTCGTTGACGTTCATCTCGGCGGAGGCGCGGATGAGCGTATGGAGGGGCAGCTTGGCCGCGAGCTGCCCGTAATAGCCTTCGTCGTGGTTGCCGATAAACAACCGCCGGTACTGGGTCTTGCTGTTCATGCCGGCGACGACCACCGCCAGCGGACCGCCGCCCTCGTTGGCTTCAAAGATCGTCTGCTTCGAGCCGTACTGATCGATCCGCTCCTGCACCTGCGCCGACGTGTCGTTGAACTTGGCCCGCTTCGACGTCGTGACGATCACGCCGCCCGCTCCGCCGGCGCCATACAGCAGGCCCTGGGGGCCGTGGATGAGTTCGACGCGCTCGATGTCAAAGACGCTGGTGTCATTTGTATTCGTCCCATTGAGCGCGAAGCCGTCGCGCCGGATGTTGCCGCCCGAGAGCCCGCGGACGCCGATTTGTGAGACGCTGAACCGGTCGCCCGGCTGGTTGTTGTTGGCGTCGCTGTCCGGCGTGGCCAGCACTTCGCCCGTTCCCGCGCCGAATTCATTGAGCAGCTGTTCGACCGTCGTCACCCCGGTGTCCCGCATGAAATCGGCGGTGAAGATGTCCGCCGACACCGGCATCTTGTTCAGCGACGTGTTGAAGCGCGTGATCGAGTTCGAGTTCAGGGCACCATAGCTGGTGTCCTGGTCGGTTCGCACCTCGAAGGGGGACAACCGGACGGTGTCATCGGCGCCGGGGCGGGTCGCCGGCGCCGGCATCGCCCGGGCCGGCTCGATTTTTGGGCGCGCGGTCCTCCCGCTCCGGTTGACCGCCAGCGCGCCGGTGCGCGGGTCTTCCACCACCGTCAGCGGCGTGCCGGCGAGCATCTGGTCCAGCGCCGCCCGCACCGTGTAGCGCCCCTGGATTGCGTGGGTGGTCACGCCGCGCACCGTCTCGGCCGGAAACATGATTTCCACCTCCGCCTGCCGGGCGGCGGCCGGCAGCGTCGTGATGGCATCACCGGCGGGGACGTCGAAGGTCCTGACCTCGGGTGCGGCCGCGCGGAGCGCAACCGCCCCCGCGCAGGCGAGAAGGCACGACAGCGCGCGGGCCAGAAAACGGGCAGAGAGCGCCGGACGGCGAAGGGGAACGGGGAGGCGAGTCATGGGTATTTCGCTTCCCAAGACGTCCCAGACCGCGAACCACACTAAGACGAATCCGCCTTTCTCAGCGCGCCGGGCGCGTCGGTGCGGACAGCGTGATCACGTCACCCTCGCGCGAGGCCCGGATGCCGCTGGTGAGCTGCAGCAGCCGGACAAATCCGTCGACGTTGCCCGCGCGAAATGACGCGACGATCGGCACGGCGTTCAGCGCCGGATCGACGATGCGCATCTGCACGCGGTTGTAGCGGTTGAACTGGGCCACCACCTGCGGCAGCGGAGCGGAGTTGAATTCCAGCCAGCGCGCCTGCCAGCCCAGCGTGCGGCTCAATTCCGCCGAAGTCGCGCGCACCACCCGCGGCGCCGGCGCGGACGGCTGCAACGAGACGACGGTGCGCTCGCCCGCCAGCAGGTGGCACGGAGGACTGGCCGATCCGCCGCCGCCGTGATTCACCTGGACGTGCCCCTCGGTGACCAGCACCTCGACCGCCGTGGGGTCAACCCGGACGTCGAAGGCCGTGCCGACCGCACGGACGGCGACTCCGGAAGCGTGCACGATGAACGGCCACCGGGGATTTTTGGCCACGTGGAACTGCGCTTCACCGTGGCGCAGCCGGATGCCCCGCTCCGCGGGACCGAACGCGATCGTGATCGCGGCGCCGGGGCGCAGGTCCACCACCGAACCGTCGCTGAGCACCTGCGTCTGCCCTTCCGCGGTGTCGACGATCTCGCGGCGCTCGGGGGGCGGGGGCGCCCCCGGCCGGAACCCGCGGAGATCGAGGAACACGGCGACACCTGCGGCGGCGGCCAGTGCGAGGGGAGCCAGCCAGTAGATCGCGACCCGCCGCCGCCGGACCGTCGGCGAAGCCGCCTCGCGCCGCAGCGCCTCGAATGCGCCCCAACTGGCGCCATGCCGCTCGAACCATGAGCGATGACGCGGATCCGCCGCCAGCCACGCGCGGAATGCGCGCTCCTCGGTCGCCGAGAGCCCGCGATCGCACCGCACGACCCATTCGGCGGCGGCGAGGTCAATCGCCTGGTCCTGGGATTCACCTTCGTTCATGCGCGGGGGCCCGGCACGCTGGCGTGGCGGGCGAAGAATTCGGTGCACTTGTGCAGACCGATGGTCAACTGGGCCGAGACGGTATGCTCGGAGATATGCAGACGCTCGCCGATCTCCTTCTGCGACAAGCCGTGGATCTTCCGGAGCGTGAAGATCTCGCGGCAGCGTTCCGGCAACGACTGGATGGCCTGGTGCAAAAGGGCGAGTTCCTGATTGAGCGCGACGGTCTCGGGAATCGCCGGCGCTTCATCCATGACGTCCAGGGCGTCGCAATCCACTAACGGCCGGGCGGCGGCGACGGCGTGGTGGCGGGCGTGGTCCAGCGCCAGGTTGCGCGCCGTGGCGAAGAGGAAAGCCTTGGGCGAATGCACGTCGCCGCGCTGCCGGGCCCGCCACAACCGCGCGTACGCCTCCTGGACGATATCATCGACTTCGGCGCCGGCCGAGTACCGGCGGATCAGCCACGCCCGCAGCATGGGCTCGATAGGCTGCACGGATTCGAGGAACCATGCCGACGGCTCGGAGGGGTGGGCCACCGCGCGAGTGAGGACGCGGCCCCGCGAGATTTCGCGCTCCTTTTTGCTGATACCGTTAAGCTCCGGGCGGCGCGACGGCCCCCCGCCACCATCTGCTCGTCGATGCCGGCGCAGGCCTCCGCCGTGTAACGCCGGGGACGGAGCGGGCGTCCAGCCGGCGGCGGTCGTGGCGGTGGCAGTAGTCCATGGCAAGGCTTGCCGTCGCCGGCGACCTTCCCTCCTCTGGGAGGACTCGCCCGACCAGTCCGGACCCGACCCTTTTCCGCACCCAACCGACCCTCTCCATGCTGTCCCTTCCGTTCGCCCACCACCTCGGCGCGCGCCTGTCCCTTGCCACCGTGGTGGCGGCGCTGGCGGCTTTGTCGCTCCGCGGCGCCGACCAGCCCATCACGGTCACGCTCGACGCCCGCGTGGCGCGCGGGGCCGTGTCCGCCGAATTTGCCGGTCTCAGCTACGAGGTGACGGCGGTGCTTCCGGCCGCGAATGGCCGGCACTATTTCGCGCCGGATAACACCGGCCTGGTCACCCTGTTCCGCTCCCTCGGCATCGGGAGCCTGCGGGTCGGCGGCAACACGTCCGACCGAAATGCGGCGCGACTCCCCTCCCCGGCCGATCTCGACGCGCTCTTCGGCTTCGCGCGCGCGGCCGGCGTCAGGGTGATCTACTGCCTCCGGCTCCACGACGGCGACCCCGCGGCGGATGCCGCCACCGCGAAGTACATCATGAATCGTTACGCGCCGTGGGTGGATTGCTTCTCGATCGGCCAGGAACCGAGCGCATACCCCGTCGGACCGGCCGAGCGGGATCACGTCGCGCCCCACCCGGCCGGCGCGATGAAGGAGAAGTACCCGTATTCGCGGTACCATGACGAGTGGCGCCGGTTCGCCCGGACGATCATCGCGGCGGTGCCCGGCGTGCGTTTCTGCGGACCGAGCGTGCACAACAACGCCGCGTGGACGAACCGGTTCATCGCCGACTTCGGCCGCGGATACCACGTCACGCTCGTCAGCGCCCACCTTTACGCGGGCGGGGCGGCGACGGCGGTGGCCTCCGACCAGCTCGCGCGCGACTGGATGCTGTCGTCGCACTTCACGTCGGTATGCGAGCGGCTGGCGTCGGCGGTCGAACCGCATCTCGAGGCGACCCGCCTTCCGTTCCGCCTGGAGGAGACGAACAGCTACTACAACGGCGGCCGCCTGGGGGCGAGCGACACGTTCGCCTCGGCCCTGTGGGGGCTGGACTATCTCGATTGGTGGGCGGCGCACGGTGCCGCGGGACTCAATTTCCATACCGGCGACGGGGTGTCGATGAACGGCGGAATCCACGCCCCGGCGTACGGGGTGTTCACCAGCGGGGCGGACGGCTACGACATCAAGCCGCTCGCCTACGCGCTCAAGGCCTTCAGCCTGGCCGGGCCCGGCACGGTGCTGCCGGTCGCCGCACCCGGCGCGCCGGCCGCCCTCGCCGCCTATGCCGTTCGCTCCGGCGACCAGCTCACAATCACCCTGATCAACCGTTCGCACGACGCGGACGCGAAGGAAATCGCCGTGACGCTCGAGCCGGGCGACAGGTGGCATCGAGCCAAGGTGGTCACCCTCCGCGATCGCAACGGCGAGGTCGCGGCCCGCACCGGCATCACCCTCGGCGGAGCCCCGATCGACCCGCACGGCGGGTGGGACGGCCACTGGAGCCCGGTGCCCGCCGGCCCGTCGGACCACACGTTTTCCCTGACCGTGCCGGCCGCCTCGGCCGCGATCATCCGCCTCGACCGCTGAGCACGGACGTGCGACTCATTTTCCGCTTTCGCGGGTGCTCCGTTTGCGGCCGTCAACCGGCGTTCGTCAGTCGACCGGCGCGAGCACCAAGCGGCGGAGCCAGCACAACTCGCCGGCGTCGGACATGGGATGCACCCGGATCTTCACCAAGCCCGGGGCATCGATGGTCACGATTCCGATCGAATGCCGTACGAGCATCAGCGGCTCGTGGCTGTCGTACGCACCGGTGCACAGGGTTTCGAAGGGCATTTGGCGACCATCGACCTCCACGACACCTTCCCGGCCCTCGGCCGCCGGCGCACAGGCGTAGTCGAGTTCCACGCGGTAATCACCCGGTTCGATAAACCGCACGTCGAACTCGGTCGCGTCGCGCGGCGCCGCCATCCCGACCGCACAGGTGGCGTGTTTCCAGTTTCCGAAATACCGGCTGTTCGTGACGCTCTTCAGCACCGTGGCGCCGATCACGCTGGCCCGGGCCGCGTCGAACTCGACCGCCGAAAACTGCCGGCTCATCAGCGCCGGTGCGTCCCACGCATCCGCGATCCGGCCGACAAAGCTCACCTCGACCACCGAATCGCGGAGATCCGGCAACGGCGTCGGCAACTGCACTTCGAGGTCCGTACCGCGGCGCTCGAATTTTAACCGTCCCCCGGCGAGCAGCCGGGCGTCCGTGACCGGCACGTTGATGTTGGGCACCACGATCCGGCCGTCCGCCGGGCGATTGAACACATGCAGGAACAGCCGGCCTGGTTTGAGGGTGGTCACTCCCCAGGGCTGGTCCGGTATCGGCCC
The DNA here is from genome assembly GCA_035545515.1 of Opitutaceae bacterium. GTDB lineage: Bacteria > Verrucomicrobiota > Verrucomicrobiia > Opitutales > Opitutaceae > ER46. The sequence goes on from DASZYH010000067.1 coordinate 11,487, forward strand.
ATGGGTGGTACCATAGATCGCATCGCCATTTGTCCGCAGCCACCGCCCGACGTCCGTCAGATACTTCAGGGACAACGCCGGAATCCGCCCCATGCCGTCCGGACCGACGTTGAGCAGCAGATTGCCGCCGCGCGCGGCGGTTGAAGCCAGCAGCCGGATTATCTCGCGCGGGGTCTTGAAATCACGATCGGTCCGCACGTACCCCCACGAGTCGGTCTGTGTGAACAACGCCTCCCACGGACCGGCGATGAATCGGGGGGGAAGTTCGCTGTCGCCGAAGTCGCGGAAGTCGCCAAGGCCATTGCCGACGCGGCTGCTGATCAGGCAGGAGGGCTGCAGCCGTCGCACCTGCTGCATGAACGCGACCGTCTCCTCGCGGGACAGCCCGCCGGGCATGTCGAACCAGAACAGGCCCAGCGGACCGTAATTCGTCAGCAGTTCCTTGATCTGCGGGATCGATTTCTCGGCGTAATAGCGCTTCACGTCCTTCCGCTTCGGATCGAAGTCCCAGCTGTTGCCGCCGCCGTCCGGCTCGTGCCAGTCGAGGTACTGCGAGTAATAGAATCCGAACTTCAGCCCGTCGCGGGCGCAGGCCGTGGCGAGCGCGGCCATCGGATCACGGTGGTACGGCGTCGCGGCGACGATGTTGAAGGCGGACACCTTCGAGTCGAACATCGCGAAGCCCTCGTGGTGCTTGGCAGTGACCACCACGTACCGGAAGCCGGCCTGCCGGGCGAACGCGGCCCAGGCGCCGGCGTTGAACGCCGTCGGATCAAAGGTCCGCGCCGCCTCGGCGTACTCCGCGGCCGGGATCCGGGCGCGGTTCATGATCCATTCGCCGGACCCAAAGTAGTCGCGCCCGTGCCAGCGGTTGCCGATCGCCGAATACAGTCCCCAATGCACGAACAATCCGAACTTGGCCTCCTGGAACCAGCGGGTATCGGGCCGGCCGAGCCGCGGATCGATCTGCGCCGTGCTCGACCACATCTCGGGCATTTCGGCCGCCCGTGCGCCCACGAACGGCAGCACGACCGCGACGGCGAATGCCAGGCGACGCAGCCTCGCCGGTACCGGCCGGGCCGAGTCCGGAGGGGTCGATCCGCACGGGTTTCGCTCCCCTTGGTGTTTGCTCATGGAATCAGCCAAGACATCAGGGACGCGGGGAGGCGGCGGCCGGGCTGGTCGCGACGTCGTCGTCACGGCGCGCAATCCAGTCGCCGACGATCTCCGCCCAGAGCGCCCCGTGCCGACGCTGGCCCTCGGCGCTGAAATGAACGCCCTGGCCGTGCTTCTCCCGCAGGAGGCCCGTGAGCGTGTCGGTGTTGGGTCCGCCAAACGTCAGCCGGTCATCGACGACGGCCCGCTGCTGCGCCCGCATCGCGTCGGAGCCGGGCACGCTCGGATTGCCGTAGCTCACCTGGGCCACGAACCACGGCACGTTCCACCCGGCGGCGCGCCGGCTATCGGCGATCAGCTCGCCAAGGTCGGCCCGATAGGCTGCGAGCGCGATGCCGTGACCGGGCGGCTGATGCCAGTCCGATTCTCCCTGGTGCCACAGCACCGCCCGGAGCCCGTGCGGCGGAAAGCCGCGCAGCCGGCCGACGAGAAGGTCGAACAGCTCGCCGGTGCTCACGAGCGAGCCATCGGCGAGGACGAGGCAATGCGCGCCGGTCGTGGGCGGCAGCGCCATGGGGTGCCCGGCCGGCATCCACTCGCGAATGCTGGTGCCGCCCACGCCGATGCAGACGACGCCGACGGGCACGTGAAACCGCCGCACCAGCGCATCGCCAAAGCTGGGGATGAAGCTGCCCTTCTTGCCCGTTGCCCCGGGCTCCGGATCGGCGGCGATCCGCCAGTCCGTGCCGTCGAAAGCCGCCACGCGGCCGGTGGTGGGTCGCTGTCTTTCCTCGTCGTAGTTGGCCGAGTTGGATTGCCCCGCGATCAGGAAGACCTCGCCGACGCCGACGTGTGCGACCGCCGTCGTTGCAAGCGGGCTTTCGTGGCGCAGCAGCCGCACGTCGACGCGGTACCAGCCGCCGGGAGCGAGCGGGATCCGGGCGCGGAATCCGCGCGCGCCGGGATTGAACGGCAACGGCTGCCACGCGGCGGCGTCGCCGCCGGCCGGCGAACCAACCACCCGGAACTGCAGCGCGTCCGGCGGGGCGGACGTGTGCCGCGGCACGCTCCAGGTGCCCTCCACGGTGATCGCGCCGTTGCGGGCGTCGGTCCGCTGGAAAACCTGGTAATCCCGCGGGCTCTCGAGGCGGACCACCGCGGGCGTGGCGTCAACCGGCGACCGGCCGTCAGCCGGAGCCTCCGCGGCGCCGAGAGCCCGCACCAGGACGGGCAACAGCAGCGGCAGGAACAGCCGGCCGCCCACTGGCATCAATCGCGCGCGATTCATGGCCGGATTCGAACGTGGCGCCAACCTAGAGACTCAAGGTATACGTCACGTAGACCGCTCGGCCCTCGCCGAACGACCGGCCGTTGAGGTACTGGCGGTCGAAGAGATTGTTCACGTTGAGCGCGATCGTGTGGCTGAGCCGGCCTTCATCGCCACCCCTGAAGCTGTACCGGATACCACCCGTCCAGACTGCCCACGCCGGCACCCGGATCATCCATTCACCCGTCGTGCCCGTGTAATGCCCCTTGCTGTCGTAGTGGTCGCCCGCGTTCGGGTTCTGCGTGGGCGTCGAGGAGCGATACACGACGCCGAAGTTGACCGAGAGTCCCTGGAGCGGTCCGGCAAAATTGTATTTCCCGTACATGGCCGCCTGGGTCGGCGTAACGTTGGCGGGCGAACGGCCGACCGCCATGCGCTGGTACCCCAGGTTCGTGATCTGCGAATTCACGTGGCCGAAGCTGCCGCCGACCATGAACCGGTCCGAGAACCGCCAGGTGCCGTCGAACTCGACGCCGCGGACAAGATCCGTGCCCTCCGGAAGGTAGATGACGAACCCCGTGTCCGGGTCGTAATCCGTCTCGGTGATGTTCTTCTTCACGATGTAGAAACCACCCAGCGTGAAGTTGAGCCGGTCCTCGAAATACGAGGCCTTGATGCCATAGTCGTAGCCCCAGCCGGTTTCATTCGGCGTGATGTTCGACGCGGTCGCATGCTGCCCCGAGGGATTGAACGCCTGGCTGTAGTTGACGTACGTCGCGATATTCGGGCGGACCTTGAAATTGAACCCGAGGTTCGGAGTCGTGGCGTTGGACGTGAAATGCGCCTGCTTCTTGTTCAGCAGGTCGCGCAGGCTGAACACCACGTGGTCGAACCGCATGCCCGCATACGTGAGCAGGCGTCCATGAAAGAAGGCGCTCTGGTGCCGAAACAGGCCGCCGAACACGGTCGTCCGATTCTTGTTCATCCGCGTCAGGTACGCCTCGCTGTAGTCGAAGGGCGCGGTCCAGTACGTGATCGGCTGCCCGACGGTGATGGTGCGGAACGGCGCCCACGCGGTCTTCGCCGGACCGTTCATCTTCAGCGACGGATCGTACCGATAGTAGTCGTTGATATCGATCGTGAACAGGTCGCGGTTCTCGATGGCATGCTGCGCCAGCCACGTGTGGGCGAGCAGGTCCGCCTGGAGACCCCCGCCGTCCTCGATGATGCGCCCCTTCCCCAGCGTGTCGCCGCGCGTCAGCTGTCCGGTGGTGCTGACATAGTTGCTCGTGGGAACGCCGAGATCCCACCGTCGGGCGCGGTAGTAGTTGCCGGAGACACGCGTGCTCCAAACGTCGTTGAACTGTTTTTGGAAGGTGGCGGTCAGCGAAGTCATCCCGCGCGTCAGCTCGTTCTGCGTCGGGCCGCCCTGATTGATGCCGGCGAACCGCGTGTCGATCCCAAGGATCTGTTTGGTGGTCGGATCCTGGATCAGCGGCAATGACTGTCCGATGGCGTGGTGAACCGACAGGAAGTATTCGACCTGCACCAGCAGGCTGCTCGTCGGATCGAAATCGTGCTCCCAGGCGAGATACGCCTCCTTGTTGTGCTGGGCGGCGAAGGGGGTGTCGTAGGTGCGATCATAAAGCTGGGCGGTGAAAACGTAGAAGTCCTTCGTGCTGTGTCCGACCGGGCCGGTGCTCTCGATCTCCTCGCGATTCGTGCCGTAGCTGCCCGTGCTGAGCCGCACGGTCTGCCGCGCGACCTTCCGCGGTTTTTTCGAGATGATATTGACGATTCCGGTGGGCTGCGACTGCCCGTAAATCGCGGCACTCGGGCCTTTGATGACCTCGATGCGGTCGATGTTGCTCGCGCCATAGCGTCCCAGCCGGAAGAAGCCGTCGCGCAGCTGGTAGGTCGAACCGAGACCGCGCAACGTGAAGCCGCCGCCCTGGTCGAGTCCGCTGAAATTGCTGATGTAGCCGGCGACGTTGTCGTTGAGTTCGAACATCGCGAAGTCCTCGAAGAACTCGCTCGTGATGATGTTCACCTGGAAGGGCAGGTCCTTGATCTTGGTCGCGACGCGCGTGCCGGTCATCGTTTCCGACGCGCCGTAGCCGACATTGGAGTCGGCGTTGACGGTGAACTCGGAAAGCTGGATGGCACGGTCGCTGGCGACCGGGACCGTGGTCTGAGCATGAACGAGGCTGGAACTGAACGCACCGGCGGTCAGGGCGGCGGCGAGGACGAGGATTCGACGGCTTGGGGTTAGGCGCATATTGGGCTGATCGGTTGAGGTTAGACGGACACGCCCTTCGGCTGGGGCCCGGACCGGCACGGGGCCGGTCCGGCGGGCCAGCCTCGCGTCCGCCAGGGGCGCGGGGCAATGAGGCGTGGACAATCCGATGGTAGGGAAATCCAACGCGCCGCGGTATGGTACAATTGGGGGGGATGACCCCGGCCCGTCGAAATGCCGGCGGTCTCGCCGTACGTCGGCGCCGGCTGGCGTGGTGTCCCTTCCGCGCCGCGGCTGGGAGCCAGTCCCAGCCCTACCACCCAATGCCTCGCGCCGGCGATCGGCTACCTCTTTGACTCAACTGCTCTCGGCGCGCTGGAAATACTGGATCACCGCCTCGGTCTGCGAGCGGACGTGAAGCTTCTCGTAGATGTTCGCGAGATGTCCGCGCACCGTCTCGTAGCTGATGCCGAGCTGATCGGCGATTTCCTTGGCCACGTAGCCACGGGCGAGCAACTCGAGAATCTCGTTTTCGCGCGCGGTCAGATGTTGCACGCGTTCGCTGGGCCGGGCCGGGGACCGATGGAACGACTGGACGACCTTGGCGGCGATTTCCGCCGTCATCGGCGCGCCGCCCTCCTTCACATCGCGGATCGCGCGCAGGATCTCGTCGGTCGATGATCGCTTGAGGAGATAACCGCTGGCCCCCGCCTCGAGTGCCCGGAAGATCTGTTCATGATCCTTGTACACGGTGAGGATGAGGATCCGCACCCGCGGCAGCAGCCGCCGTAGTCGCGCGGTGCACTCGATGCCGGAAATGCCGGGCAGTTCGATATCCATCAGCACGACCTCGGGATTGTGCGCCGGGATCGTGCGCAGCGCGTGTTCGGCGTTCGCACTGACGGCGACACAGCGCAGGTCGTCGGACGAACCGATGACGCGCTCGAGCGACGCGCTGATCGTGCTGTTGTCCTCGACAATGGCGACGGTGGTTTTCATGCGGTCCTCAGGTGGATGGATGCGGACGAATCGGCACCCGCATGATGATGCGGGTACCTCGGCCGGGGGCGGTGTCAAATTGCACCGTGCCTTTCAACTCGGCCACCCGGGATCGGATGTTGCCAAGCCCGTTCCGCCCTCCGCCGAGCGCCGCAGCGAGATCGAACCCGCGGCCGTTGTCCTCGATCGCGAGTACCAGCACGGCCTCCTCCATCCGGAGCCGCAGCCACGCCTCGCCCGCTCCCGCATGCTTGGCCGCGTTGGTCATCGCCTCGCGCGCGGCCAGAAACAGGTGCGAACGTTCGTCGGGCGACAGGGCGAGCGGCGGCAGCGGCTGCGGCACGTCGATGCGGCACCGGATGCCCGCCACGCGGCACAGGTCCTGAAACAGCCCGCAGACGAACGTGCCGAGCCGGTCGAGCGAATCGTTCGCCGGATTGGCCGACCAGACGATCGCGTCGAGCGTGCCCGCGAGGGCGCGGACGCGTTCCGAGAGCGCGGACATCTCCTCGTTGAGCCGGGGATCGCCGACCTTCCGCTGGATGCCCTCCGCGGCGAGCCCGATTTCGGTCAGATTCGCCCCGAGGTCGTCGTGCAGGTTCTTCGCGATCCGCCGGCGCTCGCGCTCGGTGGCCTGGCGGGCCTCGAGCCGCTCGAGCCGAAGGTTGAGCCGGTGATTCGACCACCGATACAGGCCCACGCCGGTGCCGACGAGCCCGAGTCCGAGCAACCCGAAAAACCAGCCCGTCTGGTAGAAATACGGCCGTTGCACGATCGCGACGGTGGCGCCGACGTCGTTCCAGACGCCGTCCGCATTGCACGCAATGACGTGAAACCGGTAGTCGCCGGGTGCGAGGTTGCCGTAGGCGGCCGAGCGGCGGGAGTTCGCCTCGACCCAATCGGCGTCGTAGCCGTCGAGACGGTACTTGAACCGGACCTGGCTGGGTTCGATGAAACTGGGTGCGGTGTAATTGATGACGAGATTCCGGGGCCCGGCCGCGAGTTTCAGCGTCCGACCCGCCCCGACCCGGCGCCCATCGACCGAGACGTGCTCGATGTACACCGGCGGCGGCAGGCGACCGGCCGGCGTGCGGCCGGGGTCAACGGCGAGTATTCCTTCGCGGGTCGCAAACAGCAGGCGGTCGCCGGCGGTCCGGCAGATCACCGATTGTGAACCGGTCCACACCGATGCGGTGCGCAACGCCCGGTTCACCTGCGCGACGCGCAGCTCGGCGATCGTTTTCGTGCCGCGCGCGGCGGCGAGCAGGTCGGACTTGGCGACCCACATCACGCCGGCCGGCGTGCCCAGCCAGAACCGACCCTGCGCGTCCTCGGTCAGGGCGGCCACGTGATCAAACAAGGTCTGCGCCAACCCCTCCGGCGACCAGCACCGACCGGCTTCCCAGAGGCCCAACCCGTGTCCGCGGAACCCAAGCCAGACCCGGTTTTTCCGGTCCACGTACACGGCCCTCACCTCGTCGGTCGGCAGCCCGGAGCTGCGATCGTAGAGGGTCGCGTGGGCACCCAGGATGCGCGCGAATCCGGAGGCCCACGTGGCCGCGTACACGGCTCCGTCCGGTCCCTCGCAGAAGGAGGTGGCGTGTTGGATGGGCGCCCCCGCATCGAGCTGCACGGGCGTGAAACGGCCCTCGGCGAAGCGAAACATTCCGTCGACGGCCGTGCCGATCCAAACCTTGCCACTCGTGTCCTCAAACAGGCCATACACGCCGCGGATCTGCGGGAATGTACGCTCGAGGCCCTCGCGCCACCGGTGCAGCGCCCCGGCCGTCCCCACCCAAATGTCTCCGCCACGCGCGGCGAGCACCACCGTGGGCGACGGGCCGCCGGTGGCCGCCAAGCCCAGCGGATAATCGATCCGGCCGCCCGGTGACACGCGCACCACCCCGTATCCTTGCGCGGCGAGCCACAGGTGGCCGGTCGCGTCGCGCGCGATCGAGCGCACGTTGTCGGGGAGTCCGTCCCGCGCGGTAATCAGCCGGTAGGGCATCGCGCTGCCCCGCAGCAGCCCGCGCTCCTTCGCGCTCAGCCACACACTGCCCTCCCGGTCCTGGTCCACGGAATAGATCCGGTCTTCCGGCGCGTCGGGAATCGTGGTGATCGACGGATGGTCGGGGTCGGCCAGCCGCTGGAGTTTGGCGCTGACGATCCAAACTCCGCCGTCGTTCGCCGGCTTCACGTCGTACACGCCGTCGCCCGCCAGCCCAGCTTCGGGGCCGAAGTGGTCCAACCGCCCGTCGCGCCACCGGTAGAGCCCGTTCGTCCTCGTTCCAAACCAGAATGTCCCGGCCGGCGCCTCGGCGATTGCAACCACCGTGCCCGCCAGCGGGCGGTCCGGATGGAAGGGGTGAAACGAGCCGTGCCCGGAAACGAAGATGCCGCCGGCGTCGGTCGCCACCCACGTTTCTCCCCGGTGATCGACCAGCAGGCGGACCACATAACTGGATCCGTTGAGCACCGAGGCATCGATGTGTCGAAGGGCCCCCTGCTCACGCACATACAACCCCGCGCCGAAGGTGCCGATCCACAGCCGTCCGGCGGGATCCTCGGCCAGCTGGTGGATCTCGGCATCGGCAAGTCCCATCCGCTCGAACCGGCCGTCACGATATCGGAGGAGTCCGCGACCGGTGCCGATCCACAGCGACCCGTCGCGGGATTCGCAGAGGCGGTAGACCAGCGGGGTCCGGAACTCCGGCGTGTTGGTCGGCCGGTACGACACGAATCGGTCGCCATCGAAGCGGGCCAGCCCTCCGCCGGTCGCGACCCAGAGAAACCCATCGCGAGTCTGGCAGACGGAGTTCACCGCGACGCCGGGCAGCCCGGATTCGATGTTGTAGGTGTCGAAAAAGTACTGCTCGGGTTGGTCGAGGTGGGCCAGGACTCCCGGCGCCGCGGCGACCGGGCCCGCGCACACCAGGCACAGCAGGAAACATGCGGCGGATGCGTTGCGACGAAGGGCGGCGGGAAACCAGGACATCGCTTGACGTGGCGGAAATTCGCGGGGCGCGATGGGAGCGCTGGACCGGGCGGCTGGCAACCGGATTGG
>DASZYH010000068.1:0-8228 GCA_035545515.1 Opitutaceae bacterium
CCGCCGAGTCCGCACGGGGGTTCCGCCGCATAGTACGGAGGCTCTCCCTGCTACCGGTTTCTACCTTATCCGCCATGCCCCCGACTCTCACACCTTCGACCGCGAAGTACGCGTGGTCCGTGTTCGGCCGGGAAATGCCCTCGAAACGCGGGGCGGACGAGCGGGTGACGGATTATCGCGAGATCTACGCCACCTACGACGAGGCGACCGCCCGCCGTCAGGCGAGCCGGTGCATCCAATGTCCCGAGCCGCTCTGCCGCCAGGGGTGCCCCCTGGCGAACCGCATCCCGGAGTGGATGGCCCTGACCGCGCAGGGGTTGTTCCTCGAGGCGGCGGAAGTCTCGCGCTCGACCAGCAACATGCCGGAGATCTGCTCCCGGGTGTGTCCGCAGGAGCGGCTGTGCGAGGGCGCGTGCATCATCAACAGCAAGAGCGATCCCATTTCGATCGGCGCGGTCGAGCGGTTCATCAACGAGTACGCCTTCCAGCACGGTGCGGTCGACGCGGTTTCGGCGCCGCCGAACGGCCGCCGCGTGGCGGTGATCGGGTCGGGCCCGGGCGGCATCGCGTGTGCCGATGAACTGGCGAAGCTCGGGTACGCGGTCACGGTTTTTGAAACCCAGGGGATCCCGGGCGGACTGCTCGTGAACGGGATTCCGTCGTTCAAGCTCGAGAAGAACGTCGTTTCGCGCCGGATCGATCTCCTCAAGCGGAACGGCATCGAATTCAGGCTCGGCGTCCACGTCGGACGGGACGTATCCCTCACGCAATTGCGCGAGCAGTTCGACGCGGTGTTCATCGGATTTGGCGCGCAGGAGCCGAAGCTGGCCGACGTCCCCGGCGCGGAACTCGGCGGGATCGTCGCGGCCCTCCCCTTCCTGATTCAGAAGAACGTGCCGGAAGCCGCACACGAATTTCCCAACATCGACGTCCGCGGAAAGCGCGTGGCGGTGCTGGGCGGCGGTGACACGGCAATGGATTGCCTGCGGACGTCGTTGCGCAGCGGCGCCAGCGCGGCCGTGTGCCTCTACCGGCGCGACCTGGCAAACATGCCGGGCAGCCGGAAGGAATATTACAACGCCCTGGAGGAAGGTGCGCGCTTCGAGTTTCTCACCAACCCGGTCGCGATCATCAGCGACGGAGCGGGACGCGTGGGTGCGGTGCGGTGCGTGCGCATGGAACTGGGCGCCGCCGATGCGTCGGGCCGGCGGAAGCCACGGCCGGTGGCAGGATCCGATTTTCTCGTCGACGCCGACTATGTGATCGTGGCGTACGGCTTCGATCCGGTGCCGTTCCCCGAGGGCAGCGATTTCGCGAACGTGGTGGTGAACGACTGGGGCGGGATCGTCGTCGACGAAAACGAGATGACGAGCGTGCCGGGCGTCTTCGCCGGCGGCGATTCGGTCCGCGGACCGAGCCTCGTGGTACACGCGGTGCGCGACGGGCGAAAAGCCGCCGCAGGGATCGACCACTACCTCAGCGCGCGACGCTGAGGGGATTGCGGAGCGCGGATTGCGGAGTGCGGAGCGCGGAGTCGTAGCATGGCGGGGGCGCAACGTTGAGGCGTGGCGAAGGCCTCGATGGATTTGGATTTCGTAGGCAGCGAGCTTGCTCGCGCCCCTGATTGGGCATGCGGGCGCTCCGCTCACCGATGCCCCAAACCGCGCGAGCAAGCTCGCGGCCTACAGCTCGATTCATTCGGCCCGCTTTCGCCGGAGGCGCGAGCAAGCTCGCGGCCTTCGACTCGATCAAATTCGGCGGGCATTCGCCTGCGCCGAGAGCAAGTCTCGCGAAGCACGCGAGGACAACGTTCGCAAAACTCAAGGCAGCGCGATGAGGACATCGCGCTCCACCTGGGAAATGAGCGTCGCCCATGAAATCATTCCGGATTCCGCATTCCGAATTCCGCAATCGATTCAGGCGGCGGGTTCACCGGAGGTTCCGGTGATGATGCGCGCGCCGCGTTTGTACGTGAGATAAGAATACGCCCACTGCATCAGGACGGCGGACTTGTTGCGGAAGCCGATCAGGAACGCGACGTGAACGGTGGCCCAGACCACCCAGGCGAAGAAGCCCGACAACTTCATGTTCTTGATCTCCGCCACTGCGGCAGTCCGGCCCACCGTCGCGAGCGAACCCTTGTCGTAATACGCGAACGCCGGCCGATCGGCCGGCAGGCGCGGGCCGTGCCGAAGATCGTGCGCGATGAGCCGGGCCGCATGCCGCGCCATCTGGATCGCGCCCTGGGCAACGCCCGGGACCTCAACCCCGTTGGCGTCCTTCAGGTACACCGTGTCACCGAGCGCGAATACGTTCGGGTGGCCGGGGACACTGACGTCGGGCAACACCTGAATCCGGCCGTGACGATCGAGCGGCACGCCGAGCTGGCGGGTGATCGACTCGGGCCGCACACCGGCGGCCCAGATGATGTTGTCCGATGGGATGGTCGTCCCGCCGACGACGACCGCCCCGGGCTTCACGTCCTCCACGTGCTTGCCGGTCCGGACCTCGACGCCGAGGTTGGCAAGATGCTCCTGCGCCTTGGCGGACAGGCTGGGGTCGAAGGTCGGCAGGATGCGATCGCCGCCCTGGATGAGAAGGATCCGGGCCTTGCGCGGGTCGATGTGGTCAAAATCCTTCGCGAGCACCTTTTGCGTCAGCTCCGCGAACGCCCCCGCGAGTTCGACGCCGGTCGGCCCGCCACCGACAACCACGATGTTCATCAAAGCCTCGCGCCGGGCGGGATCCGGCTCGGTTTCGGCGCGCTCAAACGATGTCAGGATAAGCCGGCGGATCCGCAGGGCGTCGTCGAGCGACTTGAGTCCCGGCGCGTGTTTCTCCCAGTCATCGTGTCCGAAGTAGCTCGTGTTCGCCCCGACGGCGAAGATCAGGTAGTCGTAATGCAGCTCGCCACGGGAGTGTTGGACGCGCTGTTGCGCCAGATCGATGGCGGTCACCTCGCTCATCAGGACGTCGAGGTTCGCCCGGCCGCCGAACACGCCGCGAATGGGCTGGGCGATGTCCGTGGCGGCGAGCCCCGCGGTCGCAACCTGATACAGCAGCGGCTGAAACACGTGATAGTTCTGCCGATCGATGACCGTGATGCGCGCGAGGTCCGAGGGAAAATCCCGAACGAACGTCAGTCCGCCGAAACCGGCGCCGACCACGACGATATGAGGCAGGGCTGCATGGGGGGAAGATTGCATCGCGATACCCATACGAGCGTTGAACTACTTCGCAAATAGATGCTTAGGTAATTTCACCGAGCCTGACCCGGAAATTACACCAGCGGCGGCACGGTCTGGCGGGTGCAGAGCGATTTGGCATTTGGAAGTTGGCCTGCGCTCCGCTGAGAATGCGGTTCATGCAGGTCCCCACCAACGTCCAAATCATCGGCGAGGAAGTTGCGATCGTCTGGGATGACGGCGCGGAGTCCTACTTCCCGTTCGAAAAGCTCCGCGCGGCATCGCCCAGCGCGTCGAACATGGGCGAACGGGACATTTTTGGGACGCAGTACGGCGGCGACGGCCCCAAGCAGTTCAAAGGCGTGCGCGTGATCGGCTGGGAGCGGGTTGGAAACTACGCGTTGCGGTTCGACTTCAGCGACGGCCACAACAGCGGGCTGTACGCGTTCGACTATCTGCGGAAGCTCGACTCGATGTAGGGCGGGGGCGCTGACCCCGCGGCGATCGAAAGATTGGCGCGCGGAAGGGACTCCGCGCCCTACCCTGCCAAAGGTCCATCAATTGTTTCGCCCGCGTCGATGCGTCCGCGAGACCGTTCTTGACGATAGGCGGGGCCGGCGACCCCCGCCCTGCACCAAACCGCGACACCGGTTTTCGCGGGGCGGAAATCGTCAGCTCTTCTTCTTGTACACGGTGGCCGGATCGAAGACGCGACGGCTTGCGTACTCCAGCGCCATCGTCGCCGGCTCATCGGCCTTGGCCGAGTCGGCGAGCTTGCGGTAGAAACACGACTTGTAGCCGTTGTGGCAGGCGGCGCCCCCGACGTTTTCGACCTTCAGCAGCACGACGTCCTGGTCGCAGTCGACGAGCAGTTCCTTCACGAGCTGGGCGTTGCCGGACTCCTCGCCCTTGATCCAAAGCTTGTTCCGCGAACGGCTCCAATACGTCGCCTTCTTCGTCCGGATCGTGTGCGCCAGAGCCTCCGCGTTCATGAACGCAAACATGAGCACCTCGTTGGTGATGTGATCCGTCGTGATGCACGGGATCAGGCCGTCGGGGCCGAACTTGGGCTGCAGCGTCGTGCCAAGCTCGATGTCAGAGGTGCTGGTGCGGGCAGGGAAGACGAAGGACATGGAGCGGCGTATCTAGGTGCGGACGCCAGGCGCGGCAAGCGGAACCTGATCTCGTACCGGTACAGTGCGTCGCGTTACCGCAGCCGGCACGCAACGCCCCGGTGCCATCCACGCCCGAGACCGCCGCCTCCGGCACTAACGCACGCCCGAGGCCAACCCTCGCTGGCTGGACTTGGCGAACTCCAGCATGTGCTGGAACTCGACGGTCGCGGCCTGCGAATGGGTGGCCAACTTTTCGAGTGCCTGGGTGCGGTTGAGCCCTTCGCGATACAGCAGGCGGTGCATCAGCTTGACTCGCTCCAGTTGTTCGGGGCCAAAACCGCCGCGCTCGAGACCGACGCGATTCACCGCGCGCACCTCCGCCGGGTTGCCGTCGGCAATGAAGTAAGGAGGCAGGTCCTGGACGAGCTTGCCGAACGCGGCGACCATGGCGTACGCGCCCACGCGACAGAACTGGTGCACTCCGCCATAGCCTCCGACGACCACGTGATCCTCGATGACGACGTGTCCGGCCAGGACCGCGCCATTGCTCATGACGATGCGGTTGCCGAGCACGCAGTCGTGCGCCACGTGCGACGTCGCCAGGAAGGTGTTGTTCGAACCGATGCGCGTGAAGTCACCATCGGCGGTGGCGCCGTGAACCGTCACATACTCGCGGAACACGTTGTGCTCGCCCACGCGCAGCCCGGGATTTCCGCCCTTGAACTTCAGATCCTGCGTCTTGCCGCCGATGCAGGCGTACGGGAAGACCTCGCACCCTTCGCCGAGCACCGTGTTGCCCTCGACGCTCGCATGGTGGTGCAACCGCGTCCCGGCACCAAGCACGACGTTGGCCCCGACGAACGCAAATGCGCCCACTTCGACGTCGTCCGCCAACTGGGCGGATGGCTCAACGACTGCCGTCGGGTGAATGCGCGACATCACTCCACCTCCGCATTGTCGACCACCGCGAACATCAGTTCGGCCGAGGACGTCACCTGGCCGTTGACCACGCACTCGCCCTCGGCGACGCCGATCTTGTTTCCGCGGCTCTTCGTCATCTTGACGTTGATCATAAGCTGGTCGCCCGGGCGGACGGCGCGGCGGAACTTCACCTTGTCGCAGCTCATGAACAGGGCGGTTTTTCCCGCCGACGAAATCTTCCTCAGCATGAGGATCCCCGCCGCCTGCGCCATCGCCTCGATCTGGAGCACGCCCGGCAGAACCGGATTGCCGGGATAGTGCCCCTGAAAAAACGGCTCGTTGATCGTGACGTTCTTCAGCGCCGTGAGCTCGTCGGCATTCTTGAACTCGACCACGCGGTCAATCATCAGGAACGGATAACGGTGCGGCAGCGTGTCGAGCACCCGCCGGATATCGAGCGAGGTTTCGTTTTCGAGGACCATGGTGGCGCCCGGCGCCGGCGCCTTCTTCTTCGCTCCGCCGGCCTTCCGCTCCTGGAGGCGCTCGAACAGCAGCTTCGTGAGCTCGGCATTGATCGCGTGTCCCGGTCGGGTGGCGACGATGTGGGCCTTCAGCGGGAGGCCGAGCAGCATGACATCGCCCACGATATCGAGGATCTTGTGACGGACGAACTCGTCTTTGAAGCGCAGCGGCTCCTTCGAGAGGATCTTGTCCCCCCGAATCACAATCGCCGAATCGAGCGAGCCGCCGCGAATCTTGCCGAGCTTCAGGAGTTCCTCGATGTCCTCGTAAATGGTAAACGTCCGCGCCGCCGCGATCTGCGTCTGGTAGACCTCGGGATCGAGCGTGAGCGAAAGATGCTGCGTGTGGATGCCGCGGTCGTCGGCGGAGGTGCACGAGACCTTCAACCCGTCGAACGGCAGCGCGATGATCGACCGGTTGCCGCGCGTGACGGACACCGGCGCATCGAGTTCGAAGTACTCGCGGTCCTTTTCCTGTTCCACTGGTTCACCCTGTTGGATCAGGTTCACAAAGGGTTGCGCCGATCCGTCCATGATCGGCGGCTCCGACGCATCCATCTCGATGATCACGTTATCCACGCCGCAGCCATGCAGTGCGCTCAGCACGTGCTCGACCGTGTGGATCTTGGCGTGTCCCGATTGAATCGTGGTCGCCCGCACCAGGTCGGTCACCAGATCGACGCGCGGCGAGATTTCCGGCGCTCCATGCAGATCGATGCGGCGGAACACGATGCCGCGATCGACCGGAGCCGGTTTCATCGTCAGCGTGACAGCGTCGCCAGTGTGCAGCGCGCTGCCTCGGACGGACACTTCGCGCGCCAGGGTGCGTTGTTTCATGGATTCCGGAGTTTCGGCAACCGGGCGTTGCCAGCGCAAGCCCCCATTGGCCATACCTCCGGGCAAAGCAGTGGCGACTACAAATCGGCTGAGGCGGCCCGCGATCGCCGCTGGACGTGCGCGTCGGGGCGCATCGATCGGGCCTCGCTGGTGACCGGATTGCCCCGGAATGCCGCGCGGCTTGACACCTTTGCGACGGCCTCCCCACTCTACTCGTTTTCTACAGACAAAACCGCAGTCCGAATCGCTCCAACGTCATGCCCGCAGCCAACGACATTCGCAAAGGCCAAGTCATCAAATTCAACGGCGAGCCGCATCTCGTCATGGAAACGCAGCACCGCACCCCTGGAAACCTGCGCGCTTTCGTTCAAATCAAGATGCGCAACCTGCGGTACGGCAAGGCCCTGGACCAGCGGTTTGCGTCGACCGACACGATCGAAGTGATGCCGACCGACAAGAAGTCGCTCGAGTTCAGCTACGCGGACCGTGACTCCTTTGCGTTCATGGATCCGACCTCGTTCGAGCAAATCGAACTGACCGCGCAGCAGCTCGGCGACGTGAAGAACTACCTGGCTCCGGGCGGCAAGGTGGACGTCTTGTTCGTCGATGAGCGCCCGCTGTCGGTCGATCTTCCCAGCGCGGTGTCGCTGAAGGTCACGGAGTCCGCGGACGGCATCAAGGGTGACACGGCCAGCAACGTTCAAAAACCCGCCACGCTCGAGACGGGCCTGGTGGTGCAGGTGCCGCTGTTCATCAAGGAAGGGGACGTCATCCGCGTGAGCACGGCGGACGGAACCTATCTTGGTCGCGCCTGATCGCGGCGGCGCCGCGCCACGAGTCAGGAGTCGGCATCAGAAGCCAGAGGGCCGTCGCCCGACTCGAGTCAAAATTTCGAAGCCCGCGCCAAGTGCGCGGGTTTTTGCCTTTCGGCGGTGACTACCGCGGCAGGAGTGTGCCGCATTGCAGGCACTGCCACTGGGACGAGTCCTCTTCGGATCGGACCATCTTGATCTCGCACTTCGGGCAGGTCGGAACCGCGTAGTCACCGGCCGTGGCGTCCTTCATCAACTCGTTGCGCACCAGCTCGGGCAGCGCGTTCAACTTTTCGGCGAAAACCTCGCCGGGCAACAGCGTGATCTGTTTCTCCTCCGCCAAGTCCCGGGCCGGGACGCCGAACTTGCCCGAGGTCACGACGTATCCGCGACGGATATCCTCCGCCGCCAGGATCTCCTGGAGCGCCTGGATCGGCGCGAGGTCGATGAGCGCCGACGGATGAGCGACGCAGTGGACGCAGGCAAACGGCCGGGTTTCGCCCTTCCATGAGATCCGGATATGCACGGGACTGCCCGGGCCGGTCTTGGTCCGGGTCGCGACGACTCCGGTCTTGTTGTAGTAGGCGGCGACCAGTTCCTCGAACCGCTTCCATTCGAGTTTGCCGAGCAGGTCGGTCGTGAACCGCGCGCCCGACGCGGCGGGCGCGGTCATCTCCGGACCAAAAGGCGAGTGCGACACCGTGGTCGCTGCGAGTTCCAACTGCCGCTGGCGGCGGCGCCAGATGAGATAGCCGATTCCGCCGACGATGATCGCCAGCGCGATCAGGTAGGTGCGGGTCGTGAACACCGATTCCGTCGCGTCGGGAATCACCGGTT